>NZ_SDLF01000129.1:0-477 GCF_013096935.1 Brevibacillus sp. MCWH | reverse complement strand
GCTGCGCCAGCGCACGGGCGTTGGCGTTCGGGTGATAGCTAAGAGACTCCATTGCATTATGCACAGCCAGCCGGGAAGCTTCACTGGCTTTAGGTGAATTATTAATGACGCGGGAAACGGTGGCGACTGAAACGCCTGCCAGTCGGGCTACATCCTTTATGGTCGCCATGAAAATACCTTAGTGGGTAAACGCTTACATTCTTTCAGTGTTACGGAAAACGCCCGTTGGTTCAAGGGGTGGCGTGTTTTCATCGTGGGAATGTGAGCCAAACGCAAATAAGTAAGACAAAAAAAGAGATTGCAAACCTTTGGTTACACTTTGCGAAACGCTGTTGCGATTGACCGCTGGTGGCGTTTGGCTTCAGGTTGCTAAAGTGGTGATCCCAGAGGTATTGATAGGTGAAGTCAACTTCGGGTTGAGCACATGAATTACACCAGCCTGCGCAGATGCGCAGGTTTTTTTTTGCCGGTCATCAA
>NZ_SDLF01000128.1:0-480 GCF_013096935.1 Brevibacillus sp. MCWH | reverse complement strand
GTTAAATATTGCTCTGCAAGTGATGGTATTTTATTGAATACATTTAGCGATTCTGGCATAAACTCTGGTAATCCACCTAATAATGAAGGTGTCATCATAGAACCTATTTGAATAGAAGCGTCTGAACCTGAAGAATCACCGCTAGCAATAATCTCTGGTTTAAAATTAGGGTCTCCTTTATAACCTTTTAAATAAGCTGTAGGATTAACATCAGTACCGTATCCTGAACGTCTAATTTCATAGTGCAAGTGGCTTCCAGTACTACGACCAGTACTTCCTTCATGTCCAATTACAGTACCAGCTTTAACTTTACTTCCCAAACCTACAGAAATATTGCTTAAATGTGCATAAACGTGTGTTTGCCCATATTCATCTTTTATAGCAACTACTTTACCATAGTTATTATAACCTGTTCCCGGTCTACCCCATCCCGAATATACTACAGTACCATTAGTAAAACTTTTAATAGGTTTACCATAT
>NZ_SDLF01000127.1:0-481 GCF_013096935.1 Brevibacillus sp. MCWH | reverse complement strand
GTTCCATTCGTCAGCACCTCCCTAAATTAGCACTTTCATGTCGATGTCCTCAATAGCGTCAAGAGGACGTACACGTGACAATAAAAATACCTTATCTCTTGTATTTGCTTCTTTAATTTGTTGATCTTTCATTGAATCCACATCAACGCCAATCGACCGCAAGTAAACTCGTTGTGCATCTAAATCAATTTCTGCACTATTTTTTCCTGTGTCGAGTAGCCCGTCAATCTCTAGCTGCTCATAGTACGCATTAATGGCTTGAATGAGCAGCACCTTGTTTTCGTAGCTGTTCGCATATTTGCCGATATACTTATCCTCAATCGTCTTACGAATGTCCATATACATGAGATCGAGGATATCGACGATTTTAATTTTCTTGAAATCGTCTCCCTTATCTTGCGTGGTCGTAACGAGCGATGTCACCCCGCGACCGACCTTCACTTTTTCCCCATCGTGGTAAATCACAAATTCACCATTATCG
>NZ_SDLF01000126.1:0-484 GCF_013096935.1 Brevibacillus sp. MCWH | reverse complement strand
TAGTTTATAGTAAATTCAGGTAATTTAACACTAGATCCTTTAGACCAACTACTTGCACTAGAAGGAGTGTTAGTAGGGAATACACCAAAATATTTTGACCAAAATAAAATTGTCTCACCGTCAGGTCCGCATATAAAATAGTAAACACTAACAGTATAATCTAAAATTTTCTTTTGAATATAATCTCTTTTAGGAGTCACTTCACCTCTATAAACCCTACTAATGTACTCTATCCATGCTTTATGAGTTTTATAAATATTAAATTCAGCATCGTCAATGTAACTGATAGAAAAAGATCCTGAACTATTGGACTCTATGTTATTTTTTCCGTATTGAACTTTATAACCTGTTAATGTTTCCCCATGTTCAACCGTTTTAATAAACTCATCTGATAATTCGAAAGAGTTTGCTGTATTAGATAAATAAGGATGAAAATCATGAGAATTTGAAAAATGATCTGTAAGAGATAGAATGAGTTCTTTAT
>NZ_SDLF01000125.1:0-497 GCF_013096935.1 Brevibacillus sp. MCWH | reverse complement strand
GCTATAACATGTGGTGTTGATATTACACAACCTGCGTTTATGGAAAAATGGTGGGCTATTATTATGACAGTATTAACGTCTGTTAAAGATATTCCGTTTAATATTATAAATGACGTTGTACAAAATGTTAGAAATAGTGTAGAAGGATTATGGAAATTTTAGAAAGGGTGTTAAAATGAGCATAAAAAAAGATTTGGAGAGATATTTCGAAAAATATAATGATATACCAAAAGAATATAATGAAAGATTTGCTTATATATTAAAGAAGTTGAAAATAAATGAAAAGAATATGGAAAATATTATTGGTAGAATTAAATTACAAAACAAAATAAAATGGAAAAAAATTCAGTTTACTTTATATATGATTCCTAAAGCAACCCCTAGACCTAGGCTAGGTAAGAGAGGTATTTTTTATGTTAAAAATGCAAGTGATCTAAAGAAGTACTTTGAGGAAGGAATAAAAGAATTTTATAATGGAAATTATCCTATAAATAAAC
>NZ_SDLF01000124.1:0-504 GCF_013096935.1 Brevibacillus sp. MCWH | reverse complement strand
TAAATAAAAAATTAAAGGAAGGATGTGCAAAAGCATGTACGATTACTTAGATATGGAACAACAACATGCAAAAATTATTGGTTCTTTTAGTATCGACCGAAATGCTGAATTTAAAGATGGCGTCAAATCTATGCTAGAGAGTTTCCGTGGCGCTTACCAATTAGACGCCATTGATGATTTAATCAAAGTATTAAAAGTTGACCCTCTTCGTGAAGACTACAAGCAAAAACTAATTGGAGATGTTCTTGAAGAGAGTATTCAAGACACATATTTAGCACTTCATCCTAGCAAACTAGAGCAACTCTTTGAGAACAGTGCTTTAGAAATTATTCGTGAGTATTCTTCAGTAGGTCAACTTTCACCTATCGTAGGTTTAACTCTTCCTGTTCTTAAAAAGAACTATTTAGAGTGTCACTCTAAAGATATTATTATGACGGAAGTGCCTAGCAAATCAATTGTAAAGGTAGCTTTCGAACGTAAGTTCTTGAAAGACAAGCAAGGAAA
>NZ_SDLF01000123.1:0-505 GCF_013096935.1 Brevibacillus sp. MCWH | reverse complement strand
GCACATACTTTTGGAAACGTAACAGCATTTGTGACGGAATATATAAAAAACTTGTTTCCTAAAAATTATTTTAATACAGTAAACATTTCATCGACTATGGCATATAGACATTTTAGTGTATTTGAAACAAAAAATAAAAACTTCATAAAAAAGAAAAAACCTATGCTTATAGTAAGACCTAGAGTAGACATTATGAATAATGATGTATTTATGAATGGAACTTTATTAACTACTAGGATAACTGATAATTTTTATGATAGAGATTTTGGAAATTTACAACCTTTTATTGAAGATAATAAAAGAGGTCTTCATGTTAGATATTTATTGAATAGAATAAAAATGTTTTTTGATGTTACTATCATCGTAGAAACACAAATGGAGCAACTAAACAACGCTATGTATTTTAAAAATAGAGTGAGACAAAACTTACCTTTTTATATCGACACTTATTTAGAAAATAATGTTCCGAGAGAAATTATTATGTTTATATCTAAAGAAGTTTGTA
>NZ_SDLF01000122.1:0-506 GCF_013096935.1 Brevibacillus sp. MCWH | reverse complement strand
TACCACCATCCAACGTGTTTGTAACTCCTTCTCAATGGATTTACAGCGAGTTGAAATACTTCTTAAATCGTGAGATTGATACACTCAAAGAGAAATTAAAAACTAACGACATTATGTTCGTCGTTTACGGAAACCCAGCAGTAGTGACATTGATTCAAGACGATGTTAAATGGGTAATTGACGAAGATACAAAAATCGGTGGTATTCAATTAGACTACCGTTTCGGTGTAATGACAGCTAATAAAAACCGTATCCACGTGGTATCTACTATGAAAGTTCCACGTGAAAAAGGATTGCGTATCGTAGCATTCCCTCTAAGCAAAGAGGTTATTACGTTTAAGCATTATAAATACAGCTTAAATATCGAGAACATTTATCGTAACCCTAATACACCATTAACTCCTAACATCATGGGAACAAGCCGTTACTTGACAACTGAATTGTTACCTGTTCAAGGTGAATTTATTGTTAAGAATGCTGAATTCGGTCGTAAGACACTTTAATAT
>NZ_SDLF01000121.1:0-510 GCF_013096935.1 Brevibacillus sp. MCWH | reverse complement strand
AGCTACTAAAAAAGAGTTATCTTTGAAAATGGACGATTTAACAGTGCGCGGATATTTAGAAAAATTCATTTCTATGTATGACGCTTCTGCTTTATTAGCTTTAGAACACTTTGCTTATTTTATATATAATGTAATTTCAGTAGTTAATGGAGCATATATAAATAACCAGTATATTTTAGAAGATATTGTTGAAAAATATGGACCTAAACTATATGTAGAAATGGTAAATCTTTAAGATTAAACAATATAATAATAACACCTAAGAGAGGTGTACAATAATGAATAAAACATTTATAGTTAGGTAAGATGCTGGTCATGGAGGTCATGACCCGGGTGCTGTTTCAGGTAATATCGTTGAAAAAACGATTGCACTAAAAACTGCTTTTAGCGTTAAGAAAACTTTAGAAGAATATGGTGTTAAAGTAGTAATGGTTAGAACTACCGATGTGTATGTAGATCTTAGTAAACGTCCTCTTATTGCTAATAATGCTGGAGCTGATTTTTTTGTTT
>NZ_SDLF01000120.1:0-510 GCF_013096935.1 Brevibacillus sp. MCWH | reverse complement strand
ATTCAGATGCATGTAAAAAAAGGTGATAAAGTACAAGTGATCTCTGGTAAAGATAAAGGAAAACAAGGCGTTATTCTTGCTGCGTTTCCAAAGAAAAACCGAGTGCTTGTTGAAGGTGTAAACATCGTGAAAAAACACGTAAAACCTTCTCAAGCAAATCCACAAGGCGGCATCATCAGCCAAGAGGCGCCAATCCACGTATCAAACGTAATGCCTCTTGATCCAAAAACATGATTACAAACTCTTGTTTGATACAAAGTAGTTTACGGTAAAAAAGTTCGCTATGCGAAACGTTATGGTGAAATTTTAGACAAATAATGAAGTGACTGAGGAAGGGAGGTACTCAAATGAACCGCCTTAAAGAAAAGTATTTGAAAGAAGTTGTTCCTGCTCTGATGAGCAAGTTTAACTATAAATCTGTGATGCAAGTTCCGAAAATCGAAAAAATCGTCATCAACATGGGTGTTGGTGATGCGGTACAAAACGCAAAAGCGTTAGATAACGCAGTGG
>NZ_SDLF01000011.1:0-135313 GCF_013096935.1 Brevibacillus sp. MCWH | reverse complement strand
TGCGGACGGGATAAGCGCTGAAAGCATCTAAGCGTGAAGCCCCCTCCAAGATGAGACTTCCCACAGCGTCAAGCTGGTAAGACCCCTCAAAGACGATGAGGTTGATAGGTTCGGTGTGGAAGCGCGGTAACGCGTGGAGCTGACGAATACTAATCGGTCGAGGACTTATCCACTCCAATGATCCTTTGCACCATGCATGTCCAGTTTTCAAGGAATGAAGGTTTTTTTCACGGAGCTGTGGTGAAGCTGGAGTTCACGCCGGTCTGTCACACCGGAGGTCGCGGGTTCGAGTCCCGTCAGCTCCGCCATCTACAATCAAAGCGGCTCGGTAGCTCAGTTGGTAGAGCAGAGGACTGAAAATCCTCGTGTCGGCGGTTCGATTCCGTCCCGAGCCACCATATTGTGAGCCATTAGCTCAGTTGGTAGAGCATCTGACTTTTAATCAGAGGGTCGAAGGTTCGAGTCCTTCATGGCTCACCAGTGCGGACGTAGCTCAATTGGTAGAGCGTCGCCTTGCCAAGGCGAAGGTCGCGGGTTCGAGACCCGTCGTCCGCTCCATTTTCGTTTTACACAATTGATACAACGGATAGACGACACCACTCGCTGTAAAGCCAGTGGTGTTTCCTGCTTTATTGGCTGGTTGCCAAGCACTTTGCCGGCCGAATCAACTTGTGGCGCGGGAGAGCTTCTGGTACGATACATGGAGTACTGCTCCCGGGATGTTGGAGGTTCTATGAAACATAACAAGGGTATCATCAAAGCCACCGTTGTTGACTTCATGCAAGATCCGGAATTCTTTGTGGAGCGAGGTCTTCGTTCCCTGCATCGCTACGATTACAAGAAGGCCCTTCGCTGCTTTCGCCGGGCAATCGAGCTGGAGCCTACCAATGCCGAATACCACTGCCACCTGGCCAGTGTTTTGGCAGAAACGGGGCAATTTGAAGCATCAAACGACGTCTTGTATGAAATTATCGAAAAGTACGATTCGTCCATGGTGGAAGTATACTTTTACATGGCCAACAATTACGCCAATCTGGAAGACTACCAGATGGCGGAAGAAATGGCGATCCGTTACCTGCAAGCGGATGAAAACGGCCCATATCGGCTCGAAGCGGAAGAACTGCTCGATTATATTTACTTTGAACTGGACATGCCGCCGCGCCACTTCCTTCCCGGTGACCGCGAGGACGTATACAGCAAACACGAACGAGCTCGTCAAAGCCTGGAAGAAGGGCGCTTTTTAGAGGCACTGGAGACGTTGAAAGAAATTGTGGAGACGGACCCGTCGTTCATGCCGGCCTGGAACAACCTGTCGCTGGCCTACTACTACGTGGGCGATTTTGCCCAGGCGATGGCGACGATCGAACAGACGCTGGAGCGGGAAAACGGAAACCTGCATGCGCTGTGCAACCTGGCCGTCCTGCTTTCCCACCACAATCGCGTGCAGGAACTAGTCGGGCTGATCGAGATGCTGAAAAAAGTGGTCCCGTATCACCCGGAGCACATGTACAAGCTGGCGACGACGATGGGCGTGCTCGGGCAGCATGAGGAAGCGTACCGACTGTACTACCGGATGTTGCGGACGGGGCGTATGCACGAAGCCTGCACATACCACTATGCGGCCATCTCTGCCTATATGACCGGACGCAGAAATCAGGCACTGCGTTGGTGGCAGAAGGCCAAGCAGCTGGACCCGGATTCGGGTGTAGCGGATCACTACTTGCAATTAGTAAAAGCGCAGGAAGAAGGGGAGAATACCCTATTGATTCCGTATCAGTACCATCCGCCGCAGCGTGAAGTATCCTGGGAAAAAGCGGCGCTTGAAGGCGTGGAAGGCCTCAAACAGGACCCGATGATCCGCGCTTCGTTGCTCTGGGCGCTGCAGCATGGGCGGGATGAAGTAAAGTTTGCCGTCCTGCAAACGCTTGCCATGATCGGCGATGACGAAGCGGAAGCGGCTGTTCGCCATTTTTACCACCAGACAGACGATCCGCAGCTGCAGAAGCTGGCCTTGCTGGCACTGGCTGACATGGGAGCGGCGTTGCCAGACTGCCCTCCCGGCATATCGGCGGAACGCGTCAAGGGCAAGCCAAACGCAGCGCAGCGTGATGCCGTCACAGACGGTGAGGCGAGCCGCACGACAAACGGTGCGGCGGGTCGCGTGAGCAGTGTCCCGCCCCAGACGGAAATGGAGAGCGTGGAAGACTGCATCTGCCGCTGCCTGATGGAAAACGACCGGACTGACATGGGCGAATGGTGCCTCAAGGTCTGGCACCGCTACAAGGAAAGCGTCGCCAACCCGGTACAGGTGCGGAAAACGGTGGCGTGGGTGGCCGCGCTGGAATATCTATACGGAACGATGAACAATCAGAAGCAATCCCAGGCGTATTTCGCCGAAAAATACGGGATATCTCCTTCAACCGTAGCCAAGTGTGTCAAAGCGTTGGCAGCACTTGATCTGAAATAGATTCTCATTTTATAATAAGTTTAAATAAGTGAATGAGAGCAGGCACAATCGTGCAGATTGAGGAGGCAGTGGACATGAGCGACCAAAAAATTTACGATGTCATCATTGCCGGAGCCGGCCCCGCCGGCATGACGGCTGCCGTATACACCTCCCGTGCCAACATGAGCACGCTGATGCTGGAACGCGGCGTTCCGGGCGGGCAAATGGCCAATACGGAGGAAATCGAAAACTATCCGGGCTTTGGGTCGATTCTCGGACCCGACCTGTCCACCAAAATGTTTGAGCACGCCCAGCAATTTGGTGCCGAGTACGCGTATGGCGAAATCAAGGAAATCCAAGACGGACATCCGTACAAGCGGGTGATTGCCGGCGACAAGGAGTACCTGGCGAAATCGGTCATCGTCGCGACCGGTGCTGAACACCGCCTGCTTGGCGTCCCCGGGGAAAAAGAACTGTCCGGACGCGGCGTTTCCTACTGCGCTGTATGTGACGGGGCGTTTTTCCGCGGCAAGGAGCTGGTCGTTGTCGGCGGCGGCGATTCGGCCGTGGAAGAGGCAGTCTTTTTGACCCGGTTTGCCTCCAAAGTGACCATTGTGCACCGTCGGGATCAATTCCGCGCCCAAAAGATTCTGCAAAAACGGGCGTTTGACAATGAAAAAATCGACGTAATCTGGGATACGGTCGTCAAGGAAATCCGCGGCGACAGCAAAGTACAGGCAGTGCTGCTGGAAAACGTCAAAACGGGCGAGCAGCGCGAATTCCCGACCGATGGCGTGTTCATCTACGTCGGCATGAATCCGCTGTCGGAGTGCGTGCGCGGGTTGGGCATCACCAACGAAGCGGGTTACATTTTGACCGATGAGCGTATGCACACCAAGGTAAAAGGAATTTTTGCCGCAGGGGACGTGCGGGAAAAAATGCTGCGCCAGGTCGTGACTGCTACCGGCGACGGTTCCATCGCTGCTCAATCGGCTCAGCACTACGTGGAAGAACTGAATGAGCGGCTGGCGGAAGAAAATGTCACAATGTCTTAACCTCCTTGTAACATAAATGAAATATTTGGGCGGTACACTAGAAGACGATGAATTGACCCCCTTATCTATACGAACCATACTTGCGTGGCTGCATTCAGCCGCGTCTTTTTTTTACCGAATCGGATGGGACAACCCGCTTCAGGTGCGATGCAGTCCGGCCGGTTCCACGGTTAGGTGGTTGGGAGGGTACGAATACGACAGTGGTTATGGTATGCTTATGTCAGAATCGTAGGAGGCGAGTGGAGTGACGGAAGTGGGAAAAGACAGAGCCATCAATTTGCTCATTATTACGGGAATGTCGGGTGCTGGCAAGACCGTAGCCGTACAAAGCTTGGAAGATTTGGGGTACTTTTGTGTCGACAACCTGCCTCCGGTGCTGATTCCCAAGTTTGCGGAACTGATTAAACAATCGGGCGGCGGCATCGAACGGGTTGCCCTGGTGATTGACCTGCGGGGACGAGAGTTTTTCGAAAGCCTGTCCGAAGCGATTGACAGCCTGAATCAGATGGAGGGTATTTCGTTTCATATCCTGTATCTCGATGCCAGTGACCAGACGCTGGTGTCCCGCTACAAAGAGACACGCCGACGCCATCCGCTTTCGCCGAACGGTTCGCCATTGGAAGGCATTCACGCCGAGCGCCGCCTGCTGCAGGAAATGAAAGGGCGGGCGCATCAGATTATCGATACCAGCCAGATGAAACCGGCACAGCTGCGTGAAAAGATTATCAGTCAATACGCACAGCAGGGATCGCCGCTGACGATCAACGTGCTGTCGTTTGGTTTCAAATACGGTACGCCGATTGACGCCGACCTGATGTTTGACGTGCGGTTTTTGCCGAATCCGCACTACGTGGAGGAACTGCGGCCGAAGACGGGATGTGACCCGGAAGTGGCCGAATACGTCATGAATCATAAGGAGACGAAGGAATTTATCGACAAACTGGTCGATTTTCTGTCCTTTACATTACCCCATTACCAGCGGGAGGGAAAAAGCCAGCTGGTGATCGGTATTGGCTGCACAGGTGGCAAGCATCGTTCGGTGGCGATCACCGAGCACATCGGGAACGTCTTCAGCAAAGATTTTACGGTTCGCATCAGCCATCGAGACATTGACAAAAACAAATGAGCATAGGATGGCGAAAGGACATCTGCGAGGAACGCCTGTGTGGATCAGCATATAATGAGGTGACATATGCCGACAAGGAGAAAGGGAACGCAGCCCGGGGAACAGCTGCGGGTTGTCGTGATCGGCGGGGGAACGGGATTGTCTGTCCTGCTGCGGGGGTTGAAGCATGAACCGGTTCACATCACGGCGATTGTTACCGTCGCCGATGACGGAGGAAGCTCAGGCATACTGCGGGAGGAGATGGATATGCCCCCGCCCGGTGACATTCGCAACGTGCTGACGGCCCTCGCCGACACCGAGCCGTTGATGGAGAAAGTGATGCAGTACCGTTTTTCAACCGGCACGGGATTAGCCGGCCATAATTTGGGGAATCTACTACTTGCAGCGATGAACGAGATTACGGGAGATTTTGTGACAGCAGTGAAAAAGCTGAGCGGTGTCCTGGCTGTGCGCGGCGACGTGCTGCCGGCGTCCACCCAGTCGATTCGGCTGCTGGCCGAAATGGAGGACGGCTCGATCGTCGTCGGCGAGTCCCAGATACCGCTTACAGGCAAGCGGATCAAGCGCGTCTTCCTCGATCCCGAAGACGCAGTGCCGTTAAGCGAGGCCTTGTTGGCCATTGAAGAAGCGGATGCGATCTTGATCGGTCCCGGCAGTCTGTACACCAGCATTTTGCCCAACTTGTTGGTGCGCGGACTGTTTGATGCCGTGAAGCGTTCGCCATCGCCAAAACTGTACATTTGCAACGTCATGACGCAGCCGGGTGAAACGGATGGGTACACCGCGTCCGCGCACGTGGAAGTGATGTACCGTCACGTGGGCAGTCCATTTTTGGACACCGTAATCGTCAACTCGGCTGACATTCCCGCGCATGTCTTGGAAAAGTATGCGGAAAAGGGGGCAACTCCGGTCATCTGCGATCTGGAGCGATTGCGTCAACTGGGGCTGCACGTCGTGGCGAAGCCGCTGGTAACGTTTGAGGACGGTTATCTGCGTCACGACGCGCACGCCGTAAGCAAACAGGTGGTATCCCTGATCAGGCGCAAGCGCAGGATGCAGAAGCTAGAGAAGGAGTGAGGGTCAATGTCATCATTCGCCGCACAAACGAAAAAGGAACTGACCATGCTGGACACCCCCGAGTGCTGCAGCCGGGCGGAGCTGGCTGCCTTGATCCGGATGAACGGCAGTCTGCAATTCGGGGCAGGACGGCTGGTGCTGGATGTGACAACAGAGAATGCGGCGATTGCCAGACGGATCTACACCCTGACCAAGCGCCTGTTTCATATACACGCCGAACTCTTGGTGCGCAAAAAAATGCGGCTGAAGAAAAACAACGTCTACATCGTGCGGATTCCGCACAAGGCGCACGAGATTTTGCAAGAACTTGGCATTATGGACCAAGACAAGTCCTTTGTTCAGGGCATTTCACCGGAGATCGTCAAAAGCTCGTGCTGCCGGGCGGCCTATCTGCGCGGGGCGTTTTTGGCTGGCGGTTCGGTGAATCATCCGGAGGCGTCCAGCTATCATTTGGAAATTTTCACGTCCTACCAGAATTTTTGCGAAGCGCTGACCAAGATGGCCAACCGCTATCGACTAAACGCCAAGTGTATCGAGCGGAAAAAAGGGTATGTGCTCTACATCAAGGAAGGCGAGAAGATTACTGAATTTCTCAGCCTCATCGGCGCGCATCAGGCTCTCCTGTACTTCGAGGACGTGCGGATCGTCAAAGACATGCGCAACTCGGTGAACCGCTTGCACAATTGTGAGATTGCCAACATCAACAAGACGGTAAATGCCGCTGCCCGCCAGATGGAGAACATCAAGCTGATTCAGCAGGAGATCGGCTTGGAAAACCTGCCGAAGCGGCTGCGGGAAGTGGCGGAACTGCGTTTGATGCACCCGGACATCAATCTGAAGGAGCTGGGGGAAATGCTGCCCAGCGGTCCGGTCAGCAAATCAGGCATCAATCACCGGTTGAGAAAAATCAACGAAATTGCTGAGAAATTGCGAGAAAAACAAAATGTATCCATCTAGCAGCATGGTATACTTATCGGTAACGAGTACACTGTGTGAGGAGGTCCATACATGGTTCAACAGCAGGTTGTGGTCAAATTGAAAACTGGGTTGCAGGCCCGTCCTGCGGCATTTTTCGTGCAGGAGGCCAACCGCTTTGTATCGGAAATTTTTGTGGAGAAAGGAAACAAAAAAGTAAACGCAAAAAGCATCATGGGCATCATGAGCCTCGCCATCAGTTCGGGAACGGAAATCACGATTTCGGCGGAAGGCCCTGATGCGGCTCAAGCGGTCAGCAGCCTGGCCAATCTGGTCAGCAAAGAGGAATAGGCCGCAACGTTATTGACACCTTGCAGCGCAGCTCCGTTTGCAATCGCAATGCTGCTCCTTGCAAGAATCAGAGGCATAATGCAAAGCAACTTCATTCTTTGCGGGTGCCTCTTTTTCTTTTACCGTGCGGCGGCGATGGCGTTGTACTCGGCTGTTTCACATCCCGTGTAAAAAGGGTGAGTGACCATGATTGTAATGATAAATGGTGCGTATGGCGCCGGGAAGACGACGGTTGCCAGCAGGCTGGCTGCATCCATACCGAACAGCATGCTGTTTGACCCGGAAGAGGTGGGCTTTATGCTGCGCCGCATCGTTCCGGAGGAAATGAGGCTGCGCGAGGAAAAGACAGATAATTTTCAGGATTTGCAATTGTGGAGGGTGCTGACGGTAAAGGTGGCCGGGCTGCTGAAGATGACCTACGGGAAGCATTTGATTGTTCCCATGACGATTATACATAAGGAATACTTCACATACATTTTTAACGGCTTCAAAGAGCTGGACAAACATACCTGCCATTTTTGCCTGATCGCCAGCCGGGAAACCCTCTATGAACGGCTCAGAAGGCGGGGAGAAGCGGAGGGGAACTGGTGTTACCGGCAAATCCCAGCGTGTGTGGAGGCTTTTCAGGACACATGTTTTGAAGAAAAGATTATGACGGATGGGGTGCCGGCAGAGGAAATCGTTGATTACGTAAAAAAACGTATCGAAGCGATGGCCCATGCTGACGCGACGGGGTGATTTGGAGCAACCGTAATATCCTCAAGGTACGCGTCTGTTTGGGGCAGGCTGCATGTTTTCCCGTCGCCCGGGGGAATCTAACAGATGAAACAGGCAAGGCTTCCACTCGCTGCCGCATGCGATGGAGTCTTTCATCACCCGGTGCCCAACCGCGCCAAAGGAGGGAGACGTGTGGAGAACAACCGTGACACCCTATACGAAGGACGCGACCAGTACGACATGGACATTGACCGTATGGTAAACGAGGGGCTCGGCGGCGGACAGGTCAGCGACCAGAACGGATTGATCGAGGAGTCGACCACCGATACCATGACGGGCGCCAGTTCGGCCCGCGACAATCGCTGACAGCACCAAGGGAGGGAATGATACATGGATGTGAAGCGCGCACAGGAAATCCTGCGCTCCTCGGAAAAAATCGAGGTCCAGTACAAAGGGCAGCCGGTCTGGATCGACGGCGTGGATGAACGAACCGCGACGGCCCGCGTCCACATTGAAGGCAATCCGGCCAACAGCATGGCGGTCGAGGTCGGACAATTGGAGGAGAAGTAAAAACACCCGGCCTTGCTGGCCGGGTGTCGTGCTTCGAGGGGAAGAACCCTGTCAAGCCGATTGCTTATTTGGAAGAGGATTCCGGCGTGATTACCTTGTCGATCAGGCCGTACTCCAGCGCTTCCTGAGCGGTGAGGAAGTTGTCGCGGTCGGTATCCTTTTGAATCCGCTCCAGCGGCTGACCGGTGCGCTCGGCGAGGATTTTGTTCAGGTGTTCGCGCATTCTCAGGATGCGTTTGGCAGCAATTTCGATGTCGCTCGCCTGGCCTTGCGCGCCGCCGAGCGGCTGGTGAATCATCACTTCGCTGTTCGGCAGGGCAAAGCGTTTGCCCTTGGCGCCCGCCGCCAGCAAAAACGCCCCCATCGACGCGGCCATGCCGACACAAATGGTGGACACATCCGGTTTGATGAATTGCATCGTATCATAAATCGCCATACCGGCGGTAATCGAACCGCCCGGGCTGTTGATGTACAAGTGGATGTCTTTGTCCGGGTCCTCGGCCTGCAGGAACAGCAGTTGCGCTACGACGATGTTGGCAACGGTGTCGTTGATCGGCGTTCCGAGAAAGATAATGCGATCCTTTAGCAGGCGCGAATAAATATCATATGCACGTTCACCGCGATTCGTCTGTTCGATGACGGTGGGAATCAAGTTCATATGCATTAAGCCTTCCTCCTCTCTTGGTAAGATTAATCATACACGAAAGGTCAGTAAAGGTCAAACAGGTAACTGCAAGCCTTTCTCTCAGTTCTCTCCCAATCCTGCCTCTCCTAAACCTTATGGCGTCAGAAATGTTTTATTCGCCTGACGGACCGCGCAGGCCAGCGATCCGAGGAAGGCCATCCACACCGGCAGCGCGAACAGCCAGCCGGCAAACGGGATAATCAGCAGGCACTGCAGCGCCACCACGCCCAGCAGCTCGGCGAGCAGGGGGGGAAGCCGCCAGCGAAAACGCTCGGCCAGCCGGATGCCGATCCAGGAGCCGACAAACACCTTTGCCGACCAGGTAAGCAGCACGAATGCCAGCAGCAGCGCCACCGTCACCGGAATCCCGACGACGGTCACCAGCAGCGCGATCGACAGGAGCGGCAGGCCGAGCACCAAGCCGGCGCCACAAGCGAACGCCTGTCCCGGGTGCCGGTCCAATTGGCTGTAGATGCAGCTCAGCCCGGCCGGGAAGAGAAAGCGCACAGCCAGCCAGAGCAGCAGCGTGCTGAGCAGCGACGAGAGGCCCAACAGGATGGGAAAGTAGGAAAAGGTGTCTTGGTCTGCAGCCACCACCGCGGGGGAATACAGTTCCTTCCCTTTGAGGACAGCGCCGGAACCGATCGCAGCCCGATGCGGACTGGAGTAGACCAGATCGCCGCCGATCACGGCAGGTGCGTCAATCTGCAGGGAGCTGGAGTGGAGTAGTGAGATGCCTTCTCCGATTTCGCCCGTGATGCGCAGGGTGTCCACCTTGCCGTTTGCTTCACGGGCCACTTTGCCGTTCAGGTCCGCATGCGGGGTAAACATCAGCAGGCTGCCGCCTATACGGCCGTTCTGCTCCAGCACGATGTGGCTGGAACCGACGGTGACGTTTCGTTCCACATTGCCGGAGATCGACAGCTGCTGCGTGAAGGCGCGCACATCTCCCGCGACAGTGCCGTCGATGCGAGTGTCGACCGCAAACGCGAGGACATCACCGGTGACGCGTCCGCGTATCTGTACGTTTTCTGCAAGCACGTACAGGTCGCCGTTCACTGTTCCTTCGATGGAGACCGTATTGGCGTTGACCGCCAGATCGCCGTCGTGCACCGCGTCAGCCGGCAGCACGTAGCTATGGTTTGACACTGTGCCGAACGCATGGACTGCATGTGCCGGCACAAGCAGGAAAACGGACAGTAGCAGGCAGAGGATGAGTTTGATCCGTCCCATCAGTCGACCTCCCGATTCTGCAGCCGGGATGGAGGAAAGGGAAGGAAGCGTATGTTCACCAGCAAAAGCAGACCGATCAGCAGCAGCAGCGGCAGCGGCAGTGCCACCACGTATGGACCGGGGACGTTGAACAGGTCACCGGCGTTGTCCTTCAGCCACAGGGCTGATCCCCAAAAGAAGCGGGATGTCCAGGAATTCCACGCAGAGGCAACCCAGTGAAACCACACACTCTGCCAAAAAATGAGATACCCGGCCGCAACCGCCAGAAGAGTGCCCGCGCCAAGTATCGCCCGCCACAGCAGGCGGCGGCGATGCCGCCTGTGCAGGATGGCAATGCCTTCAATCTGCGCCGCCGTGAGCGAGTCCAACTCCAGCGGCGGCAGCGACGTATCCGCGGCGAAAATCGTCTCTGCCAGCAGATGCTGCTCGCCGGTCAACCGCTCCCACGACTGCCGGCAGTGAAAGCAGTGGTCCAGATGCACTTGAACGCGGGCCGCTTCCTCGGCGGACAACTCGTCATCGCTGTACATCATCAAAGTCAGTTCGTCAATATGCGGCATCGGCCATTCTCCTTTCCTCCCGATGTTTCTCCAGCAATTCTTTTAACTGCTTGCGGGCCCGGAACAGCCGGGTGCCCACGGTGTTTTTGTTCATCCCTACAATGCTGCCGATTTCTTCATAGCTCATGCCTTCGACAAAACGGAGGGTCAGAATCAGCCGGTCGGTTTCGTTCAGGTTGTCCATAAGCGCTGTCAGCTCGGTATGCGTCTCCTTTTCCACGAGGAACCGTTCCGGGCTTTTGACAGTCTCAGCGGGGTGTTTATGTACGTGCAGCAACAACTGTTCGTCCTCCAGCACGATCTCCCGTTTTTTGCGCAGGAAGTCGATGCACGAGTTGGAGGCGATACGGTACAGCCAGGAGTGAAAGGGCAGTGCAGGATCGTATTTGTGCAAATTTTGCGCGACTTTCAGCCAAATTTCGTTGTACAGGTCCTCACCGTCGTGATAGCCGCTGACCAGCTTGCGAACGATGCGCATCACGCGCGGCGCAAACAACAGGACCAACCGGTGGAACGCCCGCGGCTGTCCGTTCACAAACTGCACGGCCAACCGGGCGGCTTCGCTGTTGAGTCGCGCCAGTTCCTGATCCATCACGCATCCCTCCTCCCAGTGATCAATACGGGATCGCCTCCGTCAAAATTTCAATCGACGGGCTCCCTCCTTCAAACATAGCAGGAGAGGCGGGCACTGGAAAAGAGGGGAGCTTCCGAAGCGGACTCAGGCTTCCGTTTCTTCCGCTTCGGTTAGCTCAACAGCCAGGCGCAGCGTCGCGTTCATTTTCCGTCCCTTGATGATCGTGTATTCTTCCACCTGTCGGGCCTGCAGCTTGTTGATGGCCTCGGCCAATGCCTGTTCGTCCGTATACGGCTGAATGGTCAGCAGGCATTCTTCGTCGTTCGCTTCCTGGTAGATGAGGTACAATCGCTCGTTTGCCACGAGAACCGCTCCTTCTTGAACTTATCCACAGAGTTGTCAACAGGTTGTGCACAAAAACGTTTGTTCGCAGGATATGTGCCGTTTCTTCATAGTGTGGCATGCAGACGCAGGAAGGTTCATTGGTAATTATTGGTATTTTTGTGTGGCAAGGAGAATCACGTCCATCTAGACGGACAAGCAAGCCGTTTGGCGGATTCATCCGTTGTAACAGCCTGTCTTTTTCCCGTATAATAAGGCAGAAAGCAGTGGGAGAGGGGAAGTGCAAGATGGAAACGACGGTCATTGTGGCCAGTGTCGTCATGTTTATCGGGTTTATCGCCTTGACGCTCTATGTCACGAGCAAAGCGTACTCCCGCAAATACAAGGAATAGAGAAATAGCCAAACGCGCATGCAGCCGCTTCCCGACGGGAGGCGGTTTTCCTTTTTCATCATCTTGGAATCGCTCCTATAGGTATTGCCTATATCTTGCATCTATTTTATCTGTTGCAAATTTTCGTATTTATTTTAAAATATGAGCAAGTGGTTTTATTTCATCAATTGGTTTGCTGGTAAAGTAAAGGGGGATTTCTCGCGATGAAAAAACAGAAATCATTTGCGTTTCTTGCAACGGTTTTGGCGCTGGGCACCGCTCTGGCCGGCTGCGGACAGCAGCAGTCTAGCGACAGCGGCAGCAATTCCGGCTCCAACTCGGGTTCGCTTCAAAAACTGGTGATCGCTTCGGTCGGCCCGCTGTCCGGTCAGTACTCCGATTACGGCAGCACCGCCAAGGCGGGGGCCGAATACGCCCTGAAACAAAGACAGGAAGATTTCAAAAAACTGGGCTTTGACGTTCAACTGCTCGCCCAGGACGACCAGGCCGACCCGAAACAGGGCGTGGCGGTTGCGCAGATGCTCATCTCCAATCCGGATGTCATCGGCGTCGTCGGCCACGTGACCACCGGTGCGTCGATTACGGCATCCGCCCAGTACGAACAGGAAAAACTGGTCATGGTTTCGCCGTCCTCGACCGGGGCCAACCTGACGGAAGAAGGCAAACAAGTGGTGCACCGCATCTGCGCGCGCGACGACATGCAGGGCTCCAAGGCGGCTATCTACGCCAAGAACCAGTTGGGCGTCAAGTCGGCCTACATCGTGCACGACAAGCAGGCGTACGGTCAGGGACTGGCAGACGAGGTGAAAAAGCAATTTGAAAAGGACGGCGTCCAGGTGGTCGGCTATGAAGGCATTACCGCCGGCGAAAAGGACTACAGCGCCGTGATCAACCAAATCATCGCCGCCAAACCGGAGATGATCTACTTCGGCGGCTACTACTCCGACGCCGGCGTGCTCATCAAGCAGCTTCGTGAAAAAGGCTTCAAAGGCATCGTGATGGGCGGCGACGGCTACGACTCCGCTGATCTGGTGAAAATCGCAGGCGCCGACAATGCCAACAACGTCGTGTTCACGTCCGTCGTTGGCGACATCGGGGCGACCGAGGAAGGCAAGAAATGGATTTCCGAATTTGAACAGGCTACTGGCAACAAAGTCGGGATCTTCACGTCCTTTGGTTACGACTCGATGAACGTCCTGCTGCACGGTCTGGAAGAAGCGATCAAAGCCAACAACGGTCAAAAACCGACCCGCGAGCAAGTGCTGGAGCACGTGCACAAGATCAAGGACTTCCAAGGCCAGTTCGTCAAAGTCGGATTTGACGACAAAGGCGACAACGAGTATGCGTCCGTCTACGTGTACAAATACGAAAACGGCCAGAAAGTATACGTGGGTGAAGCGCAGTAACGCGCGGATGAGTCCGGTCGATCGCATCAGCCGGAACGGGACCGCAAGCTGAACAAACAGGACCCGCAGTAAAAAAGCGCTCTGGAGAATGCTCTCCAGGGCGCTTCAGCGTGTAGACAAAGTGAGTGGTGCATGGGTGATAGGACCCGTTCGCTTTCTTGACGACCAGCAAAGAAGTTGGTAGCGTCCGCTGCAAAACGCGACGCGGGCAGGGGGGCATGTACACGTAAAAAACGCGACCCTCTGCCTGGCAGAGAATCGCGTTTATAGCTGATTGCCACGTATGGTGCGCCCGGTAGGAGTCGAACCTACGCAAGACGCGGTTCCGGAGACCGCCGCTCTATCCACTGAGCTACGGGCGCGTGACGATCTTTATTATAGAACATATTTTAGGGATATGCAAATGCAAAAACTGGAAAATCACAAAAAACTTTTTGGGGCAGAGGCAGTCACACCGCTGCTGCTGAGTCTTCGTGTTTGCCAACAGTACGCGCAGCGGTCAATGTCGGTTGATTGGGCGAGCAGACATATTGAAAATCAAATATTGGCAGGAAAATTGCATGATTGAGCGAATATAATTGAGAAAAGACAGAAGTGCCGAAATCTGCTGCATAATAGAGAAGGGGGGCGAACTCGATGAACATGGGACTGGGTCTTTATCAGGAGCAGACGCTGAAGCTGGTGATGACGCCGGAGTTGAGACAGGCGATCACCATTTTACAGTATTCGGCTGTCGATCTGCTCTCCTATCTGCAGGAACAGGCAAACGAAAATCCCGTAATCGAGTTGCAGGAAGAGGCGGTGGACGCGGCACCTGTAAAAAAGGAGCGTCCGGCTCCGGAAATCGACTGGAAGGAGCTCGTGGGAAATCGGGCCACGGGTGAATACTCCGTGGGGAAAAATGAAAGCACTTACAATCCGCTCGACTTCGTGCATCACGACACGGTCACGCTGTACGAACATTTGGAACGGCAGCTTGGCTACGTCAAGGGCTTTACGCCGCTGCAGCGGAAGATTGCCTTGTTTTTGATCGGCAATCTGGACGAAAAGGGCTATCTGGAAGTCCCGCTGGAGGAAGCGGCGGAGCGCCTGGGGGTGGCGTTGCACGAGATTGAAGACGTGCTGGCCGTCCTGCAGCACTTTGACCCAGCCGGGGTGGCGGCCCGCAGTCTGGAAGAATGTTTGCTGCTGCAGCTCCGCCACTTGGGCTTGGACGACGACAACATCGTGCAGGTGGTAAGTCTGTATCTGCACGATCTGGCCGACTGCCGCTATCAGCGGATTGCCGAGAAGATCGGCTGTACGGTGCGGGATGTGCAGGCAATGGCTGATCTGCTGCGCACGCTCAACCCTCGTCCGGGTTCCGCCTTTTCCCGCGCCGAGACGCGCTACGTCATCCCTGACGTGGCTGTGGAAAAGGTGGGCGACGACTACGTGGTGTTGGTCAACGACGTGGCGACGCCGCGGATCAAAATCAACAGCTTTTACGAGAAAATGCTGCGCCAGCAGAAGAGCCAGGATGACGCCCGGCAGTTTATTCACGAAAAGCTGAATGCCGCCATGTGGCTGGCGAAAAGCCTGGAGCAGCGGCGGTTGACCCTGATGCGCGTCACCCAGGCGATCGTCGAGATGCAGCGGGACTTTTTCGAGCGCGGTATACACTACCTGAAGCCGATGACGCAAAAAGAGATTGCCGAGCGGGTCAATCTGCACGAGTCGACCATCAGCCGCGCGACCAGCAACAAATACGTGCAGACGCCGCGCGGAATTTTCGAACTGAAGTACTTTTTTACGTCGGCACTGTCGACGTCCAGCGGCCAGGCAGCCTCGTCGGAGAGTGTCAAGCGCCGGATCAAGGCGCTGATAGAACAGGAGGACCGGAAACAGCCGCTGTCGGACCAGAAGCTGTCTGAGATGCTGCTGCAGGAAGGCATCGAGATTTCCCGCCGGACCGTGGCCAAATATCGGGAAGAGATGATGATCCCCTCGTCAGCGAAGCGAAAGAGGTTTTGAGAGATGCAAGCAGGCAAACCGTTTGAGATCGTGCTGTACGGGCGGAAAAACTGTCATCTGTGCGAGCAGGTGGAGCAGTCAATCCGCCTTCTGGAGATGGAGTTTCCGCTGCGCCTGACCGTGGTCGACATCGAGGAGGATGATGCGCTGCACGAAAAGTACATGCTGGTCATCCCCGTCGTGGAGATTGACGGACAGGAGGCATTTCGCTCCGTCACCAGCGTAGTCAGCTGGGAAGAACTGCGAGCGGAGCTGGTTCGCCGCCTGCAGTAACCGGCAACACGTCCCTTGGCTCTGATGGGCTGAGGGACCTTGCATGTTTTTTACAGGTGTGTTACATTCAAAGAGAAGTGAGATTATTTTTTTGCTCCAACCGGGACAAAAAATGTTACAGCGGGACAAATTATGTCCCGGAACAAAAACCAAGCAGACGAGGAAGAAGGCAGATGCGGCGTTTCATCGAGATGCAACAAAAACTGCTGCCCGACCTGGTTGATGTAATGCGGCAGCGGTACATGCTGCTTCGCTCGGTGCATCACCTGCAGCCAATTGGCCGGCGGGCTCTGGCCCAGGAGCTTCACAGCACGGAGCGCATCCTGCGGGCCGAGGTGGACCTGCTGAAGGAAACCGGGCTGCTTCACGTGACGGCAGCCGGGATGAGCTTGAGCGAAGAGGGTCAGCGTGTGCTGGATGAACTGGAACCGCTGGTTGGCGAACTGTTCGGCCTGACCGAGCTGGCAGAACGGCTGCAGCGAGTGCTGGGCATCGCCAAAGTGATCGTCGTCCAGGGAGACGCCGACCATTCCCCCTGGGTCAAACAGGAGCTGGGACGCGTCGGAGCGCGCGTGCTGAAGCAGTACGTGCGGGAAGGAGACATCGTCGCTGTCACCGGCGGGACGTCGATCGCCAGTGTGGCCCAGCATCTGACACCGTCACCTGCGTTTAAAGGCGTCCAGTTTGTCCCGGCCCGCGGCGGACTGGGTGAGCGGGTGGAACTGCAGGCCAATACGCTGGCATCGGCGATGGCTGCCAAGACCGGTGGAACATACCGCCTGCTGCACGTGCCGGATCGGCTGCATCCGGAAGCGCTGCAAAGCCTCTTGCGGGAACCGCAGATCAAAGAGGTTCTGGCCCTGCTGAAGCACACCCGGATCGTCCTGCACGGCATCGGCGACGCCCTGACGATGGCCAGACGGCGCAGTTACTCCGAAGCGGAGCTGCGCGAGCTGGAGCAGGCCGGAGCCGTGTCGGAAGCGTTTGGCTACTACTTTAACGAGGCGGGCGAGACGGTTCACCGCATGCCGACGATCGGCCTTCAGCTCGAGGACGTCAAAAAGGCGGAGGCGGTACTTTCCATCGCGGGCGGCAAGAGCAAGGCGAAAGCGATTCTTTCCTTTTCCAAGCAGTCGTGCCAAAATGTACTCATCACGGACGAAGGGGCGGCGCGTGCCATTTTGTCCGAATGACTGCATTGGAGGGACGAGGAATTGATGAACGTGCTGACGGTCCTCCCCGTTTTGTCGTTGATCGCGGGGATCGCGCTGAGTCTTCATTTCGGCTTTCCGCTGTATCTGGGGATGGTTTTTTCCATCTTGGTCACACTTGTTAGTGTACATCGCCTTGGTTATTCCTGGAGAACACTGTTGGTGTTCGGCTGGGACGGCGTAAAGCAGACCAAACCGGTGCTGCTCATCCTGTTTCTGGTCGGGCTGCTCATCCCTCTCCTGATGATGGGCGGCACGATTCCTTCCATCATCTATTACGGGCTGTCGGTCGTCGATGTCCGGTACATGTTGGTTCTTTCGTTTCTCCTGACCTCGGCGACAAGCTACCTGCTGGGAAGTTCGGTGGGGACGCTGAGCACGATCGGCCTGTCGTTGATGGGGATCGCCCACACGGCAGGAGTACCGGGCGGAAGCGTGGCAGGCGCGCTGATCAGCGGCGCGATGGTGGGGGAACGGTTTTCCCCTCTCTCCAGCAGCCGGCTGCTGGTATTGAGCATCACCGGCATGACTGAAGAGGAGGAACGCCGCAGCAACCGCCCCGCTCTGTTCACGGTGGGGGCGTGCACTTTGTTGTTCCTGCTGGTGGACCTGCTGCGCAGTCAGACGGGCGTAACGGACATGATCGGCTTTTACCAGGAACTGCTGCACCGATTCTTTTTCATCGGCTGGCTGCCGCTGGTCCCGCTGATTGTGCTGATCGGCTCGTTTGCCTTGCGGGTCAGGGCAATCCCGGCCCTGCTGTACGGGATCGCTGCAGCCGCGGTGCTCGTGCTGACGACGACCTCGCTGGACGCCGGAACCATCTTTCGCTCTGTCCTGAGCGGATACGAGCTGCATTCCGGCACGCCGCTGGACCAACTGGTGCGCGGAGGCGGGATGGCCTCCATCCTGAACGTGCTGGTGCTGATTAGCCTGGCCGGCTTTTTGAACGGCATCCTGAACAAGGCCAATCTGCTGGCCCCGTTGGTCGACCGGCTGATGGGCGAGACGGTACGGCCGGCAGCCTTTGCGGGCAAAGCCGTACTGTTGTCAGTGCTGGTGGTCGCCATCAGCTGCAACCAGACGATTCCGCTGTTGGTGCTTGGTTCGACGCTGCTGGAGCGGTTCTCCCGGCTGGAGGGGGGAAAGGTGCTGCTCGGCCGGACGATGCTGAATTCGACCATGTTGATTCCGGTTATCATTCCCTGGTGCGGCCTGGCGATGTTGATGGCCGTCACCTTGGGCGTTCCCACTGTCGAGACGCTGCCGTATTTGTTCTTCCCCCTGTTGCTGCCGATTGTAACGATAGTCACTGCCCGTTCCTTTCAGACGGCGGGCGTTTTTGAAAAACTAAGCAGATAACGATGATGAGAGAGCAGGAGGTATTGTCATGGTAAAAGTAGGTATCAACGGATTTGGCCGCATCGGTCGCAACGTGTTTCGTGCTGCGCTGAACAATCCGAACGTGGAAATCGTCGCCGTCAATGACCTGACCGACGCGCAGACGCTGGCCCACCTGCTGAAGTACGACTCCGTACACGGCGTGCTGGATGTGGATGTGGAAGCGCGCGAAAACACGCTGATCGTCGGCGGCAAGGAGATCAAGGTGTTGGCGGAGCGCGATCCGGCTCAGCTCAAATGGGCGGAGTACGGTGTAGAGATCGTGGTGGAGTCCACCGGCCGTTTCACCAAACGGGAAGACGCGGCGAAGCACCTGGAAGGCGGAGCGAAAAAGGTAATCATCTCCGCGCCGGCGACCAACGAGGACATCACGATCGTAATGGGCGTCAACGAGGACAAATACGATCCGCAAAAGCACACGGTCATCTCCAACGCATCCTGCACGACCAACTGCCTGGCGCCGTTCGCCAAGGTGCTGCATGAGAAGTTTGGCATCGTGCGCGGGCTGATGACGACCGTTCACTCCTACACCAACGACCAGCAAATCCTCGACCTCCCGCACAAAGACATGCGCCGTGCGCGTGCCGCTGCGACCAACATCATCCCGACCTCGACCGGTGCTGCCAAAGCAGTGGCGCTCGTGCTGCCGGAGCTGAAAGGCAAGCTGAACGGCTTTGCGATGCGCGTACCGACGCCGAACGTGTCCGTCGTCGACCTGGTGGCCGAACTGAAAACCGACGTAACGGTGGAAGATGTCAACCGCGTGCTGAAGGAAGCGGCGGAAGGACCGCTGAAAGGCATTCTCGGCTACTCGGAAGAACCGCTGGTCTCCTCCGACTACAATGGCAACCCGGCTTCCTCTACAATCGACGCACTGTCCACAATGGTACTGGAAGGCAGCATGGTCAAAGTCGTCTCCTGGTACGACAACGAATGGGGCTACTCCAACCGCGTTGTAGACTTGTGTCAATTTGTTGCAGAACGTGGCTTGTAAAAAGTAAAATAGAACTGTTGTGAAAAAAGGGAGAGCGTCCTCTCCCTTTTTCCCATACGCTATTTTCCGAACATAAGCCATAGTTGTGGGGAGGATCGTTCATGAACAAGAAGTCTATCCGTGATGTGAACCTGGCAGGTAAGCGCGTTTTCTGCCGCGTCGACTTCAACGTACCGATGCAGGACGGCGTGATTACCGACGACACGCGCATCCGTGCCGCCCTGCCGACGATTCGTTTCTTGCTGGATGCAGGCGCCAAGGTGATTCTCGCCAGCCATTTTGGCCGTCCGAAAGGGCAGGTGGTCGAAGAAATGCGCCTCACGCCTGTTGCTGCCCATCTTTCAGCACTGCTCGGCAAAGAGGTACAGAAGCTGGATGACTCTGTCGGTCCCGACGTGGAAGCAGCCGTCGCCAACATGCAAAACGGCGACGTGATCCTTCTGGAAAACGTGCGTTTCCATGCAGGTGAGGAAAAGAACGATCCTGAACTGGCACAACGCTTTGCGCAGCTGGCCGATGTGTTCGTCAACGACGCGTTTGGGGCGGCACACCGCGCCCATGCGTCCACGGCGGGCATCGCCCAGTACATCCCGGCAGTAGCGGGCCTGTTGATGGAAAAGGAAATCCGCTTCCTGGGCGGCGCCCTGACCCGTCCGGAGCGTCCGTTTACGGCCATTGTCGGCGGCGCAAAGGTTAAAGATAAAATTGCCGTAATCGAAAACCTGTTGACCAAGGTGGATCATCTGATCATCGGCGGCGGCATGGCCAACACCTTCCTCAAGGCAAAAGGGTACGGCATCGGCGCCTCCCTCTGCGAGGACGACAAGCTGGATCTGGCCCGTTCGCTGATGGCACAGGCCGAGGAGCGCGGCGTCCAACTGCTGATGCCGGTGGATGTGGTGGTGGCGGACCGCTTCGCGCCTGACGCACAGAAACAGACCGTCTCCGTCGACGCGATTCCGGACGGATGGATGGCGCTCGATATCGGCCCGAAAACGGTGGAACGCTACCGCAGCGTGATCGTCGATTCCCGTACGGTTGTGTGGAACGGGCCAATGGGCGTGTTTGAGATGGACGCCTTCGCCCACGGGACGATTGGCGTAGCTCAGGCGATGGCCGACTGCTCCGGCACGACGATCATCGGCGGCGGCGACTCCGTAGCAGCCGTGGAAAAAGCAGGCGTGGCGGAAAAAATGACGCACATTTCCACCGGCGGCGGTGCTTCCCTGGAATTCATGGAAGGCAAGGAACTGCCCGGCGTGGCCGTGCTCGAGGACAACGAATAGGGAGGGCGATTCCTCTGAGAACCCCAATTATCGCTGGAAACTGGAAAATGTACAAAACGATTGCCGAAGCCGTCCGCTTCGTCCAGGAGGCGAAAGCGGGCAGCGCTCCGGCTGGCGTGGAACAGGTGATTTGCGCGCCGTTTACGGCTCTGGCTGCCCTGGCAGAGGAGCTCAAGGGCACCTCGATCGCCCTGGGGGCGCAAAACGTTCACTTTGAGGAGCAGGGCGCCTTTACCGGTGAGGTCAGCCCGCTGATGCTCAAGGAGATCGGCGTCCGCTACGTGATCATTGGTCACTCGGAACGGCGGCAGTATTTCAACGAATCGGACGAGACCGTCAACAAAAAGGTGCTGGCTGCCCTGAAGCACGGCATCAAGCCAATCGTCTGCGTGGGCGAAAGCCTGGAGCAGCGGGAGGCGGGGGAAACCGCCGCAGTCGTGCGCAGTCAGACCGAAGCGGCGCTGGCCGGCGTGGAGGCCAACCAGTTGGCAGACGTAGTGATCGCCTACGAACCGATCTGGGCGATCGGCACGGGCAAATCGTCCACGGCGGAAGACGCCAACGAGACGATCGCGATCATCCGCGGCACGATTGCCGATCGGTTTGGCCAGGCAGCTGCCCAGACCGTGCGCATCCAGTACGGCGGCAGCGTGAAGCCGGAGAACATCGACAGTTTCATGGCGCAGCCGGACATTGACGGAGCGCTGGTGGGCGGTGCCAGCCTGACGGCGGACAGCTACCTGCAGTTGGTGTCCAAAGCCGCCGCACAGCGTCAGTCGTAAGGAGGAAAGTCAGATGGCACATCGACCCAAACCGGTCGCACTCATCATTCTGGACGGCTTTGCGCTGCGGGAAGAAACCTACGGCAACGCAGTGGCGCAGGCCAACAAGCCCAACTTTGACCGCTATTGGCAGCAGTATCCCCACGCCACGCTGCAGGCGAGCGGACTGGCTGTCGGGCTGCCGGAAGGGCAGATGGGCAACTCCGAAGTCGGCCACCTGAACATCGGGGCAGGCCGCGTGGTGTACCAGGATTTGACCCGGATCTCCAAAGAGATTCGCGAAGGCGCCTTTTTCGAAAACGAAACGCTGATCGGCGCATTCCGCCACGCCAAGGAACACGGCAAGCAGGTGCACCTGTTCGGCCTGATTTCCGACGGCGGCGTGCACAGCCACATCGAGCATTTGTACGCACTGTTGGAGCTGGCCAAACGGCAAAATGTCGACCGCGTCTTCATCCACGGTTTTCTCGACGGGCGTGACGTGGCGCCGGACAGCGCCGTCGGCTACATCGAGGAACTGCAGGGCAAAATCGCCGAGCTCGGCGTGGGCAAAATTGCCACCGTGCAGGGACGCTACTACGCGATGGACCGGGACAAGCGCTGGGAGCGAATCGAAAAGGCGTACCGGGCAATGGTGTACGCGGATGCACCGGCTTACACCGACCCGATTCAGGCAGTCAAGGAATCGTACGAGAAGTCGATCATGGACGAGTTTGTGATGCCGACGGTGATCGTGGACGAGCAGGGCAAGCCGGTTACCACCATCCAGAGCGGCGATTCGATCATCTTTTTCAACTTCCGGCCGGACCGTGCGATTCAGATTTCGCAGGCGTTCACCAATGACGACTTTCGCGGCTTCGACCGGGGTGAGGGGCATCCGCGCAACCTCCACTTCGTCTGCCTGACGCATTTTTCCGAGACGGTGAACGGCTATGTGGCCTACAAACCGACCAACCTGGACAACACGCTGGGCGAAGTGCTGGCGCAGCACGGATTGAAACAGCTTCGCATCGCCGAGACGGAAAAATATCCGCACGTCACCTTCTTTTTCAGCGGCGGACGTGAGCAGGAGTTTCCCGGCGAGACGCGCATCCTGATTCCGTCGCCCAAAGTGGCCACCTACGACCTGAAGCCGGAGATGAGTGCGCCGGAAGTGACGGAAGCGGTGCTGAAAGAGATCGAAGCGGAACGTTTCGACGCGATCATCCTCAACTTCGCCAATTGCGACATGGTGGGTCACTCCGGCTTAATGGAGCCGACGATCAAGGCAGTGGAAACCGTGGACGAATGCCTCGGCAAAGTGGTGGACGCCATCCTCGCCAAAGGCGGCGCAGCGATCATCACGGCTGACCACGGCAATGCCGACCTGATGCTGGATGAAGCAGGACGGCCGGTAACGTCCCACAGCACCTTCCCCGTGCCGGTAATCGTCACGAAGGAAGGCGTGACACTGCGGGAAGACGGCATTTTGGCCGACCTGTCGCCGACCATGCTGGAGCTGTTGGGTCTGCCGCAGCCGGCGGAAATGACCGGGAAATCGCTGATCGCCAAGTAAACAGCCAAGAAGACGAACCAGGCCAACGACGAACGCCGCACCCGCGAGTCCCAGGCTGGTGCGGGGTTCTCCAACATAACAAAGGAGATGGTCACAATGACGATGATTACCGACATTTACGCACGCGAAATCATGGACTCCCGCGGCAATCCGACCGTGGAAGTAGAGGTGTATCTGGAAGACGGCTCCATGGGCCGTGCAGCCGTTCCGTCCGGCGCATCCACAGGCGCGTACGAAGCAGTGGAACTGCGCGACGGTGACAAGAGCCGCTACCTCGGCAAAGGGGTACTGAAAGCGGTGGAGAACGTCAACGAGATTATCGCGCCGGAACTGATCGGCATGGACGCGCTGGATCAAGTGGGCATCGACACGGCGATGATCCAACTGGATGGCACCCCGAACAAAGGCAAACTGGGCGCCAACGCGATTCTCGGCGTCTCCATGGCAGTCGCCCGCGCCGCAGCTGCGTCCCTGGGCGTTTCCCTCTACAACTACCTGGGCGGCTTCAACGCCAAGACCCTGCCGGTGCCGATGATGAACATTCTCAACGGCGGCAAGCACGCAGACAACACGGTGGACATCCAGGAGTTCATGGTGATGCCGGTCGGAGCCGAATCGTTCAAGGAAGCACTGCGCATGGGTGCGGAAATTTTCCACTCGCTGAAAAAAGTGCTCGCTGCCAAAGGCATGAACACGGCAGTAGGGGACGAGGGCGGCTTTGCGCCTAACCTGAAATCCAACGAAGAAGCGATCACCACCATTCTGGAAGCGATCAAGGCGGCTGGCTACGAGCCGGGCAAAGACGTCTTCCTGGCGCTGGATGTGGCCGCTACCGAAATGTACAAGGACGGCAAGTACCACTTTGAAGGTGAAGGCGTCGTGAAGACGACGGAAGAAATGATCGCCTTCTACGAAGACCTGGTGAGCAAGTACCCGATCATCTCCATTGAAGACGGTCTCTCCGAAGACGACTGGGACGGCTGGAAAGTGCTGACCGAGCGCCTCGGCGGCAAAGTACAGCTCGTCGGCGACGACCTGTTCGTGACCAACACCGAGCGTCTGGCGCGCGGGATTGAAAATGCGACCGGCAACTCCATCCTGGTAAAAGTAAACCAGATCGGTACGCTGACCGAAACCTTTGACGCCATCGAGATGGCGAAGCGGGCCGGCTACACCGCAGTCATCTCTCACCGCTCCGGTGAAACGGAAGACTCCACCATCGCTGACATCGCGGTTGCGACCAACGCCGGCCAGATCAAAACAGGGGCTCCGTCCCGCACAGACCGCGTGGCCAAGTACAACCAACTGCTGCGCATCGAAGACGAGCTGGGCGACACCGCACGCTTCGGCGGCCGCAACGCTTTCTACAATCTGAAGAAGTAAGCCCATTCGCGGCAACGCAAAAAAGGTGCTTTCCCTCTGAGGGAAAGCACCTTTTTTTGTTCGTTTATCGTGTACCGATCGATCGGGCCGCATCTATGCGTGCACCATCTGTCTCGGCTCAGCTGCAGTGGTCAACCGGCTTTTGCTGAACGGGATGCACATCGGCGTGCCGTAGAGCGGATCGCGTGTGATCTGACACTCCATCTGAAACACGTGGCGGACCATTTCTTCTGTCATGACCGCGTCCGGGCTGCCCTCGGCGTACACGCTCCGGTTGTGCACGGCGACGATGTGGTGAGCGTAACGGCATGCCAGGTTCAAGTCGTGCAGTACCATGACGATCGTGCGCTGTTCCGTCCGGTTCAGTTCGTACAGCAGGTCGAGGATCTCAATTTGGTGCGCCATGTCCAGGTAGGTGGTCGGTTCGTCCAACAGGATGGTCTCCGTCCCCTGGGCCAAGGTCATCGCGATCCAGGCACGCTGCCGCTGTCCGCCTGACAGCGAGTCGACGGGCTGGTTGGCCAATTCGGTCAGTTGGGTGGCGGCCAGCGCCTTGGTCACCATCCGTTCATCTTCCTCCGACCACTGCTGCAGCCAACTCTGGTACGGATAGCGCCCCTGCTTGACGAGCTGCAGGACGGTCAAGCCTTCCGGAGCTGTCGGCCCTTGGGGCAGAATCGCCAGCCGCTTGGCCACTTCCTTGGTCGACTGCTTGGCGATCGACTCGCCGTCGAGCAGGATCGCCCCTTGCTTGGGCTTCAACAACCGGGCAAGCGAGCGCAGCAAGGTGGATTTGCCGCTGCCGTTGCTGCCGATGAAAACCGTGATCTGCCCGCGCGGGATGCGCAGATCAAGTGCTTCGATGATATTCCGTTCGCCGTAGGACAACGTCAACTGACGGGTTTCCAAGGCATGCACGCTGCTTCTCTCCTTTCAGCTTACCGGTTACGGTTTTTGTAGAGCAGGAAGATGAAAAACGGTGCCCCTACCGCTGAAGTAAAGACGCCGACAGGGATGTCGATCGGGGAAAAGGCCGTTCGCGCGATCAAATCGGCAATCAGCAGGATCAGGCTGCCGATCAGGGCGGACACAGGCAGGGCGCCTCCAAACGAGGGGCCGACCAGCATTTTGGCGATGTGCGGCGCCAGCAGGGCGACAAAGCTGATTTCTCCGCCGACGGAGACGGCCGCCCCGGTTAACGCGGCACAGATGAGTAACAGCGCAAAGCGGTCGAATTGAACCAGGCTGCCCACGCTGGTCGCCACTTCGTCGCCCAACTGCTGGACGTTGACACGGCGGGCGAGCAGCGCAGCCAGCGCGATCAGGCCGACAACCCACGGTCCGATCATCTTCACGTCGTTCCAGTCGACGCCGTAGATGCTGCCGGTAAGCCACAGGGTGGCCTTGTTTTGCAGGACAAACGGACTGAACAGGATCAGCACCGTAATGACTGCGCTGGCGGCGATTTTGATGCCCACGCCGATGAGCACCAGCCTTAGCGGCGTCACTCCTTTTTTCCAGGCGAGCGCGTACAGGATCAATGTCGTCAGCGTCGCTCCCAGAAACGCGACAGGGGGAAGCCACTGGATGCTGACCGATTCAAAGTAGAGCAGAAAGGCGACAGCCGCAACCGCAGCGCCTCCCGTTACCCCGAGAATGTCTGGCGCAGCCAGGGGATTGCGGACGATTCCCTGCAGAATCGCCCCGGCTGCTCCCAGCGCGGCACCCACCAACAGGCCGATGACGACGCGGGGGAGGCGAAACTGCGTTACGATTAGCGCATCCTGCTCCTCTCCCATGCCCAGAAACGCCTTTACGACGTTGAGGGGAGAGATGTTCATTTCGCCCATCCCCAGGCTGACTACCATGACGGCCGCGGTCAGCAGCAGGCAGACGGCGGCGCACAACAGCGACTTCTTGTGAATGTGGAAGGAAAAGGAGCCTTTTTTGTTGCGCAGCGACAGATACGACTTCATTTTTTCTCCAGCCCCTTTCTCGCCACGTAGATGAAGAACGGGATGCCGACCAGAGCGGTCATCGCTCCGATGGGCACTTCCGCAGGCTTGGCGATGAAACGGGCGGCGATGTCCGCTGCAAGCAGGATGGCGGAACCGAGGATGCCGCTGTACAAGAACACCCACCGCGTGTCCACCCCGACCAGGTAGCGGGCGAGATGCGGCGTGACCAGTCCGACGAAGCCGATCGGCCCTGCCACGGCGACTGAAGCGCCGGAAAGCAGGACGATCACCACGCCGGTCATGATTTTTACCAGCAGGGTTCGCTGCCCCAGTCCCTTGGCCACGTCATCGCCCATCAGCAGGGTCTGGATCGGACGGGCGAGCAGGAAGGCTCCCACCCAGGCCACTGCCATGTACGGAAAGACGGCTTGCAAAAACTCCAGCTTGCGTCCCCCCACCGAACCGGAGAGCCAGAACAGCACCTCGTCCAGTGCCTTTTCGTTCAGGACGAGCATGCCGTGCCGGGCGGATGCGGCCAATGCGGTGATGGCTGCACCGGCCAGCGTCAGCTTGACCGGCGTCAGGCCGTCCCGACCCAGCGATCCCAAGAGGTAGACGACGAGGCCGCTGGCCGCGGCGCCCAGAAAGGAAATCCAGGTAAACGCGGTAAGGGAGCTGATGCCGACAAACGTCACCGCAAACACAACAAACAGGGCGGCTCCGGCGTTGAGGCCGAACAGTTCGACGTCGGCCACCGGGTTGCGCGTCAGCGATTGCAGCAGCGCGCCGGCGATGCCCAGGCTGGCTCCGACGGCGAGGGCATTCAGCACACGCGGGACGCGAACTTCCTTGATGACGATGTGTTCATTGGAACCGTTGAAGTGCGTGTAGGCGTCAATCGCCGTTTGCCAACTGGTGTCGATGACGCCGAAGATGAGGCTGAAGTAACTCAAATATAATAGAAGGAACAGGCCGATACAGACGCCAGCGATTTTGAGCGGATTGCTGTGGAGTAACGATTTCATTGTCTTCATCCTTGGGTGACGATTTCTACTGTTCTTATCACATTTCAGTGTAGTTCTTGCCGGCGTGCATTGTCAATGATTTTGAGATTCATTATCACCATTTTTGCAGTTGACTTCATCTGACCCTGGTAGTAGGATATTGGGTGTAAATGAGTTTAATTCTCATTATCATCAAGAATAGAAGGGAGTCAATTTCATGTTTTCTCGTACATACCGCACAGTACGCGGCAAAGCGTTTTTTGCCCTGCTGATGGCCCTGCTGCTGATCGTCACCGGTTGCGGCGGCGGACAGCAGGCAGCCGACCAAAAACCGGCTGACCAAACGCAAGCTCAACAGCCTGCGGGCAGCTCCGATCAATCCTACACGGTGAAACACGCGATGGGGGAAACCAAGATTCCGGGCACTCCGCAGCGCGTAGTCGTCCTCACCTCGCAGGGGGTGGAAACGCTGGTAGCTCTCGGTGTTAAGCCTGTGGGCGCGGTCGGTTCCTGGACAGATCCGACGACCTTTTACGATTTCGTGAAGCCGCACCTGGAAGGCACCAAAACGCTTGGTACCGAGTCCCAGCCGAACATTGAAGCGATCGCGGCGCTGAAGCCGGACCTGATCCTCGGCATGAAGTTCCGCCACGAAAAGATTTACCAGCAGCTGACTGCCATCGCGCCGACTGTCTTCGTGGAAGAACCGCGCGGCGACTGGAAAGAAAACTTCATGCTGTACGCGGAAGCGCTCAACAAGAAAGCAGAAGGCGAAAAAGTGCTGGCCGATTGGAACAAGCGCGTTGAAGAGTTCAAGGCGAAAGTGGGCGACAAGGCGAAGACCAAAGTCTCTCTCGTTCGCTTCATGCCCGGCCGTGTACGCATCTACTACAACGACACGTTTGCCGGCACGATCATGAAAGACCTGGGCGTAGCTCGTCCGGAGTCGCAAAACAAAGAAGAATTCGCCGCCGAAGTGACCAAAGAGCGGATTCCGGAAATGGACGGCGACATCATGTTCTACTTCTCCTACGAGACGGGAGACGGTGAAGCGACCAAGTTGGAAAAAGAGTGGACCAACGATCCGCTGTGGAAAAACCTGAACGTGGTGAAAAACAACAAAGCGTTCAAAGTGGACGACACGATTTGGAACACCTCTGGCGGCGTAATCTGTGCCAACAAAGTGGTGGACGAACTGGAAAAATACCTGCTCCAACAATAGTGAGAGCGACAGGCTGCCGGGATTCATTCCCGGCAGCCTGCTTTTTGCCCGGTGATCGCACGCGTTACGGAATCAGCATGGATTCGCGGGTAAACCAGAGCCGGTAGCACAGCAGGCTGACCAGCACGGCTGAGATTGCGGCGGACGAAGAAAAGGCGAACATGATCATAATCTGGTAGCGCACGGCATCGAGCGGATTGGCTCCGGCGATAATCATGCCGGTCATGGTGCCGGGAAGCTGCACCAGCCCGATCGTCTTCATCGTGTCGAAGGTGGGGATCATGCTGGTTTTTACGGTCCGTTTCAACACGTCGTGAATCGCCTGCCGCTTGGTTGCGCCCAGGCAGAGCAACGTCTCAATCTCGCCGCGGGCGGTGTTCATTTCACGCTTCATGTGACTGAGAAACAGGCCGCTGACCAGCATCGCATTGCCGATGATCATGCCGGAGAGGGGGATCAGGTACTGCGGTGTCGGTTCGATCAGCCCCAGCAATAGCAGCAGTCCCATCGTCACAACCGTCGAAGTTGTCAGTGTGGCGGCGATGCGCCAGAGTACACCCGGCAGCCGGTCCCCCCGGCGTGAGGCGTTCCAGGAGGCGACGGCGATCATCATGGTGAGCACCAGCGCCAGATAGACGGGGTGGTCGGCGTGAAACACGACCTGCAGCACGTACCCGATCACCAGCAGTTGGACGGCACAGCGAACCGTGCTGATCACGATTTCCTTTTCCAGGCCGAGCTTCTGCCAGAGGGACAGCAGCAGCGCGATCAGGACAAACGATACCGACAGCCACAGCGACATTGATGACATCCCTATTTCCTCCTATCCCTTCTGGATGGCGGCGGCCAAAAATCGGCGCGCCTCCTCCGAAGCGGGAGCGTCAAAAAACAAATCGCTCGACGCATCCTCCAGCAGCCGGCCGTCTGCCATGAACCAGACCCGCTGGCCGATGGAACGCGCCTGCTCCCAGTCGTGCGTAACCCAGATGAGTGTGGTGCCCTCCCGGCGGTGCAGGTCGGCCAGCAGCTGTTCGGTCGCCTGTTTGCTGAGCGCATCCAGCGAGGCGGTCACTTCGTCCAGCAGCAGTACGGTCGGCCGCAGCAGCAGCGAGCGGACCAACGCGACGCGCTGTTTTTCCCCGCCGGAAAGCTGGTCGGCCGGTTTGGACCAATCCAGTCCGCCCAGTCCCAACTGCTCCATCCATGCCCGGGCCTGATCGGCAGGAAAGGAACGCTGGTGCAGGCGGCTGATCGTCTGCAGGTTGTCCTCCACGCTGCCCGGCAGCATGACCGGCTGTTGGGCGACGTAGCTCATCGTCATGCGCCAGCGTTCCGGCGTCCATTGTTCCGGAGGTTTTCCCGCCAGCCGGACGCTCCCGCTGTCCGGGCGGGTGAGCAGGGCCAGGATGCGCAGCAGGGTGCTTTTGCCCTGTCCCGACTTCCCCAGGATGTGGATGATGGCCGGCTCTTCCACCACCGCCGACAGGTCGGCGAACAGCCAGCTGTCGGGCCCTGACGACGACCGTTTGCCCAGTTGTTCCAGTTCCAGCAGCGGTGCCATCTGCTGTTCCTCCTCTCGAGAAATGAGAAAACACCGGAGATGTCTCCGGTGTGTAACGCCGCGGCTGTCTATGTAATTACTTGTGCTGAGCCAGCCACTCGGCAACTGCCTGGATTTCCGGTTGTTTTTTCAGGACGCCAGCGGGCATGCCGCCTTTTCCTTCCTTGATGATTTTGGCAATATCATCTGCGCTGTACTTGCTGCCTGCTGTGGTCAGGGCTGGGCCGAAAGCCCCTTCCAGGTTTTGACCGTGACAGGATGCACAGTTTGCTTTGTACACGGCTTCCGCGTCAATTTTGGCCGTTTGCCCGCCATCCTGGGCCTCTTCGCCGTGTTTCGGGAAAATGGCGGAACCGACAAGAGCAATAAGAAAAACAAGGAACAAGATGCCAAACGAAGTAAAAAAGGCCTTCGCGGAGTCAACCACGTCATTTTGATTCATGTCTTTTTTGTTGGAACCAGCCATATAACTAGGACCTCCTACGGCAAGTATAACGGTACAACTGCAATTTTACGGCAAAATCGTGACAGTTGCAAGGAAACGGAAAAACAGACATAGAACGTACACAATTTTTGGATAAATCCCCGTCAATTAACCAGGGTTGCTGATCCGATCCAACTGTGGTAGAGTGGAAGTAATAGTTTCTTCACGTTTGTTTTGAGGTGAATACAGATGGTATTGGCTGCGAAAATCTTACTTGTGATCGCAAGTATTGGCTTAATTCTTGTCGTATTGCTGCAATCTGGAAAAAGCGCCGGGCTCTCTGGGGCGATCGGCGGCGGCGCGGAACAACTGATGGGCAAGCAGAAGGCCCGTGGGATTGACGCTTTGCTCGGCAAACTGACCGTTGTGTTTGCCGTGCTGTTCATGGTGTTTGCCATTCTGCTCGGGTATTTCTTGAGAAGCGGTGCGTAACATACATGATTGCCAAAGGCAGCAAGTTTGACTTGCTGTCTTTTTTCTATTAGGATTGCCTACGGCGTAATCGGAGAATACTGAATACTACATACTACATAGATGAAGCAAAGTCGCGGCAAAGCATGTGCCGAAAAGGAGGATACGGAATGAAGGAACAGGATATCCTCGCGTTCATGCGGGAACAGGCGTATCACCCCATGACCGTGAAGGAGCTGGAGGAGGCGTTTGGACTGGCCGACACCGAGGCGTTCAAAGAGCTGGTCAAAACGCTGAATGCGTTGGAAGAACGGGGCGAAATCGTGCGGACCCGTACCAACCGCTACGGCGTGCCGGAAAAAATGAACCTGGTGCGCGGCCGACTGCAAAGCCATCCCAAAGGGTTTGGATTTGTCACCCCTGACACGCCTGGAGAGGACGACATTTACGTCCATGCCAACGACATGAACGGCGCCATGCACGGCGATACGGTCCTGGTTCGGGTGGAAAAGAAAACGAGCGGCAACCGCCTGGAGGGGCGGATCATCCGCATCGTGGAGCGCGGCGTGACGGAAGTGGTGGGGACGTTCAAGGATGAAACGTACTACGCCTACGTCATACCCGATGAGAAACGGATTGGCAGGGACATCTTCATCCCGAAAACAGCCTATAACGGGGCTGTGGACGGGCACAAGGTCGTCGCCAAGATCGTCCGCTACCCGGAAGGACGTACCAGTCCGGAAGGGGAAGTGATCGAGATCCTCGGGCATAAAAACGATCCGGGTGTGGACATTCTCTCGATCATCCGCAAGTATGGCCTGCCGGAAGCGTTCCCTGCCGACGTGCTGGCCGAGGCGGAAGCGGTGCCGGACGAAATCTCCGAGGAGGAGATCAAGGGCAGGCGTGACCTGCGCGACCGGATGATGGTAACCATCGACGGCGCGGATGCAAAAGACCTGGACGACGCGGTCTCGGTGGAGAAGCTGCCCAACGGCAATTACCTGCTGGGCGTCCACATCGCCGACGTCAGCTACTACGTCCGGGAACATTCCGCGCTGGATCAGGAAGCGTATCGGCGCGGCACCAGCGTCTATCTCGTTGACCGGGTAATCCCCATGCTGCCGCACCGACTGTCCAACGGCATCTGCAGCCTTAACCCGAAGGTGGACCGCCTGACGATCACCTGCGACATGGAGTTGGATGCGGAGGCAAACCTGGTCACCTACGACATCTACCTCAGCGTCATCCGCACCAATGAGCGAATGACCTACACGGATGTGCGCAAGATTTTGGAAGAAAATGATGAAGCGCTGATCGAAAAGTACAGCGAACTGGTGCCGATGTTCCGCCTGATGGAGGAGTTGGCCCGCAAGCTGCGCGCCAAGCGGATGCGCCGCGGCGCAATCGACTTTGACTTCCGCGAGGCGAAAATTTACGTCAACGAAGAGGGAACGCCGACGGAGATCGGCTTCCGTACGCGATCCATCGCCGAGTCGATCATCGAGGAATTCATGTTGGCGGCCAATGAAACCGTGGCAGAGCACTTCCACTGGATGAAACAGCCGTTTATGTACCGGGTGCACGAGGAACCCAACCCGGAAAAACTGATGGCCTTCATGGAGTTTGTCACCAACTTCGGCTACACGGTCCGCGGCAAGGGCAACACCGTCCACCCGCGCGCCCTTCAGCAGCTTCTGGAGGAGGTAAAAGGTACGCCCGAGGAGGTCATCATCAGCACGGTAATGCTGCGCTCGATGAAGCAGGCGCGCTACGACGCGGAAAGCCTGGGGCACTACGGCCTGGCGACCGACTTCTACACGCACTTTACCTCCCCGATTCGGCGCTACCCTGACCTGATCGTCCACCGGCGGATTCGCGAGTGGCTGGAGAATCGCGAGCTGTCCGAAAAGCGCTTGGCCTATTGGACAGAGCAGATGCCGATCATTGCGGAACACGCCTCCCAGCGCGAACGCATCGCCGTGGATGCCGAGCGGGAAACGGACGATTTGAAAAAGGCAGAGTACATGCTGGAGCGGATCGGCGAGGAATTTGAAGGCGTCATTTCCGGCGTTACGTCGTTCGGCATTTTCGTGGAGCTTCCTAATACAATTGAAGGTCTGGTGCACATCAGCTATCTGACCGACGACTACTACCATTACCACGAAAAGGCGTACGCCCTGATCGGGGAGCGGACGGGCAAACAGTTCCGCATCGGCGACGTGGTGCAGGTGCGTGTCTCCAACGTCAATGTGGATGAGCGGGCCATTGACTTTGAGATCGTCGGGATGAAGCGGCCCAACACCTTCCGCGGCCGGGAGCGCACCCCCAAGGTGATCGACGGGCGCAAAGGCAAGCGCGACACAAAACGGGCGTCCAGGCAGGAAAAGCCCCATCCCGCCGTGCTGCGCAAGCAACGAAAGCAGCGCCGTCAGCTCGAAGCCGCTCAGCAGATTGATGCCGGTCAAGCAGACACGTCCGAGGGTGACGTCGTGCCGCTCGACGAGGCAGAATCGCCGACGACCCGGCAAAAGGCGTTTTGGGAAGACCTGATCCGAGCCAAAAAATCGAAAAAGAAACACGTGGCCGCGCAGGCGAAACGGAAGCGGCGGTGATGATCTTGTCAAACGCCGCGATATTTGCTAGACTAACAGGTACGATATTGACCGATTCTACAGCCGTCCGTTTACCCAGGCAAGCGAGGTGATCTCCCATGGCAAAAGCGAAAACCGGTGTGAAGACGCTGGCGCAAAACCGCAAAGCGCGTCACGACTATCACATCGAAGACGTGTACGAAGCCGGCATTGCCCTGACAGGCACGGAGATCAAATCGGTGCGGGCCGGACGCGTACAGCTCAAGGACAGCTTCGCCCGCATTCACAACGGCGAAGTTCTCTTGTACAACATGCACATCAGCCCGTATGAGCAGGGCAACCGCTACAACCACGAGCCGGAACGGACGCGCAAACTTCTGCTGCGCCGTCTGGAAATCCTCAAACTGAACGGCCTCACCCGCGAAAAAGGGTACTCGCTGGTGCCGCTCAGCCTCTACCTCAAGGGCGGCTGGGCCAAGGTGGAGCTGGCGCTGGTCAAAGGGAAGAAGAACTACGACAAGCGCGAGGACATCAAAAAGCGCGATGCTCAGCGGGAAGTGGAGCGCGCGCTGCGCGAGCGGCAGAAGGTGTAACGAAGCGGAAGACAAGTACCTCTTGTTTACTGCGATGGCATTTGATCGTGATGAATGGTGCTGTATCTGCTGGGCAGCGTACTTACAGGCAAGGTGCGCTGCCAGCAGCTGAACAGTGGCCGACAAGCCGTTGGCTGCAGGCACCGCGCATGGTGCACGATGGCAGGATTGGCACAAATCGACGTTGAGTTTTGAATGCCGCGTGTGCTATAGTAAGAAGGCAATGAACCCCGAAACTACAGTCTAGGTGTGGACAGTTGCCATCTTCGCCTAGACTTTTTTTCTCCTGATTGATTTTTTCATCACGGGGGCGTTCTGGATTCGACGGGAATAGTAGAGCATAAGAAGCGAGCCGGGGGGCTGCGGACCCCGTTAACAACGCGGAAAGCCATAACTGGCAACAAACAACTTTCTCTCGCTGCCTAATTACCAGCGAGGCTCTAACACTCCATCGGCCCGTGTGGCGTGATTAGGGCTCACTTCTAACGGGCTACGCCGGAGGTCTCCGCCTGGGGCCAAAGGAAGAAGATCAATCAGGCTAGGTTAGCGGCTGGCGTGTCGTTCCGCAGGCCGTTAGCCGAAATCTTATAGAACGACTGCGCTCGGAGATGCTTATGTGTCGCTATTTTCGGACGGGGGTTCGAATCCCCCCGCCTCCACCATACATAACAAAAAATGCACCCCTTGTGGGTGCTTTTTTGTTATGTACAGGCTGGTGCAGGATTTGAACTTGCAAGTCCGAACGGACGGAGGGGGCGAAGGCCGAGCGGAGCGAAGCGAAGGGAGGCCGCTCGGAATCCGACCGTTAAACAAGCGAGCGAAGCGAGCAAAGGAAAGGGAGGATTCCGATTATCCCCCGCCCTAATGTGGGTGCTTTTTTGTTATGTACAGGCTGGTGCAGGATTTGAACTTGCAAGTCCGAACGGACGGAGGGGGCGAAGGCCGAGCGGAGCGAAGCGAAGGGAGGCCGCTCGGAATCCGACCGCTAAACAAGCGAGCGAAGCGAGCAAAGGAAAGGGAGGATTCCGATTATCCCCCCGCCTCCACCATACGCAAAAATAAAAGCACCCTTGAGGTGCTTTTTATTTTTGCGTCAGGCGAGCAGGGAGCCGAACTTGCAAGTCCGAACGGACGGAGGGGGCGAAGGCCGAGCGGAGCGAAGCGAAGGGAGGCCGCTCGGAATCCGACCGTTAAACAAGCGAGCGAAGCGAGCAAAGGAAAGGGAGGATTCCGATTATCCCCCGCCCTAATGTGGGTGCTTTTTTGTTATGTACAGGCTGGTGCAGGATTTGAACTCGCAAGTCCGAACGGACGGAGGGGGCGAAGGCCGAGCGGAGCGAAGGGAGGCCGCTCGGAATCCGACCGCTAAACAAGCGATCATCCCCCACACGTGGGGGTTTTACTTGCCGTTGTTTATGGTATAATATGTGAACAGGATCTTGTGCATCATAAAAAGGACCGCAGGTGCTGCTACACCTACGGTCTGTACAATAGACGTTCCCCACAAGGGGGGCGGCTCATTGTTTACAGTGGAGTAGATCACCGGTTGCCAAACTCAAGGGTGATCTACTTTTTCTTTGGGAACGACAGCAATGCGACAATCAACAATCCGAAAGAGATCATCAGGCTGATTGCCTCGTACACTGTCATGTTCTCACCCCCTTCCCGCGTGGGATGAGAGGTGAGCCGACCACCCTTGAGGAGCCATATCTATTGTACAAGGTAAATTATACCATGGAATTGTGAGGTCCGATAGTTGAGCGATGTGAAGCCGCTTGGTAACCTCCCGTTTGCACCTGCACTCACTCCCTGAAATTGGTTGAAATATTTTGGGGAACATTGCGTCAAAGTTATTGAAGCAGCTTTTATGGGTGATGGGTTTCAGACAGTAACAGGGAGTGATCATTTTGACATATGCATACAGACGCGCGTTTGCGATCATCCTGGCGGTGCTTCTGGGCATCTTCGCGGGGTGTTCCGGCTCCAATGAGGTGCCGACCCCCGCGGCGGAGCAACCGTCCGATACGAACTCCCAGGCTGGTTCCACTCAGGGATCGGCGTCTTCCGCGACAGGGGAACCATCGCCGGGGGGAAGCGGGGAGAATTCCGCTCCATCCGCTACGACACCTGCCAAGCTGGGAAACGTGACAGCCGTGCGGTTGGCGGATTTCCGCTCGGGCTGGGTCGGCGGCAAAGGGTGGATCGCGCGGACCGACGACGCAGGAAAGAGCTGGCGCGTCCAGCATCAAGTAGAAGGTGCGGTGGAACAGGTATTTGCGCTGAACCACCAGCTGGCGTGGGCGACCGTGGCCCGGGATGGGGCGGCCGACGGTGAACGCCTCCTGTATCACACCAAGGACGGCGGCAAGCACTGGTCGCTTGTGGGCAAGGTGCCGCAGCCGGGATTTCTCCATTTTGTGTCCGGCCAGGAGGGCTTTGTCGCCCATTGGCGGACGACGGACGGGGGAAAAACGTGGAAGCCGCTCCCGGTTCCGAAGCAGCTGACAGGCGATGCCTATTTTCACGACAAAGCGAATGGGTGGGCGGTGACGCAGGAGAACGGCGTCTTTCAGGTGATGCGAACCGTCGACGGAGGCCAGTCGTGGAGCGCGGTGATGAAGCGCGAAACGGTTGCCCTGCTCAGCGGTGCGGTCATCCGTTCGGCCGGAAAAGATGACGCCTGGATTCAGTGCATCGGGGGATACGGCATGAACCAAACCTCCTATTCCCTGTTTCACACCACGGATGGCGGACGGCACTGGCAGACCGTAATCGCGAAGTCGACGGCAGGCGGTGGACCTGCTCCGGGATTCCCCGCCGATTATCCCGGCGGCCCGACGATTGACGGTTCCGCGCCAGGCCCCTTGTACGTGGTCAATCCCGACATCGCCTTCATGGGCGGACGTTGCATGGCGTGCGATCTGCCCAATACGATCGGGTGGACGAAGGACGGCGGCAAAACGGTGGAAAAGGGGACGGAATCGTTCCCTGGATTTGGGGATATGCTGTTGGCCTTTGAAGACGGGAACAAGGGGTGGTTGATCTGCTCGGATTCCAAGGAACCGACCGTCATGTACACGACGGTGGATGGCGGCAAGCATTGGGCGAAGGCGCACGTGTTTGACTAGCGTTCCGGGAAACGGGGGACTGGCGAAATTCGTTTGCCCCTATGATAGGGAAGCATGGTTCGGAACGATTGGTTCTGAAGCGGTCAACAAGTATTGGCGGAACAACCCTTCTTCCGGCTGATGGGGCCGGCTTGCAGATTCGAGCTTGGCGAAGCGGCGTGCTGACATTCCCCGTGCGTAAAGACATAATGCAGAAACGGGTTAATGCACGGCGCACGGGTGAAAAAAATCGAAAAAGCACCAGAGGGCGACTGAGCAAAAAACTTGTTAACTCCCATGAAACGGAATTAATTTTATGTTTATGTACGAAAGGGTTTTACTTGTTGTTGTTTATGGAAAATAATCCTGTGTATTATATAAAGGACCGCAGGTGTTGCTACACCTGCAGTCTGTCCTCCACAAGCGAGAGGACAATTGTTAGCTGCGGAGTAGATCACCAGGCTGACAGGTGATCTACTTTTTCTTTTAATACGCAGCATTGCGACAATCTGAAAGAGATTATTAAGCTGATTGGCTCGTCACAAGTTCTCACCCGTGCAGGATGAGAGGTTGAGCTGACCACCCTTGAGGAATGTATCCATTATACAAGGTGAATTTTGCCATCAACTTTCAAGGTCCGAAAGATGAGCAAAGCCGCTTAGAATCCTTCCGTAGACAAGACAACAAGGGATTCTCTAAAAATAAGGGAGCCATATCAAAAAACTCGGTAGTGAGTTGACGAGACCACATTCAAGGAAGAGAGAGGTTTTTTGAAAATGGCTCAATATCAGATTACTGTAGATGCACAACTTTTGTAGCAACTATTTCTCAAAAATCTTAGATTTGGGGGTGATCAAGCAACCAGAAATGGTAGAATAAGGTTTCTCAAGCTATTGAATGGTGGTCTTATGCTTTAATTTGCAGGAAGCTTGAAATCGTTTCGAAAGATCATATTTGGAATATCTGCATATTCAATGTTGCCTTGACGCTCACTAATTAATAAAGGTCTTGCCTCAATATTGATGATTTGGTTAGGCGGAAAATTTACTTTCCAATACACGGTCAATTGTAACTGTTCTTTTGGATTTAGCTTGACCCCATCTGTTGGCAGCGGCACTTCTTTATTATCGACTAAGATTTTTATGTCACTTCGGTCATATGTAATATAAGGATTATGTAATAATATGCCTTTAATAATAACAGGGTAATCATTGTCGTTTCTTGGGAAAATTGTCAATGGTGTTGATACTGGAAAGACTCCTATATTTTTTCCTAAAGGCATGACTCCGGAAAACACACCTTTATGTACATTTATATTAATATTCCCCAACTCCATAACCTTTCTACCATATTTCGTATGAAAAGCTATCTGGTTAAAAGTATGTGTACCAGTTCTTTGTGACAAAAGATGAACAAACAATGCTTTTTGTTTTAATGTCCCTTGAGGGGGATTTTCTTCAATGATAAACTTCTCAATCTTCACTAAATCGGTATGAGGTAGTAACTCTATTGACTCTATATCGCTTTGATTTAGTTCTAAATCAGGAGAGTGATTAAAGGCAAGATTTAAGATAAACAAATTTTGATAACTATTATCCCAGTATGATTCATAACTACCTTCATTCTTCACTACATAGAATTCTTGGGTCGATACTTCCTGAGTACATGAAGATAATAAACATGATACTGCCAACAATGTGACGAAAAAAAACTTTCTAGACATCATAAATTGTCTCCCTTCTTACACATATCGGCAACTTGCACGCCCCAACTCTATAATTATGCTTCAACTATTCACATCAGGCAGGGCATAGAAGATAGGGGCCTCACTTCGAGCCCCTCCTTCTTATAATTATTCGGTTATCCATCTTAGATGTGTTGGGTAATAGACCTCAACGTATTTTGAGCCAGTAAGGTATTTCCATGTGCCTTTTATGATTGCTAGGGAAGGTGACGCCTTTAAAGTAACCGTTGTGTATGGTTTAACTGGAACGGAGAACTGCGAAGATCTCTCAACAGTATTTGTTGCTTGGTATCCCATTGTTGCATTGAATGCATCCAAAAAATTTGCGTTCACACTAGTATTATACGTCGTTGATTTAGATGCCTTTGCGGTGAACGTGTAATTTACAGTTTGTGAGTAATTATTTGTGTACGATTCGACAGTAAAAGGAAGTCCGCATGCTTTTGACTCACCGCTATAAACCCACTTGTCTAAAAGTAGTGGAGTAATACTAGATGTATCACCAGAATACTCTACTTCGTAAGGAATTTTAAAATATTGAATTTTCGTACTAGAAGAACCTGGTGTTTTGTCATCAGCTCCGCAATAGTTGCCAGAAGGTTTTGTATACGCAAATGCAGTAGGAGTCAATGATGCCATGACAACCGATGCAAAGAGGAAAAGTCCAATGATTTTCTTCATGTACATCTCTCCTTTTTATACGATTTTAATAAGAAATTATTACAAAAATATTCCGACTATCACCTCCTATACCAAAAAAATACATCTTTTTTTGAATTTTGTAAATAGTCATTTCTATATCTTATCTCTTAGCAAAAATGCCTGATCTCCTCTTATGGAAGTTTTTGTAGTTATGTATCCGATCCCCTCTAGTCTAATGCAAATTCTAGAATATCTATAAGTTTGCTGTAGTCGTAGCCATGAGGTCTATAGAAACTTAGGGGACAATAGCAATTTCTAAAATGACAATTGTCAACGCTGCGGAACATCGGAATCTGCAGACGGTCATCATCGTAGACAAGGAAGACGACATCAGGCCTGTCACCATATCGTTGAAAACGGGAGACAGTATGAGCAATGTACAGCTGCGCCGTCTGCTCGACGACATCAGCCGCAGCGAGTCCAAGGAGGACAAAGTCCGGCTCATCCGGTCTCATTTTTTCTCTTTGCACGATTATCTGGATCTGTTGGAGAGCGACTGCCTGTACGGGGAAGATTACGAAGCGCTGTACGCCTCGTTTGGTGACACGGAACTGGCGATCTTGTGCAAGATCATGTTCTATGAAGAGTTGCGAGGCGGGGCTGCGGACCTTTACACCATTATCCAGGGGCGGGAAGGGGCGGAGCGCGATTGGCAGAATCATTTGATCGGCTTTATGAAACGTCTGGACCTTCGCGTATCCGGGCGATTGATGAATGGATCGGCAGCATTACGTATGAAGAGATCAGCTTTTATTGACTGCACATCGCTCGGCGTGTTGAGGCGTGCGCGCCGAGCGATGCATGAATGATCCAAAGCTTATCCATCCGCCGGTTCATCGCTTCGATGGATGTTTTATCCCTTCAACCGCTCCGTTTGCCTGGCAAGAATGTGCGCGGATCGTTCGAGGTAGTCGAGGATCAGCCGCAGTTCGTCTGCGCTGTACCGGGAATACAGCTCGGCCATGGCCTTGCCGAGCGGCGCGAAGACGTCCTGAATCGGTTGAAGGTTGCTTGGGATTGGTTCGACATAGACGACGCGCAGATCGTTGGGATCTTTTGCCCGGCGGACAAATCCCGCTTTCTCCAGGCGGTTGATCACGCTGGTGATGGCGCCTGTCGTCAGTCCCGTGAGCTCGGCCAGCTGCCCGGCGGTCGCTCTTCCCATCTCCAGCACAATATTCAGGCACTTATGATCGGTGATGTTTAACCCCAGCGATTTGGCTACGGCCTGGTGGAAAAACACGGTCTGGGTGGACAGCTTCCGGGAAGCATCTTGCAAGGAAGCGTACAGTTCCGGTTGAACCGGTTCGCGGCGATTCATGGACAATCCCCCCATCACAATTTCATCTCCGACCAAAGTCGGGGAGCAAATCGGGCTGCAGCCGGTACAAGAAGCTTCTCATTCCCCGTAATATGGATATGGAAAGCGGAGCGCATTTTGCATATATTTTAATTATTAAGATATAGGAAATCGTCCGCTTATGCAAATGTGACACCTCCGGCCTTATATCTTAATTTTTAAGATAATAACCAATGTGTTCAAGGAGGAGAATGACACGATGCGAAACAAGCGAGCGCTGATTATCGGCTGCGGAATTGCTGGACCTGCGATTGCGATCTTTTTGCGGCGGGCCGGATACGAACCGCGCATTTATGAAGCACAGCCGGATCATGATGATTACGCCGGCCTGTTTCTGAATGTGGCGCGCAACGGCATGCGCATCCTGAGCGAACTGGGCGTAGACGACCGCATTCGCAGGGAAGGCATTGAAATGCGCGTCATGAGTTTTCACAGCAGCAGCGGCAAATGGCTGGGGACGATCGGCGACCGTTCCGGAGAAGTGCAAGGGTTCACGGTGAAACGGGGATTTTTGCACAAAGTGCTGCGCGAAGCAGCCTTGCAGGAAGGCATCCCGATCGAATTCGGCAAAAGGCTTGCAAATCTGCAGATGACGGATCGGCAGGTGACCGCCTTTTTTGAAGACGGGACCTCTGCGGAAGGCGATTTGCTGGTCGGCTGCGACGGCATTCATTCCCGCACGCGCAGGCTGATATTGCCCAACGCTCCGGAACCGGATTACACGGGCCTGATCAGCTTTGGCGGCTTTGCGCGCGGCGTCGATGTTCCGCGCGAGCCCGGCACCCAGCACATGGTATTCGGGAAAAAAGCGTTTTTCGGTTATCTGGTCAAGTCGGACGGAGAAATCTACTGGTTCGGTAATCTCGATTATCCGGGCAGGCCGACGAGAAAAGAATTGATGTCCATACCACAGGCGGAGTGGCGTCAAGTGATCAGCAACCTGTACCAAGGCGAACTTCAGCCCGTTCCGGACATTATTCGCAAGACGGAAAGCGACATCGGCGTCTATCCGATCTACGACCTGATCTCCGTCTCCGCCTGGTACAGCGGACCCGCGGTACTCATCGGCGACGCGATTCATGCGACTTCGCCCAACGCCGGGCAGGGGGCTTCGCTGGCGCTTGAGGATGCCTTGATGCTCGCCAAATGCGTCCGGGACATCGGCAATCTGGGAGAGGCGTTCCGGCACTTTGAGCTGTTGCGGCGGGAACGGGTGGAGAAGATCGTCAAGTATTCGAGAAGCATTGGCCAGCGCAAACATGCGACGAATCCGGTACAAGTGTTTTTCCGCGATTTGATGCTCCCTTTCTTTCTGAAGATGGCGAGCCGTCAATCTCTCGCGTGGATGTACGATTATCGCGTGAACTGGCATGACAAGGTAACGGTATAAAGGGGCTCCTGGAGGGAGACGTAAAGGAGGCAATTTCGTGCTCGAGGCACTGTATGGTCTGGAATTTATTCTGTTGTTGGCGCTTGTGATCGTCTGGGGGCTGACCGGACTTGCGGCGAATCGTCTGAAATACGTTTCGTTTCGGCAAACCGGTGTTTCCCGGTGGAGAAAAGCGGTGCGAGTCGGCGTTTGGGCGGGCTTCATCCTGCTTTTCCTCTGGGGTATTGTCATAACGATAGCCTATTTCACGCTAGGCTGGTATTTCGTCATGGATCGCGTTATCGTCATGCTGCCGCTCTTGGCTCTGCCGGCTATTTTCGTGGCCAGAAGCGCTCTGCCATTCTTGAAGCAGAACACGGTCATGACGCCGAAATCTTTGGTGTTCATCGCGGCATCCATTCACACGATGGCAGCCGGGGCCCTCTTGGTGCTGTCTCTGGTAATGTTCGATATTCCATCCATCCCGGATGTGAGAGAGTCCACGCTGTACCTGGCCGTGCTGGTGGGATGCGCCGCTCTGCTGTGGTTGTACCATCGGCGGCGCGTAGAGATCATCCGGTCCCGCCCCCAGGGGATTCTGGCGCGGGTATTGAGAAAAACCGCGTTGGCATCAGCGGCGGTTGTCCTGTTGGTGGCGTGGTTTCAGTGGTCGCTTGCAAACAGCAAATTTCCTGAATCCATGGCGATGATTCATCCGGAAACGTTTGAATATGGCGGAGGTTCCGAAATTCCGAGCGTTGTATCGTCAGATCATCACGGTCACCATGCCGTCATGCCGGCAGGAGGCAGCGCAGCAGCGGTGAGCGTCGCCGATTTGACAGGCCCCCGCACCGGCCAACCCGACAAACGCTTTACGCTCGTCGCGCAGAAGAAGACGATCCAGCTCGCATCGGGACACACGGTCGAAGCGTGGACATTTAACGGCCAGGTTCCGGGCCCGCAGCTGGTGGTGCACGAAGGAGATCTGGTGGAAGTCACGCTGCGGAATCAAGATATTGAACAAGGGGTTACTTTGCATTGGCACGGCGTCGATGTTCCAAACGCGGAAGACGGGGTGGCGGGATTGACCCAAGATGCCGTCATGCCCGGCGAATCCCATACGTATCGCTTTGTCGTGGAAGAGACGGGCAGCCATTGGTATCATTCCCATCAAGTTTCTTCGGTCCAGGTTGCCAAAGGGCTGTTCGGGGCCTTCATTATCCTGCCCAAGCGCAGTGATGCGAGCAGTGCCGGGAATGGTCAGACGAGCGGCGAGGAAGCCGATGTCACGGTTTTCGCTCACGACTGGGAAACGCCGGATGGAGAGACAGCGGTTCTGCATCTGCCAGCCCCCGCTCAAAGCCAAATCATAAAGCCCGGTACGAAGGTGAGGCTTCGGCTCATGAACAGCGCCAGCAATACGAAAATATTCTCGCTTTATGGGACGCCTTTCCAAGTATCCGCGATTGACGGTTGGGACATTCACAAGCCGGGGGTGGTGACTGACCGGCGGCTGAAAATCGGGGGAGGCGGCCGGTATGATGTGACATTTACGATGCCTGAACATCCGGTAACATTGGCGCTGGATGAGAGGGAATCCCAAGCCGTTGTTGTATTCAGTAAAGACGGGCAGGGGAAAGCCGACATCCGGGCAGGAGGTGCGATCCTGGACCCGCTGGAATACGGTGCTCCCGCTCCGGCACCAATTGATGACACTGCAAAGTTTGACCGGGAATTTCTCATGGTGTTGGACCAGATCTATTTGGGGAATTACAATGGCTCCTCGAATCACTTGTGGGCCATTAACGGGGAAGTGTTTCCGCATACGCCGACGTTCGTGGTGGAGGAAGGGGACCTCGTCAAGACGCGCATCGTCAACCGGTCGTTTTCGGAGCATCCGATGCATCTGCACGGACATCATGTTGTTGTCCTAAGCCGAAACGGCAAGCCGTACAAGGGCAGTCCGCTCGTGCTTGACACTGTCCTCGTGGAACCGGGCGAAACCTACGAAGTGGCATTCCGCGCCGACAATCCGGGCATCTGGATGGATCACTGCCACATACTGGAGCATGCGGCGTTGGGGATGTCGATGCATTTGACGTATCCCAACGTGACAACGCCTTATACGGTTGGCGAGGCGTCGGGGAATCACCCGGAATAAACGATACGGACTTATGGAAAGTAGGGTGAAGCGTATGGAGATTGTCGAACTGAGCATTTCGTTTGAATTTAATGGCACAACCAATGTGATCTATCCCAGTTTGATCGTATCGGAGAATGAACTGGCTTTGGTCGATACCGGGTATCCGGGGTTTCTCCCTCTCATCGAAAGCGAGATCGCAAGAAACGGCTATGACGCGAAGAATCTCACACATATCATCATTACGCATTACGATGATGACCATATCGGCTCACTGTATGATTTTAAAGCAAAATACCCGTGGATACGGATTATCGCAAGTGAACAGGAAGCCAGGTTCATCAGCGGTGAAAGCAAAGCAGAGCGATTGATTCAGGCTGAAAACCTGCTGCAGCATTTGCCTGAGGAACAACAGGCATTTGGCAAATGGTTCATCCAGCAGTTGAAGAGTTTGAAACATGTGCCCGTTGATCACGTGGTGCGCGATGGCGGCATGCTGTTTTCCAATCAATGTAAAATCATCGCTACTCCCGGACATACTTCCGGGCACATTTCCCTGTATGTTCCCGAACTGAACAGCGTGATTACCGGTGATGCTGCGGTGAATGACAACGGTCAACTCGTCGTCGCCAATCCGCATTATTGTTTGGATCTGGAAAAAGCGGAGCAATCGTTGCGAACCATTACAAGTCTGCACGCTGCGCATTATTACTGTTACCACGGCGGAAAATTAGGCTGAGCGCTCTTTTATCGTTATGAAGGAACAGCCCCCTCAAACAAGTCGTTTGGGGGGTCAGCGTGTAGACAAAGTTCGCGGCGCATGGGAGATCGGGCCCGCTCGCTCGCTTGACGCCCAGCACAGAAGCGAATGAAGTCCGCTCCAAAACGAGACGCGGGCAGGGGACAAACATCTGGGTATTTCGAGGAAGTGAGACTTGTGTCCCCTGTTGATTCCCGCGTCTTCGTTTTTCCGCTGAGCAGGTCGTCAAAGGAGCTCGCTTGGCCCATCCCTCCACGCGATGCACATTGTCTTCCGCTTCGGTTGATGAATGGGCAGGCCTTTCGGCCTGGAAATCATTTTTTGTGGACGCTAACTCAATGAACCGTTTGTCTTCGGTCCGCCCCTTCAAACAAGTCGTTTGGGGGGTCAGCGTGTAGACAAAGTTCGCGGCGCATGGGAGATCGGGCCAGCTCGCTCGCTTGACGCCCAGCACAGAAGCGAATGAAGTCCGCTCCAAAACGAGACGCGGGCAGGGGACAAACATCTGGGTATTTCGAGGAAGTGAGACTTGTGTCCCCTGTTGATTCCCGCGTCTTCGTTTTTCCGCTGAGCAGGTCGTCAAAGGAGCTCGCTTGGCCCATCCCTCCACGCGATGCACATTGTCTTCCGCTTCGGTTGATGAATGGGCAGGCCTTTCGGCCTGGAAATCATTTTTTGTGGACGCTAACTCAATGAACCGTTTGTCTTCGGTCCGCCCCCTCAAACAAGTCGTTTGGGGGGGGGTTTTATACGCCCATCACGCCAATAAAATGTTTTTATCGAACCTCAAATCCCCATTCCATCATCTCTTCATCCCTCCTACCAAGCTCCTCTCTACCGATCAATCCTATGTGAGAAAACTCCCAAGCCGCTGGAAATTTCGCTGCAAATCCATAGGTCTATCAACTTTCGCGGTATAGGAAATATTGACCAGTAACCTAATTCGTTATATCATGAATGTGACAAAAAGACACAATATATTACAGAAACCACTAAAATCCACTAAATTTCGACAAGGTTCGTCAATGGCAAACTTATCGAAAGATAAGGACGCAAAGCCTCGGGTCTAAGTTGTCAAAACTATGATGGCCGGGTTGCCGAAACCGATGCGCTCTATTTCACTCAGTCTCAGGAATGGCGGCTATTCGGGTAACCGAATAGTCTTTTTTGTGAACATTCCAGCAAGGGAAAATGGTTCCACGGCCACCGTTATCGTCTGCTTAGTGGCAGCCGGTTTTGCCAGTCCAACCTTTCGAATGAGCGAAAGGGGGTTACAGGTTTGTTCTAGGATGCCATTTCATATCACTTCAAACCAACAGACGATCGGAGGTAGAAACATGAACGCGACGAGCAAAAAATGGGACTTCCAATGGCGCGGGTTGCGGTTGCGCAGTTTAAAAGCCCGTGTCCTCTTCTTGTTTGTGATCATTCTCGTCCTGCAATTGGGACTGTCCTCATTTGCCATCAGTTATTCCAAACAAACCATTCAGCAGGAGGAGATCAACAAAACAAGCAGCCTCCTGCAGTCCAAGATTCAGCTGATCGGGGAAGAGTTCGAAAAAATCGGGGTGGTCAGCAAGCTGGCCAACTCTTCGTACGAGAAAAAGCTGGAGGAACTGCGCGGATATCCGGATGACCTGGTCAACCAGTTGTTTGAGAGCAAGTATCGGATGAGCAACGGGTTGTACGCGTTGGACGAATATGTCGCCAAAACAAAGGCGGACATCGGGAATGCGCGGATTGAAAAAGGACCGCTGACCGTTGAGCAAAAGCGGCAGATTTTGGCGTCCGAGAGCTTCGACGGTCTGTTTGCGACGATTAAAAAGACAATTCCCGAATCGCAGTGGTACTATTTTACGACCGTTCACAAGTTCCAAAAAATTTATCCGTTCGTGGATAACAAGGAAGGCGCCTATACGACCGACAAATCCATGGCCAATGAATTTTTCCAAATCGCCGTGCCCGAAAACAACCCCAGCCGGGAGATTAAATGGACGAAGCCGTACAAGGACGAATTGGGAACAGGCATGATGGTGACGGCTTCCATCCCGATTTATGCACAGGACAAGTTCCAGGGCGTCTTCTCCATCGACATTTCCTTGACGGGTGTGGCGGACATCGCCAACTCGCTCTCGCTGGCGGACGGCATGCACGCCATGGTTGTTGATTCCTATCAAAACATCTTGACGGGCGCAGTCAAACAGGTGGAGACAAACGAACAGAATACGCTGGAAACCGATATTGAAGATCCTGCCATGAAGGCGTGGATGGTGAAGGTATTAAACGAACAGAAAGACAGCGATCTGTACACCGATCAGGACGATCTCGTGTTTGCCAACAAGATCGAAGAGACAGGGTGGTATTTGTTCCTGTGGGTTCCTGTCAAAAACATTGAAAAATTGTCCGACCAGCAGGTGATGCTCATCAGCCTGATCATCTTCATGTTCATCGTGGGGATTGTGATTGTTTTCGCATACATCTCCAAACGTCTGAACGTGCTGTCGGACGTACGCGACCGTCTGGTTGCCATCGCCTCGGGCGGCGGAGATCTGACGGGGCGCATTCAGGTATCCGGGTCAGATGAAATTCGTCAATTGGCCGACGCATTTAATGAATACCTGAACCAATTGGAGAAGATGATCGCCGACATCAAACGTTCGGCCACGACCGTTGTTGACTACTCCATTCAATTGGAGGAAAACATCGCGTCCAGTACCGAGTACATCGAGGGCATCAACCGCAAAACCAACGACGTAAGCAATGAGTCCACCAACATCTCCGCGGTGGCGCAGGAATTGAGCGCGGCGGTGGAGGAGATTGCCGCGACCACTCGGGACAACCTGTCCACGTTGGGCCATCTGGTCAATGAAATTACACAGATCAAGAACTTGTCCGAAAACTCGGAGGGCGTTGCCAACAAGGCGCTGGCCGGCATGGACAATATCGAGGTCGAAGTGAAGAAGTCGGTTGACATTGCCAAGCAGCTGGAAGACAGCATGAAACGAATCAGCGACATCGTGACGACCATGACCAGCATCAGTACACAGACCAATCTGCTCGCGTTGAACGCTTCGATTGAGGCGGCGCGGGCGGGTGAAGCCGGCAAAGGTTTCTCGGTCGTAGCCGAAGAGGTTCGCAAGCTGGCGGAAGAATCCAAGAACAGTTCGGACAATATTCACGGCATTATTGGCGAACTGCAAAACTCGCTCAGTGAGACCATCCACACGCTCAGCAAGCAGAGCGAGATTATTCTGCGGGAAAAACAAAATGTCATGTCGCTGATCGAACACATGAAAGAGATCAAAACGTCGATTGAAAGTTCCACGGAGCAGATCAAGACGTTCGAGGCGAATGTGGACGCGCAGGCTGACGGAACGGACGCTTCGTCCCAAAATCTGGGGCAGGTAACCGAAAGCATCACGGAAATGACGGCGGCTCTGATGACGATCAGCAGCAACATTCAAAATCAGACGGAGATTCAATCTGATATGAGACAGATTGCCGGTCAGATGAAAGCGACCTCCGAACAGCTCAATGAGTTGGTCAAAAAGTTTGTGGTGCGCGGCGATGCGGGTAAGGAGGAACAATCTGCATGATGATGGTGTTGGATAAGCCGTACGTATCTCTGCTCTTGTCCCAGACTCTTGCCAATGTGGGCGTACCGGCGGTGAAGTGCGGGGATATCCGCATTCCGCTGGATAAAACGCTGGAGATTTGGCAGTTGGACGAGGTGGCGGATCGTGTGCGTGATCCCGACCTTGCGCTGTTGTGCAATTCCGAGTATGCGGTGGCGTCCGTGTATCCGCTTCTGAAGGGAACACCGCTCATGGAACAGGCGGAGCTGTTTAAAAACAAGATCAAGTTTCGCGAGACCTTGCGAAAGCTGTATCCCGACTTCTTTTTCCGCGAGTGTTCCTATGAGGAGATTTTCCGACTGCCGGTGGAGACACTTCCGTTTCCACTGGTGGTCAAGCCGACAAAAGGCTTTCGCAGCGTCGGCGTTTACCTGGTGGAAAAGCCGGACGAATGGCCGGTGATGTGCAAGCAGCTGCAGGCGGACATGAGAGCGGCTAAGGAGATTTATCCCGAGTCGGTCGTGAGCGCCAGCAGCTTTATCCTGGAGGAGTGGATTCAGGGAGAGGAATACGCGGTCGATGCGTTTTACGATGCAAACGGGGAACCTGTCGTCCTGAACGTGTTCAAGCGCATGTTTGCGCACGAAGCCGACACGTCCGACCGGATTTATTTCACCGGGAAAAGCGTGCTGCTGGAGGCCCTGGCCAAAATCGAGACATTTATGAAGCAGTTGGGCCATGAAATGCAGCTCCGCCGATTCCCGATGCACTTTGAAGTGCGGATTTCCAAATCGGGCCAGCTCATTCCAATCGAGGTGAATCCGCTCCGCTTCGCCGGCCTGTGCACGACCGATCTGGGGGCGCATGCGTACGGCGTCAACGTGTACGAGTACTTCTTCCAGCAGAAGAAGCCCAAGTGGGACGAGATCATTGCGTCCCTGGACGATTCCATTTTCAGTTTCCTGTGCGCGGAGCTGCCGTTGAGCATTGACGGAAAGTCTATTGAGTCCGTGCACGACCGGAAGTTTGAAAAGAACTTCAGCGACATTCTGGAATACAGGCTCATCCCGTATGAAGAATATCCCACATTCTCCGTCGTCTTTTACCGCAGCCCTTCTCTGAAAGAGAATGAGTACCTGCTGCATTTGGATTTGGAACAGTACCTGGTCATGAAATAGCTCTTGTCGTCAGAAGCGGCTAGAAACAGACGGCGTCGGGGTCCAAGCGGAATGATGACGCCGTCGTGCTGGAAAAAGCGAGGGTCCATCAGCCTGTGCTGCGTGTGTCAGCAAGGTGATGGACCCTTGTTTGTTGTTTGCGTATGCACACAGCCGTTACGCTTTGGGGGAATGCAGCGGGAGTTTGACGGTGAAGCTGCTGCCGAGTCCGGGGCTGCTCGTCACGGTGATCGTGCCGTGATGGGCTTCCACAATCCATTTGGCGATGGCCAGCCCCAGTCCTGTGCCGCCCATTTGTTTCGAGCGGTTTTTGTCGACCCGGTAAAACCGGTCAAAAATGCGGTCCTGCTCCTCTGGCGGGATGCCGATGCCGGTGTCGCGGACGGTGAGGCACATGGACGGGGGATTCGCCGTGTTGTCAACGGAGAGAGTGACCGTAATGTCTCCGCCGCTGGGAGTGTACTTGATGGCGTTATCCAGCAGGATGTACAGCAGTTGTTTGATCCGTTCATGATCACCGTACACCATCACCGTCGCTGGCGCATCCAGTCTCAGGGAGATCTTTTTCGAGGCAGCCACCGTTTGGGTGGAGCGGATCATCTGTTGGACAGCAGGGACCACGTCAGCGTACTCGCACTGCAGATCGGGGGGGCCGGAGTCGGAACGGGCCAACGTCAGCAAGTCACTCACCAGTTTGGTCATCCGTCTGACTTCATCTTTCATGTTGTCCAGAACGGTTCGTCCAACAGCGGAAAGCTGCTCGCCCTCTTCCATTTCCAATACATCCAGCGAAGACTGCAAGATGCTGAGCGGAGTCCTCAGCTCGTGCGAAGCGTCGGCGACAAACTTCCGCTGACGCTGAAAGGAACGACGAATCGGGATCATCGCCCGCTTGGACATGAAATGGCTGAGGAGGAGCGCAATCCCCAAAAACAAAATGCCCAGGACCGTCAATACGGTGAGCAGCCGTTTGAGCAAATGGTTGATAAACGAAATGTCGATACCCGTGTAGAGGATTCCCTTCATCTGTACGCCCTGAAAAATGGGGCGGCCCGTCATCATCAGTTCCAGCCGTCCGTCCGTCGGCGGCATCGGCTTGCCTCGCCGGGGCGGAGGCGGAACCGTCACGGTGCCGTGCCGGACTTCGTTGGCGGCAGGAATCCATCCCCGGACAAGCTCCAGGATCTGTGACTTGGCCCGCGGGATGAATTCATCGCCAAACAAAAGCTGTCCGTTTGCGTCCACCACATAGTAAAAGAATTGATTCCGGCTTTCCCGCATCCGGTTGAGGTTGTCGTACTCTTCCTGACTCAGCACGTCGTCTCGCAGCGCCTCTTCGATCAGCTTGACTTCCTGTTCGGTGATCATCTGCAGCTGTCTCTTTTGTTCATACGCAATCCCGATGTCGACGAGGACGTAAACGATACCAATAAACAGAGTGAGAAAGACCATGAGCAAAATGCTGTATTGGACGGTCATCCGGTTTTGCGTATGTACAAACAGATCCTTTTTCCAAAAACGGCAGCGCGAGAACCAGTCAGTCATCAAGTTTGTATCCCACCCCGCGAATGGATTGAATCATCTCCGTCTCGCCGTTGAGCTTCTTCCTGAGCAACTTGATGGTGGCGTCTATCGTTTTCATGGACACGTCGGAATTCAAGCCCCAGATGCGCTCGAAGATCACCTCTCGCGACAATACCTGTCCCTTGTTGCGTATGAGCAGTTCCAGCAGCTGGTATTCCCGCGGCGTCAGGTGAATTTCCTTTTCGCCGTCATGGACTGTGCGGTTGGTCAGATTGACGGTGATCGAATGGATCTGCACGATCTGCTCCTGAATCGGGGCAAAATTGCGGCGGGCCAACGCGCGCAAGCGGGCGAGCAGTTCCTCGATTTCAAACGGTTTTACCAGGTAGTCGTCGGCTCCGGAGTCCAGCCCCTCGATGCGATCCTGGAGCGCGTCTCGCGCAGTCAGCATCAGAATGGCGCCGTTGTATCCCTGCTGGCGCAATCGGCTGGCTACGCGCACCCCATCTTCTCCGGGCAGCATCCAGTCCAGAATCAGGATGTCAAAGTGGGCCTGCAGGGCATAGGCGAGGGCATCGTCTCCCTGTGTCACCCATTCAACCTGATAGCCTCCTTTTTTCTTCAACATGTACGCGATCAATTCACCCAGTCGAATGTCGTCTTCGGCCAGCAAAATATTCAAAAGAGACACTCCTTGCACAAAACATGAAAAGGTGTCTGGTTTCATTCCTCTCTCCATACTACACGCTTTCAATGAAAATTGGGTGAAAAAATGGTTTCGGCATCGATCAGGAAGGCGTTTTCCTTTTCACCGTTTTTTCACCGTTGCTCCCTATAATGAGCGGGTAAGACTTGTCAGATACGTCTAGGGGGAATGCTGCGTGAGTGAGTATGCCAAGAGAAATCTGGCACTGTTCTTGCCCGGCAAAAACAGGCGACGGGTCGTGACGATCGGCTTGGTCGCTGTCCTGTTGGGCGGGGCGGGAACCTTTGCCTACCAGAAATGGGCGTCTTCGCAAAGCCCCGCCTCCGTGATGCGCGTGGAGACCGTCAAGCGGGGAAATGTAACGGAAACGGTCTTTGCATCGGGAACCGTGCAGGCCTCCAAGCGTGTTTCGCTGTCTGCTTCCAGCGGCAATGCAGTCATCAAATCGATCCGTGTGAACGTCGGCGACCGTGTCAAGGCCGGGCAAGTGCTGGCCGAGCTGGACGATTCGGAAGCCCGATTGCAGGTAAAGAATGCGGAAGCCAATCTCCTGTCCGCCAAGGCCCATTTGGCTGAAGTGACAAAGCCCAAGACCGCGGCGGAAATCAACGCGCTGCAGGCGAAGGTGAACCAGGCGAAGGCCGCACTGGACGCGGCCCAAAGCGGTTACGACGCAAAAAAGGCCGATTACGACGTGGAAAAGGCCAAAGCCAATCTGGAGAACGCGCAACGGACCTACAACACGCAAAGCGCGCTGTACACTCAGGGCATCATTTCCAAAAGCGAGTATGAGCAAGCAAAGAGCAGTCTGGATCAGGCGCAGCTGGAGTACAACAGCGCCGTGCTGGCCCGCAGCCAGACACAAGCGAAAGCCAAGAGCGAACTGGAACAGGCGCGGGCGACGTATGAAACGGCGGTGGCCGACCTGCAGGAAGCCAAAGCGGGGCCGGACTCCTCGGCTGTGCAGTCTGCACAAGCCGCAGTAGCACAGGCGGAGGCGCAGTGGCAGCAGCAGGTAAAAAACCTGCAGGACACAACCATCAAAGCGCCCATGGACGGGGTGATTGTGCAGATAAACGGAAATGTGGGGGAAAGCCCGTCCAATCCGTTCATCATCATGGATAATTCGGACGCCGGCAATCTGGAGGTGCTGGCGCACGTCAGCGAAAGCGACATCGGCAAAGTGAAGGCGGGGCTGTCGGCCAGCTTTACCACCTCATCGTATGCCGATCAAACCTTTGCCGGAAAGGTGAAGCTGGTATATCCGGAAGCGACGACCGATTCGGGGGTCACCACGTATCAGGTGCTCCTGTCCGTCGACAACAAGGACGGCCTGCTGAAAACCGGCATGACCGTCAACGCGAGCATCGTAGTGGGAACGCACGAAAATGTGCTGTACGTCCCTGCAGCTGCCCTGAAAACCCAGAACGGGAAAGATGGTGTGTACCTCGCATCGGCCAAGGGTGAGGCCGGCGCTGCACAAACAGGAGGCGCAGCAGCAGGCCGGAACGCTGCCCGCTTCCGCTTCCAGCCGGTCACGATCGGTTACTTCAGCTCTGACCGGGTGGAAATCACGTCCGGTCTGCAGGAAGGGGATCAAGTGGTCCTGACCTTTGAGAACACTGCCGCTTCCGGCTCCAGCAGCAGGTCAAACGGCATGGGAGGCTTCCCGGGCTTTGGCGGGATGGGAGGCCCTGGCGGAGGACCCGGCGGAGGATTCGGCGGCGGCATGAGAGGGAATCGTTGAGATGAAACCGGTCATTCAGATGGAAGAGGTAAAGAAGACGTACGTTATCGGTGATCAGGAAATTCAAGCGCTGCGCGGGGTAAACCTGGTGATCGAGGAGGGGGATTTTGCGGCGATCATGGGTCCCTCCGGTTCCGGCAAATCGACGATGATGAATCTGATCGGCTGTCTGGACAAACCTACGTCGGGCGAACTGTACCTGGATGGTCACCCCGTGTCGCAGGCGGATGACGACGAGCTGGCCATCATTCGCAATCAAAAGATCGGCTTTGTGTTTCAACAATTTCATCTGCTCCCCCGTACCAGCGCGGTGGAAAATGTGGAACTGCCCTTGCTGTATGCGGGCGTTCCCGCGAAGGAACGGCGCGAACGAGCCGTGCAGGCGCTGGAAAGCGTGGGATTGGGCAACCGGCTGTACAACAAGCCGAACGAACTGTCAGGCGGGCAGCAGCAGCGGGTGTCGATTGCCCGGGCGCTGGTCAACAATCCCGTGCTGCTTTTGGCTGATGAACCGACAGGCGCGCTGGATACGAAAACGAGCATTGAGATCATGAGCATTTTTCAGCAGCTGCACGAGCAAGGCAAGACCATCGTGCTGGTTACACACGAACCCGACATTGCCGAACATGCCAAGCGGATCATTCGCTTTCGTGACGGACAGATCATCGCAAACGAAGCGGTTGCCCGGCAGAGACGGGCCAACCTTGAGGATGTGAAGGTATGAATTTCGCGGAAAGCCTGCGCGTCTCTTTGCGCAGTATCAAAACAAACCGATTGCGCTCGATGCTGACCATGCTCGGCATCGTGATCGGGGTTGCCGCCGTCATCGCGATGGTGGCCATCGGGGAAGGTGCTTCCGCCGACGTGGCGTCGCAAATCAACGCCTTGGGGAGCAATCTGCTCATCGTGACGCCCGGCCAGACTGCCCGGGGGCAAATCAACCTGGGTGCCGGTTCGTTAAACAGCCTGACGCTGGCAGACAGTGAAGCGCTCACGAAAAACAGTTCCATCGCAGCAGCTTCGCCCAGTGTGACGGGGCGGGCTCAGGTCGTCTGGCGAAACAAAAACTACGCCACCTCGCTCGAAGGCACCAATGAATCATATCCCCAGGTGCGGAACGTACAGGTGCAGCAGGGCCGGTTCTTTAACCGACTGGAAGTGCAGAGACAATCAAATGTAGCAGTAGTGGGTCCGGACGTGATCGCCAATTTGTTCGGCGACAGCAATGCCAGCCCGATCGGACAGACCATCCAGATCAACCGGATTCCGTTTGAAATCATCGGCATTTTGAAAAGTCAGGGCAGTACGGGAATGACCAACAATGACGACAAAGTGATCGTCCCGATTACAACAGCCATGAACCGGCTGACCGGAGGCAGGTTTGTGGGCAGCATTTACGTGTCGGCCGTCTCTGCGGAGGCGCTGCCTCAGGCGCAGTTTGACATTCAGCTGACGCTGAGAGCCCAGCACAACCTGCGGCCAAGCCAGGAAAACGACTTTCAAATCCGGTCGCAATCGGAAATTCTTAGTACAGCTGAAGAGGTGACCAGTGTAATGACCGCCCTGTTGTCCGGCATTGCCGCCATTTCGCTGGTGGTCGGGGGAATCGGGATCATGAACATCATGCTGGTTTCGGTGACGGAGCGCACGCGTGAGATCGGCATCCGCAAAGCGCTCGGAGCAAAACGCTGGGACATTCAACGGCAGTTTTTGATCGAATCCGTGACCATCAGTTTGCTGGGGGGAATCATCGGCATTCTTTTGGGTGTCGGCGCTGCTATCGGCTTGCGGCAGTTTGCCGGCATTGCCACATCAGTCAGTGTGACGCCGATGCTGTACGCGTTCCTCTCTTCCGTGCTTGTCGGCGTGATCTTCGGGGTCTACCCGGCCCGCAAAGCCGCGCGGTTGAAACCGATTGACGCATTGCGTTACGAGTAGCGCGCAGCGGGTATCATCCCCCATCGAACAACCGAAAGCCACTCCTATGTATTGGAGTGGCTCAGACTGAAGACAAACCGATTGTACCGCAGGAGAAGCACGTTTCCAGGCAGAGCGACTTGTGAGCGCTACCGAGCGGAGTGGCGATTTGCGGGAAAAAGGAGCGCCACCTCTGAACGGGCTGCGTAGCCATGCGGCTTTGGCGATCCCCCGCAAATCGATGCGGAGCGTACAGTTTGTGCTTCCCTGCTGGGCGAGCACGGAGCGGATGACGGAATCGTGTTCTCCTTGCAATAGTCACCTTGTCTACACACTGAAGCCACTCCTGTGTATTGGAGTGGCTTTTGTGTTAGATAAACGCCCAATTCGATATGGGCAGGCAACCAATCTGGGAAATCGGAATATTGTGCACTGTAGCAGCAATCAGAAAGATGGTGAAAGGGGAAAGGTTTCATTGAGCAGCACACCCGTTGAAAGCCAACATGGCTATATACCTTACGACGCAGCCGTGTACGATCCGCAGTGGTATTATTGGCCGCACCCGTATCAGGTCATGTATTCGCCCTATCTGTCTTACGTGCCGGTTGTCTACCAGGCGCCGTTCTATGACGAATATCTGGACTACGTTGATTATGTTGACCCGTACGCAGGCTACTACGACGTGTATGACGCTTACGGTGACAGCTTTTGACGATGGCCGTTCCTAAATATCCAGGTCAATTCTTGAATGGAGGTATCACAATTGGACGATTTCAAAAAGGAAATGAGAAACTTGGAAGCGGATGAATTTCACGCGAGCGAAATGGTTCCCTATGAAAATCCGGAATACGAATACGCTCAATTCAACTGCGGGCGATGTGGGGGACGCTGCCGCAACTGTTTTGCCCCGCGCTGCCGCAACTGCTTCTTCCCGCGCTGCGCCAATTGCTTTTTCCCGCGCTGCTTCAACTGCTTTGTCCCACGCTGCCACAACTGCTTCTTCCCGCGGTGCGGACGGTGCTGGGGATAGCCCGAATATCGTTTTTATTATTATTGGAAAAAGAGCCGAATCCCTCCACTTGCAAGGGGTTCGGCTTCTTTTTCGGTTGGAAGCGACGGGTTCGGTTGGAAGCGACGGGTTCGGTTGGAAGTGACGGGCCTGTCAGGATTCGTGTCAAGGAAGCGGGCGGTCTAATGAAGCCCTCCCCACAAAGTAGGCAAGAAGGACAAATAGCGGTACATATGATGAACACGAAATGTCATTGTGGGATGGATGCGCATAGTCAGCACGGCGAACGGGAGGGACCATGGGGATGACAGGTTTGAAGCCTTCGATGCGTCTGAAAGTGAAGGGAGACACGTTTTTTCTTCCCGATCCATCCGGCGGAGTACATGTTCGGAACAACGTCGGCTCGCTTTACATGGAAGGCAGGACGATCCTGCAGTGGATGGAAAAACTGATGCCGGTGTTGAATGGCGAGCATACGCTGGAGGAGTTGACGGACGGACTGCCGGCCCCGCACCGGAACCGGGTGTATGAGATTGCAGAGGTGCTGTACAAAAACGGTTTTGTCCGTGATGTAAGCCAGGATCGGCCGCATCAACTGCCGGAAGGGATACGCAAACGATATGCGGAACAAATCGAATTTTTGGACAGTTTCGCGGACTCGGGTGCCTACCGCTTTCAGACGTATCGTCAGACCAGGGTGGCTGCGGCGGGCGCCGGCACGTTTTTGCTCTCGCTGGCAGCGGCATTGTTGGAGTCGGGACTGCCCAGGCTGCACGTACTGATCACGGATGAGGCGGTCACCAATCGGCAGCGGTTGGCGGAACTGGCGGAACATGCACGAAAAGAAGACCCTGAGGTATCACTGGAGGCCATTTCGCTGCAAAAAGGGAGAGTCTTCTCCTGGCGGGAGTTTGTCCAGCCGTTTGATGCGATCCTGTACGTGTCAGAAAAGGGGGATGTCGAGGAACTGTGTCTTCTTCAAGACATTTGCAAGCAGGAAAAAAAGGTGTTCCTCCCGGCCTTGTGCATCCATGAGACAGGGATGGCCGGTCCGCTGGTGCATCCGGACAGCGCGGGATGTTGGGAGTCGGCGTGGCGTCGCCTGCACCTGTCGGCAGTGCGCAAAGACCCGAAGCAGCACGCCTTTTCCTCCACCGCGGCAGCCATGCTGGCGAATGTCATGGTGTTCGAATGGTTCAAAACGGCGGCAGGCGTATTCCGGACAGAGCCGCAATTCTTTCTGTTGGACCTGGAGACGTTGGAAGGAAGCTGGCATTCGTTCCTGCCCCATCCGTTGGTGACGGGCTGTAAACCAATCGAGTGGATCAACGTTTCCGATCTGCCGCTTGAACGGGATGCCGGCAGGCGGGATACGGACGGATTGACTCCGGTTTTCAGCCGGCTCACATCGCCGGTAACCGGCATTTTGCACGTGTGGGAACCATTGGATACCCGGCAGATTCCATTGGCACAGTGCGTGGTTCAGGCTGTCGATCCGCTGGCGGAGGGGCCGGATCGCCTGCAGCCGGCAGTGGTTTGTACAGGGTTGACGCATGATGAGGCGCGGCGGGAAGCGGGGCTTGCGGGGATCGAAGCGTACGTGACGAAATTGGCTGATCGGCTGTTGTCGGCGCTCTCCGCCGAGCAGGAGGCCGACAAGATCACGCTCCAACCGGATGAATGTATCGGCATTGGGGCAGGTGAAACAGCAGCAGAAGGCGTAAGCCGGGGACTGCGGAAGTGTTTGACCGAGGCCTTGAGGAGACGATACGCAAGCGAGCAGCCGCGCATCTCTTTGCTGCAGGTGGAAACGGTCGCAGACGAGCCCTGCCGCTATTACTTGCAGGCGTTGACCACAATGCAGGAGGCGCCGCTGATCGGCTTGGGAGAGGACGTCTGCGGGTTCCCCGTGGTGTGGGTCGGCTTGAATGGCCGGTGGTATGGCAGCGTGGGGTTCCACGTGGCGTCAGCTCTGCGGCAGTCGCTGCAGCAGGCGCTGCAAAAGGCGCAGAACCAGGCGGCGCACTCCGGGATGCAGGCGGTGGAGGTTCCCGACGTGCTGCTGGCAGACAAGACGCCGCAAAGCCTGAGCATCCCGGCGTGTGAAGCGGACGATCATGTCATGGTTGTGCAGTCCGCTTTGCAGGTGCTGCGACGAAATAACAAGCGGCTGCTGGTCTGTGATCTGGCGCTGGAGCCGTTTTTGCGCGAAGGATTGGCAGGGGTGTTTGGCGTGCTGGTGCGAGAGGAGGAGTCCCGGTGAGTGCTGGTGTGGTTGTTGTTGGAGAAGGGCTGTTGGCCGCCTTCGTGAGCAGGGCATTGTCCTCTCAATACCGGATTGTTCGTCATGCCGACGTAAAAACCAGCCTGCCGGAATCGGCGGACCTCGTGCTGGTTTTGCACGATACCTGGGAGCCTGCTGTCCATAAGCAGGCTGAGGTGCTGTTTCAACCGGCCGGCATTCCCTGGCTGCGGGGATTTGCCGCATGCGGCGAAGCTGTAATTGGACCGCTGGTGCGCCCGGGGAAGCCGGGTTGCTCCCAGTGTGCGGACCTGCGGCGGATCGTGGCGAGAATAGACCGCAGCCAGATGTGGGAATGGAAACGGGCGCTGGCGGAGCAGGGAGGGATGCCGCGGGACCCGTGGGCGTCGCGGACCGGGATGCTGCAGACAGCTCACCTGCTCATCGCCGAAGCCGAACGGGTGCTGCAGGGCGGGCAGGCCCACCTGGAAGAACACGTCTGTCTGGTCAACCTGAAAACGCTGGAGAGCTCGCGTCACTTTTTTCTGCCCGACCCGCTGTGCCCGGTTTGCGGTGAACTGCCCGACGATTCACCGATGGCGGCGCAGATTTCGCTCGCACCCCGCCCCAAGCTGAGTGCCGACAGGTACCGCTGCCGTTCGCTGGATGAGCTGAAAGACGTTCTGAGCAGGGACTACCTGGATTCCCGGACGGGATTGCTCAACGGAAAACGGAACAACTACGAGGCGCCGTTTGCCGTTGTCAGCGTCAATCTGCCGCTGTTTGTGGGGGACGAATCGACGGCGGGGCGGACGCATTCCTTCGCGGAAAGCGAGTTGTTGGCGATTTTGGAGGGATTGGAGCGGTACTGCGGTTTGGAACCGCGCGGCAAACGGACGGTCGTGTACGACAGCTACCGCAACCTTGCCGATCAAGCGCTCAACCCGCTCACGGTAGGGGTGCACGCCAAGGATCAATACGCACGTCCTGATTTTCCGTACCGGCCGTTTGATCCTGACCGCCCGATCAAATGGGTGTGGGGCTACTCCTGCATGCAGGAGCGTCCGATTCTGGTTCCGGAGCTGTTGGCCTATTACAGCCTGAATTACGGGGACGGCTTCGTCTATGAGACGTCCAACGGATGCGCCTTGGGGGGAAGTCTGGAGGAAGCAATCTTCTACGGCATTTTGGAAGTGGTGGAGCGCGATTCGTTCCTGATGACCTGGTACGCCCAGCTGCCGCTTCCGCGCCTTGACCCCGATTCCCTCGACGATACGGAACTGCAATTGATGATCGAGCGTGCGAAGACGGTGGGAGGCTACGACCTGCATTTTTACAACGCGACGATGGAGAACGGCATACCAAGCGTGTGGGTGCTGGCCAAAAACAGAAAACAAACAGGAGTGAATCTCATCTGTGCGGCCGGAGCTCATCCGGACCCGGTCCGGGCGGTGAAAGGGGCGGTCCACGAACTGGCTGACATGATGGGTACAATTGACGGCAAATTTGCGGCGTTTCGGGAGAAGTATGAGCGAATGATGGACGATCCGTTTCTGGTGCAGGAGATGGAAGACCACTCCATGCTGTACGGGTTGCCGCAAGCGGAGAAGCGCCTGGCTTTTCTGCTGAATGAAGACCGCCCGCTGCACACGTTTGACGAATCATTTCCGCAGCAGAAGAAGTCGGCCGACCTGACCGATGACTTGAAGGATATGCTCCAGGCATTTCGGCGCGTAAACCTCGATGTCATCGTGGTGGACCAGACCACACCGGAGATGCGGCGAAACAGCCTGTACTGCGTAAAAGTGCTGATTCCGGGGATGCTGCCGATGACGTTCGGGTATCACCTGACCCGCCTGGAAGGGTTGGACCGGGTGCTGCGTGTCCCCATGGAGCTGGGATATGTCAGGCAGCCGTTGACACCAGATCAGCTCAATCCCCATCCGCATCCGTTTCCATAATCCCGGACGGGAGGAAGTCTTATGCGTCTGGATTCATTTTTGCACCACCTGCACGGTAACATTGACAGGCTTGAGCCGCCGGACTGGGAGGTGGATTGGAGCGACGCGCCTCTCGGGTATAAACTTTACCGCGGCCTGACTGTCGTCCCGCTTTCGGCGGAAGTGCCGCTGACGCTGATAGGACGGGAGGTGACCGGAACGCCTGCGCTGTCCGACATCGGCCATTTTCTCTGGTATGTGTACGGGCTGACCAAGGTCAGCCAATGGGACTATCCCGGGGATGGAATGGGATGCGAAGGCGGCGTGATGCATGCGTTCCGGCGCTTTGTTCCTTCCGGCGGGGCACTGTATCCCAACGAATTGTACCTGTATTTGCGAATCATGGAACTGCCGACAGGGGTCTATCATTACGATGCTGCACATCACCGCCTGGTGCTGCTGCGGGAAGGCAATTTTGACTCCTATGTCGCCAGGGCTCTCGGCAATCGCTGTGACGTGTCGGCGTGCTTCGGCACGGTGTTTGTCTCGACGGTGTTTTGGAAAAATTTTTTTAAATACCATAACTTTTCCTACCGGCTGCAGGGGTTGGATGCCGGAGTGCTGATCGGGCAGCTGCTGGAGGTGGCGAAACGATTTGGCTTTTCGGCCGGAGTGTACTTCCAGTTTCTTGACAGGGCCATCAACCATCTGCTCGGCCTGTCCGAACAGGACGAGAGCGTATATGCGGTCATTCCGCTGTCAGTGGAACCGGGGATGACCTGGTTTTCTGACAGGGGGAGTGACGAGGTGATCACGGCCAGTGAATTGTGCCGGGAGTTGATGCCTGTTGCGCATGAGCACTACGTCCGATCGCAGCGGGTCCGCCCGTATCCGATGCTGGTCAGGATGAACGAAGCCTCCCTGCTGGAATCGACACGGGCGTTTGTGCAGATAGAGGGTGAGAGGCAGGAGTCTGTAAAGGGGCGGGCGGTGTTCCTGCCCGAGGCAGAGCGGTTGGTCTATGACCTGGCAGCAGCGTGCAGAGGGCGGCATTCGCCGGGGATCGACTTCGTGCTGGGCCGGGTAAGCCAGGAGCAGCTGGCCGCAATGCTGCGGGAGGCAATTGCTTCCTTCGCCTACCGAAATGATTTGGACGGCAGCAGCGCGAATCCTCACCCTCGCATCTCGCTCTATCTCTGTCTGCATCGTGTGGAAGGAATCCCGGACGGTGCCTACCGCTATGACAGCGGTGCGCATGCCTTGCAGCTGGAACGTCCCGGCGATCATCGGCTGTCGCTCCAACAGGCCATGACGCTGGACAACGTCAATCTGCTGCAAACCCCGCTATGCCTGCATCTGGCGGGGGAGCGGGATCACCTCAAAACGGCACTGGGCTACAGGGGATACCGCATTCAACAGATGGAAGCGGGCATGCTCGTGCAGCATGTGCTGTTGGCGGCAACAGCCCTCGGAATGGCGGGGCATCCGCTGCTTGGATACGATGCGGATGTGTGCGACGGGATTTATGGCATCGCCTCACGCGGCCAAACCTGCCTGATCCAGCTCCCGGTAGGTCCCTGCCGCCCTGCCGCCCGTCTGGAGGGGAGCTTGCACAGCTAGCCGCACCGATGACGGCATTCCGCGAAAAATGACACCTGTGACCGGGTGTTTCAGACTGAAGACAAACGGTTCATTGAATAAGCGTCCATAAGAAAATGATTTCCAGGCCGGAAGGCCTGCATATTGATCAACCGAAGGTGGAGATAAAGTTCGGGCATGGAGTGATGGGCCAAGCGAGCTCCTTTGACGACCGACTCAGCATAAAAACGAAGACGCGGGGATCAACAGGGGACACAAGTCTCACTTCATCGAAACACCCAGATGTTTGTCCCCTGCCCGCGTCTCGTTTTGGAGCGGACTTCATCCGCTTCTGTGCTGGGCGTCAAGCGAGCGAGCGGGCCCGATCTCCCATGCGCCGCGACCTTTGTCTACACGCTGAGACACCTGTGACCGGGTGTCTTTTTTCATGGGAAAACGTGATATGAAATATTGGGACATACAACCCATTGATACGGCGCTTTTTTCCAAAAACGCTGTTGACAGATACCCGGAACGTGTTAGAATAGTACCTGTCATGAGAATGATAATTAATATCATTGCTGGTGGCAGTGGCTTTTATCCGCGAGAAAACATCCCGAGTCGATCAGGGAAGAGTAAGGAAGCGACATGAAAAAGAGATATCTGTTTACTGCGCTTATCGCACTATCGGTTACATCCATTTTCATCGGCGTCAAGGACATCTCCCCGCTGGATCTGTTCAGCCTTCGTGAAGACCAGGCGCAGATCTTGTTGGTCAGCAGGCTGCCTCGACTGATCAGCATTATCATGGCGGGCGCGAGTATGAGCATCTGCGGATTGATTATGCAGCAGCTCAGCCGCAACAAGTTTGTCTCCCCGACGACGGCGGGAACGCTGGACTCGGCCAGGCTGGGTGTGTTGGTATCCTTGCTGCTCTTTACGAGCGCAAGTCCTCTGCAAAAGATGATTGTTGCGTTTGCATTTGCGCTAATCGGAACATTCGTGTTTATGAAAATTCTTGATCGAATCAAGATGAAAGACTCCATTTTTATCCCGCTTGTGGGGCTGATGTTTGGCAACATCATTACGTCCATTTCTACCTTTTTTGCGTACAAATACGACCTGATTCAAAACATATCGTCTTGGCTCCAAGGGGATTTCTCAATGATTATGAAAGGCAGATATGAACTGCTGTACATAAGCATTCCGCTGCTCATCCTCGCGTACCTGTACGCCAACAAGTTTACCGTAGCAGGGATGGGAGAGGAATTTTCCAAAAACCTGGGGCTGAACTACAAGCAAGTGGTGAATGTCGGGTTAATCATCGTCGCTCTGGTGACGTCGTCCGTGGTATTGACGGTGGGAACGATTCCGTTCCTGGGGTTGATTATCCCAAACATCGTCAGCCTCTACTTGGGCGATCATCTGAAGAAAAGCCTTGCTCACACGGCTTTGCTGGGTGCAGTCTTCGTCCTGTTTTGCGACATACTCGGCCGGATCATTATTTATCCGTACGAGATTTCCATCAGTCTTACCGTTGGGGTCATCGGAAGCGGCATTTTTGCGTACTTGTTGATGAGGAGACAGGCACATGGGGGATAAAGCAAAAGTCGGCGCTCTGGCCGCGGTTTGTGTGATACTGGTCGGCGTATTTCTCTTTATTAAACTCGGCGGCAATTGGGACTACGTCCTGCCGAAACGGCTGGGAAAGGTTCTGGCGATTCTTTTGACGGGCGGCGCCATAGCCCTGGCGACGACCGTGTTTCAGACCGTTACGAACAACCGAATCCTGACCCCCAGCATTTTGGGTTTGGATTCGCTGTACATGCTCATCCAGACGGTCATCATTTTTCTGTTTGGCTCGAAGACCCTGACGATGATGAATCACAATGTAAACTTTCTCCTTTCCGTAGGGGTCATGATTCTGTTCTCGGGCGTGCTGTACCACGTGCTGTTTAAGCGGGAGAATCAACACATCTACTACTTGCTGTTGATCGGGTTGATCTTCGGCACCATGTTCCAGAGCATGACCACGTTCATGCAGGTGCTCATTGATCCCAATGAGTTTCTCGTCGTCCAGGACAGGATGTTCGCCAGCTTTGCCAACGTCAATACGAAGATCCTCGTCCTCGCCTGTATCGCTGTCGTGCTCGTGCTGTTCTATTTTGCGCGGTTTGTCAAATACCTGGATGTCCTGTCCCTGGGAAGAGAGCAGGCGATTAACCTGGGCGTCGAGTACGATTACGTGGTCAAACGGCTGCTCATCGTCGTCGCGGTGCTGATCTCCGTCTCCACCGCACTGGTGGGACCGATCACGTTCCTGGGGCTGCTCGTGGTCAACGTGACCTATGAGTTCTTGAAGACCTATCGTCACAAATACCTGCTGGTGGGTTCGGCACTTATCAGCATCATCGCCTTGGTCGGTGGACAATTGGTTGTGGAGCGGGTCTTTTCTTTTTCCACGCCATTGAGTGTGATTATCAATTTCGTTGGCGGCGTCTATTTTCTATATCTGCTGGTAAGGGAGAATAAGGCATGGTAGATGTGAGAAACGTCTCGAAACGGTACGGTTCGAAAAACGTGGTGGAAAATGTATCGGTCACCATCGAAAAAGGGAAGATCACGTCGTTTATCGGCCCGAACGGGGCAGGCAAGAGCACGCTGCTGTCCATGATCAGCCGGCTGATTTCCAAGGATCAGGGAGAGATATACATCGACGGCCAGGAAATTGGTCAGTGGAAAAGCGGCGAACTGGCCAAGAAAATCTCAATCCTCAAGCAGTCCAATCACATCAGTCTGCGGTTGACGATACGGGAACTGGTCTCCTTTGGACGCTTTCCCTATTCGCAGGGCAGACTTTCCGAGGAGGATTGGCGCTATGTTGATGAAGCCATCCGCTATATGGAACTGGAGGAGATCCAGCACAAATACCTGGACCAATTGAGCGGCGGGCAGCGGCAGCGGGCCTATATCGCCATGGTCATCGCCCAGAACACGGAATACATTCTCCTCGACGAGCCGCTCAACAATCTGGATATGAAGCATTCCGTCCAGATCATGAAGACCCTGAGGAAAATGGTGGACGAACTGGGCAAGACCATCGTGATCGTCATTCATGACATCAACTTTGCTTCGTGCTATTCCGACTATATCGTCGCGCTCAAGGACGGCAAAGTCATCAAGGAAGGCAGCACGAACCAGATTATTCAGCCTGACGTCTTGCGCAGCATCTATGACATGGATATTCAGATCAAGGAGATCGATCAAAACAAGATCTGTGTCTATTACGCATGAGTTACATCCCTAACGGTTTCAATTATTTGATGGTTTGACCGACGCGGGCAAAGGGTCCCCGCCTGCACATCTCCGGTGATACACATCCGCAGGGCCTGCGCCCGTGAAGTCCAGCCATCAAATTATTGAATATACACAAACAATCATAGAGGTGAGCAGAGTGACCAAGAAACTGTCTGTAATTCTCATGTCGTTACTGGCAGCCGTCCTTGTGGCTGCATGCGGATCGAACAACTCCGGTCAGCCAGCGGGGGCAGGATCGGGCGCGGCACAAAGCGCAGAACTGACGATCAAGCACGAGCTGGGCGAAACAACCGTCAAGAAAAATCCTCAGAAAGTGGTTGTCTTCGACTACGGTACGTTGGATTCGCTGGACAAACTGGGCATTGAGGTGGCGGCTCTCCCCAAAACCAATCTTCCGCCGTACCTTTCCAAATACAACGATGAGAAGTACGTCAATGCGGGCAGCCTGAAAGAACCGGACTTCGAAAAAATTAGCGAAGTGCAGCCCGATCTGATTATCATTTCCGCCCGCCAAGCCAACCTGTATGAAGAGTTTAAAAAGATTGCCCCGACCATCTACCTGGGGATCGACACGAAGCGGTACATGGAGTCTTTTGCAGAGAATGCCAAGACGATTGGAAACATCTTTGACAAACAGGCTGTTGTGGAAGAAGAACTGAAAAAACTGGATGAATCCGTCAAGAAGCTGCATGAAAAAGCAGCGGCCAGCAACAAGAATGCGCTGATCATCCTGGCCAACGACGGAAAAGTAAGTGCCTACGGACCGGGTTCCCGTTTCGGCTTGATTCACGACGAGTTTGGCTTCAGGCCGGTGGACACGAACATCGAGGACTCTACGCACGGGCAAAGCATTTCCTTTGAATACATCGTGGAGAAAAATCCCGATTACCTCTTTGTGGTGGACAGAGGGGCGGCCGTAGGCGGCCAGTCTTCGGCGAAACAAGTGGTCGAAAACGAACTGGTCAAAAACACGAAAGCCTATAAAGAAGGAAATGTGGTCTATCTCGACCCGAACTACTGGTACCTGTCCGGCGGCGGACTGATTTCTGTCGCGGAGATGGTGAAAGAGGTAGAAGCCGGTCTGAAATAGTCGTTGCGGGGATCGGCGAAGGCTGTGAACCGAGGAACATCATTATAAATATATGTATCGAGCCCCTACTTGTTTTCGCGTAATGGCGGACAGGCAGGGTTTTTTCGTTACTGCCGCAGCACGGGCGGGGAGAAGCGCTAGCTCTTTTGCCTTGCGACGCCCAAACTGCACTCGGGTACACTTGGTTTATTGCCTGTCGGAGGAAAAACGTGAAATCATAAGGGAGAGGTGAGAAGCAAGATGATTCGCTTGAGCGTACTGGACCAATCCCCGATTGCCCAGGGCAGCACGGCCCCGGAGGCGCTGTCCCAGACCGTCCGCCTGGCCCGTGAACTGGACCGCCTGGGCTTTCATCGCTTTTGGGTATCGGAACATCACCATACGCTGGGGTTGGCCGGGTCCAGCCCGGAAGTCCTGGTGGCCCATCTGGCGGCGGTCACCACAAACATGCGGATAGGTACTGGCGGCGTCATGCTGCCCCACTACAGCGCGTACAAGGTGGCGGAAACGTTTCGCGTGCTGGAAGGACTGCACCCCAACCGGATCGACCTGGGAGTAGGCCGGGCACCTGGCGGCATGCCGCTCGCCACAAGAGCACTGCAGGAGGGAAAAGTAGCGGGCATCGACCGATACCCAGAGCAGTTGGATGATCTGATCGGCTATTTGTACGACACGATTGACGAGAACCACAAGTTTCCGGGGCTGCGGGCAACGCCCATCGTCCCCACCGTGCCCCAGTTGTGGCTGCTCGGCTCCAGCGGGGAGAGCGCCAGACTGGCCGCCGAGCGGGGAGCATCGTTTGCCTTTGCCCATTTTATCAACGGGGAAGGCGGCGAAGAGGCCATGCGGTGGTACCAGAAACATTTTCAGCCGTCCCTCGTAAACGATCGACCGCAGTCGATGGTGGCGATCTTTGTCATCTGTGCCGAGACTGAGGAAGCAGCGAATCGAATTGCTTCCAGTCTCGACCTGTCCCTCTTGCTGCTGGAAAAAGGGGGCGGCAGTCAGGGCACCCCTTCCGTCGAGGCGGCGCTTCGTTATCCCTATACGGATTATGACCGCTACCGGATTCAGGAAAACCGCAAGCGCATGATCGTGGGCACCAAGGAACAGGTGAAGGAACGAATCCTGCAGATGAGCGAGCGATACAATACAACGGAGTTTATGGTGGCCACCATTACACACGATTTTGAGGCTAAGCTGAAGTCGTATCAACTGCTGGCAGAGGCGTTTGACTTGTTGCCTCGGTAGGAGCGGCTGCCGCACGCAAGCACGTATGAATCGCCACGCAAGGGCACAATGAAAGCACCCGTATTGCTGCCAAATCGCAGCAGCGCGGGTGCTTTTGTGCGATAAGCGGCTGAGGACATGCCTAGCTCATCGGTTTCTTTGGCACAAACTGGAATATCTCGTGTGTTTCAAACGAGTCGATCAAGCGGGAAAGCCAGTCGTAGTATTCCAAACCGTTCTCAATGCGTTGAATGCTTGTTTGCACGCGTTCTCTCAGCTCATCCGACAGGTCTTCGCTTTGGAGAAGGGCGTGCAGCTCCTGGAGTGATTTTTTCATCGCATGCACGTTGTATTCGGCCGCGCTTCTCCAACGGAGCGAGAACAAGTCAATGAAATTCTGGTACCAATCGAGGTTTACCTCGTAGTGATCCTTTCGTGCTCCTTTTTTCCAAATTTTTTCTACCATTTTTAATTCCATCAAGGTGCGCACACCGGTGCTCATGCTCGTCTTGCTCATGCCCATCGCTTTGCCCATTTCATCAAGCGTCATCGGCTTGTCTTGAAACAGCAGGGTTCCGTACAGCAACCCCGTGGACATGGTGATTCCGTACAGATCCATGTTTTTGGCGAGAGCTTCGATTACCCGTTCTTGAGCCCGTTGAAGGATTTCTTCATGTTTGGCATCCATAGCAAACAAAGCAGCTCCTCTATCCATTTTACCTGATTCGAATTGTACTAGGGAAACGACCAGAAGTAAATGACCACATCATACAGTATATACGAGATATTCTTAGTATATAGTAAAAAAAGTACGTAAAGTTTTTTCTGAACGCTATATAGTCCCAAATATCGCGGATTACCAAATTTGTGGCAGCCAACCTCGCTTCGCTACAATGAGGAGGAGCGATTGCGTCCGTACAAAAACGTTGGAGGTGACGTTATGCCGAAAATCAAGGTGGAAAATCTCACGAAAATCTTTGGACGTCAGCCTCATCGCGCGTTTGACTACCTGAAGCGGGGATGGTCCAAGCAGGATATCTTGAAGGAGACAGGCTTGACCGTGGGGGTCAATCAGGTCAGCTTTGAGGTGGAGGCGGGCGAGATTTTTGTCATCATGGGTCTGTCCGGCAGCGGTAAATCGACCCTGGTGCGCCTGATTAACCGGCTGATCGAACCGACGGCCGGCAGCATCCTGATCGATGGGGAAGACATCGTCCGGATGAACGCCGAACAGCTTCAGCAGGTCCGGCGGAAAAAGCTGGGCATGGTCTTTCAGAAATTTGCGCTGTTTCCCCACCGAACGGTGCTGGAAAACGTGGAATTTGGTTTGGAAGTGCAGAATATTCCCAAAAAAGAGCGGGAAGAGAAGGCGAAAAACGCCTTGACGCTGGTCGGCCTCAACGGCTGGGAAAACAGCTTTCCCGATCAGTTGAGCGGCGGGATGCAGCAGCGGGTCGGGCTGGCGAGAGCGCTGGCCAACGATCCGGACGTCCTCTTGATGGACGAAGCCTTTAGCGCCCTGGACCCGCTGATCCGCAAAGACATGCAGGATGAACTGCTGGAGCTGCAGACGACCATGCAGAAAACGATCCTGTTTATTACCCACGATCTGGACGAAGCCTTGAAAATCGGGGATCGGATCGCGTTGATGAAAGACGGAGCGATCGTCCAGATCGGCACGCCGGAAGAGATTCTGACCAATCCGGCCAACGAGTACGTGGAGAAGTTCGTGGAAGACGTGGACCGCTCCAAAGTGCTGGCAGCGGAACACGTGATGAAGCGGGCGGAAACCATTACCCTGGACAAGGGGCCGCGGGTCGCCCTGCAGCTGATGAAAGACCGGGGCGTCTCCAGCCTGTACGTGGTGGACAAAAAGAAACGGCTGATCGGTGTGATCAAGGCGGACGCGGTCAATGCCGCCTCGCGGGAAGCGAAGACATTGGAAGACGTGATGGAACGCGAGGTGCCGACCGTCTCGGCCCATACGCTGTTAAACGAAATGTTCGACCTGGTGGCGTTTTCCGACGTCCCTGTAGCCGTCGTCGGCGAGCAGAACCGCCTGCTGGGTGTCGTCGTGAAAGGGGCGGTATTGGGTGGACTAGCCGGCAAGGTTAACCGGATAACGCCGTCCGATGCAGAAGCAGAAAGGCAGGTGGTAGAGGGTGAGTGAGCTGTTTCCGAAACTGCCGCTCGATCGCTGGGTGGAGCGGCTGGTCCAGTATCTGGATGAGCATTTCGGCCTGGTTTTTGACGTGATTTCGGCCATCATTGGCAGCACGGTGGATCTGTTTGCACTGATCTTTACCAGTCTGCCCGACTGGCTGTTGATTCTCGTTTTCACACTGTTGGCCTACATGGTCGGACGGTTGCGCGTCGCCCTGTTTACGCTGATTGGCCTGCTGTTGATCGCCAATCTGGGGTATTGGGAACATTCGATGGAAACGCTGGCGCTGGTGCTTACCGCCGGGTTGATTTCGATCGTGATCGGCGTGCCCGCCGGCATCTTGTGCGCCCGCAATGATTCGGTGCGCAACGTGGTCACGCCGCTGCTCGACTTCATGCAGACAATGCCGGCCTTTGTCTACTTGATTCCGGCCATCTTTTTCTTCGGTCTTGGCAAGGTGCCGGGTGTGATCGCGTCTGTAATCTTCGCGATGCCGCCGACGATTCGCCTGACCAATCTGGGTATTCGCCAGGTGCCGGGGGAATTGATCGAAGCCTCGGACGCATTTGGCTCCACCTCCTGGCAAAAGCTATTCAAGGTGCAGCTTCCGCTGGCCAAGACGACGATCATGGCGGGCGTCAACCAGAGCATCATGCTGGCGCTGTCCATGGTCGTGATCGCATCCATGATCGGTGCCAAGGGGCTGGGAGCCGATGTCTACCGGGCAGTCACCCAAATCAATATCGGCACCGGGTTTGAAGCGGGGCTGGCAATCGTGATTATGGCCATTTTGCTGGATCGCATCACCCAAAACATGGGGAAAAAGAAAAACCTGCGGGAGGGATAAATAATGAAAAAACGTTGGGTCAAAGGTTTGGCGGTTCTCCTCGGAATCAGCATGCTGATGGTCGGTTGTTCCTCGAAGGAGCAGACGCCGCAGGACGCCGGCGGAGGCAGTGTCGGCCAGCAGGTGGGGTACAAGATCATCGGGATCGACCCCGGTGCCGGCCTGATGAAAGCGACGGAAAAGGCCGTCGGGGAGTACGAACTGAAGGACTGGGAGCTGGTGGAAGGCTCCAGCGCGGCGATGACGGCAGCGCTCAGCGAGGCGATCAAAAACAAAAAGCCGATCATCGTGACCGGCTGGACTCCGCACTGGATGTTTTCCAAATTTGACCTGAAGTATCTGGAAGACCCCAAAGGGGTGTACGGGAAAGAAGAGCAGATTCATACGATCGTCCGCAAGGGGCTGAAGGAAGCGCACCCGAGCGCGTATGCGTTCCTGGACAACTTCACCTGGACGCCGAGCGATATGGAAAAGGTGATGCTGGCCATCTCCGAGGGCAAAAACCCGGAGGAAGCGGCAGCTGAATGGGTGAACAACAACCAGGAACTCGTCAATAAATGGGTGCAGGGCATCAAGCCGGGCAACGGCGAAACCATCACCCTGGCCTACGTCGCCTGGGATTCCGAAATCGCCAGCACCCACGTGGTGAAAAAGGTGCTGGAAGAGAAGCTGAACTACAAGGTAGAGCTGAACCAGGTGGAAGCAGGCCCGATGTGGGCCGGCGTGGCCAACGGCGACGTGGACGGCATGGTGGCGGCCTGGCTGCCGACGACGCATGCGGATTACTACGAGAAATTGGGCAAGGACGTCGAAGACCTCGGCCCCAATCTCAACGGCACGAGGATCGGTCTGGTGGTGCCGAGCTACATGGACATCACCTCGATCGAGGACCTGAAGAAGTAAGAAAGCAAACGGGACGCTCGCGCACACGCGGCGTCCTTTTTTGTCCTGGTTCATGCGAGCTGCGTGAGATAAGATGAGAGAAACCAGATGATTGTGCAGTGGCTGGCCTGTTGGGCGGCACTTGCACAAAGGAGGAACGGTCATGACGATAGAGCGGGAAACACGAGCGGTCGCTCTGGTTACGGGAGCCTCCAGCGGATTTGGCCTGCACACGAGCGTTGCCTTGGCGCAGGCGGGGTATCGCGTTGTCGCCACGATGCGCAGTCCGGAAAAGCGGGATGCCCTGCTGCATACGGCGGAGGCAGCCGGCGTGCGGGAGAGCATTGACGTGCGGCGGATGGATGTCACCGACCATGCGGGTATTCGCCAAACCCTCGAAAAGATCGCCGCGGACTACGGCCGGATTGACGTGCTGGTCAACAATGCCGGATTTGCTGCCGGAGGAGTCGTCGAGGAAGTGGACGATCACACGTGGCGTGCGCAGATGGAGACCAACTTCTTCGGGACAGTCGCCGTCACCCGGGCCGTCCTGCCGCACATGAGAAGACAGCGGCGGGGGACAATCATCAACATCAGCAGCGTCAGCGGGAGGATCGCGTTCCCGGGGTTCGCCCCCTACGCCGCTACCAAGTTTGCCGTCGAGGGGTTTACCGAAGCGCTGCGACTTGAGGTCCTGCCGTTTGGCATCCACGCTGTTCTAATCGAACCGGGAGCGTACAAGACAGAGATTTGGCGCAAAGGATTTGCGACCATCCCCGCGCGAAAGGACTCCCCTTATCAGCCCATGCTGGAGGCCGTCCTGCGCATGGCCAGAAAGACGGCAGATACGGCGCCGCCCCCGCAGGAAGTGGCGGCGGCGGTGGTGAGAGCGGCGCTCGCTCCCGCGCCTCGTCTGCGTTATCCCGTGGGACGGGGGACAGCGGCGATGAATCTGTTCAGAAGCCTGCTGCCCTGGAAATGGTACGAGCGGATTGTGTTGTGGGCGCTCCGTCGGTGAGCGAAGGCGGAATACGGTCTGACCGGCCTGGTCCTGGGCGGTCCGGGGCTGGCCGTGGCGAAAAAAACGGGTGGTTTGGAACAGAACCCGCCGGGGCAAGCGCCGCCGGCGTTGTAACGCGGCGGCTTCCCCTCCCATGTCCATCCCATGAAGTGGATTTCCCGCGAGCCATTTACTTGTCGAACGTACATTCGTAGAATAGAGAAAGAAGGTGGTGTTCGACGTGAAAATCAAGCTGGACATGGCGCAGGTGTTGGAACGGTTGCGCCAGGACGAGCGCTTTGCGCGAAACATCGTGCATTGGAAAACCATCGAACCCCGCGAGGCGCAAACGGTTCCCTTTCCCCCTGACCTGGACGGGCGGATTCGGGAAACACTGACCAAACGGGGGATTTCCTCGCTGTACACCCATCAGGAGACGGCTTTTCGCCACGTGCGGGATGGAAAGCACATCGTGGCGGTGACGCCCACCGCTTCCGGCAAGAGCATGTGCTACCACCTGCCGGTGATGCAGGCGCTTGCGGAAGACCCGGAGACACGGGCGCTGTACCTGTTTCCCACGAAGGCGTTGGCCCAGGACCAGAAAAGCGAGCTGCATGAGCTGATCAACGAATCGGGACTGCCGATCAAGTCGGAAACCTACGACGGGGATACGCCCGCCCAAATCCGACAGACGATCCGCAAGGCCGGCAACATCGTGATCACCAACCCGGACATGCTGCATGCGGCCATCCTGCCTCATCACACCAAGTGGGTTTCCTTTTTTGAACATTTGCGATACGTCGTCATCGACGAACTGCATACATACAGGGGCGTGTTCGGCAGCCACGTGGCCAATGTCATCCGCCGGCTGAAGCGGATCTGCGCGTTTTACGGCAGCCGTCCGCAGTTCATCTGCACGTCGGCCACCATTGCCAACCAGCGGGAACTGGCGGAGCAGCTGACGGAAGAGCCGATGGTGCTGGTGGACAACAACGGCGCGCCCACCGGAAAAAAACACTTCCTGTTTTACAATCCGCCCGTCGTCAACCGGCAGCTGAACATCCGGCGCAGCGCCACGCTGGAAGCCCGGGACATCACGGAGCTGTTTCTGTCCAACGGGATTCAGACGATTTTGTTCGCACGCAGCCGGGTGCGGGTGGAGATCCTGCTCAAGTATCTGCAAGAACTGGTCAAACGGAAGCTGGGGCCCAAGACGATCCAGGGCTATCGCGGCGGCTATCTGCCCAGCCAGCGGCGAGCGATCGAAAAGGGGCTGCGCCAGGGAGAGATCATGGGCGTGGTCAGCACCAACGCGCTGGAGTTGGGCGTCGACATCGGCCAGCTCCAGGCGTGCGTGATCACCGGCTATCCCGGTTCGGTCGCCAGCACCTGGCAGCAGGCGGGCCGGGCCGGGAGGCGGCAGGGGGAGTCGGTCGTCGTCCTGGTCGGCAGCTCCACGCCGCTGGACCAGTACGTGATTCAGCATCCCGAATACTTTTTTGAACGCAGCCCGGAGTCGGCCCGGATCAACCCGGACAACCTGATTATCCTCGTCGATCACATCAAATGCGCTGCCTACGAACTGCCTTTTTCCGAAGGGGACCGCTTCGGCCGGGCGGAGATCACGGAAATCCTGGAGTTTTTGACGGAAGAGCAGATTCTGCACCACGCCAAGGGCAAGTGGTTCTGGATGAACGACTCGTTTCCAGCGCACAACATCAGCCTCCGTTCGGCTTCCCAGGAAAACGTGGTGATCATCGACATCAGCGAGCGGGGCAACGAAAAGGTGATCGGGGAGATGGACCGCTTCAGTTCGCTGACGCTTCTGCACGACGAAGCGATTTACCTTCACCAGGGCGTGCAGTATCAGGTGGAGAAACTGGACTACGAAGAGAAGAAAGCGTACGTGCGGGAAGTGCAGGTGGATTACTATACGGACGCCAACCTGGCCGTCCAGCTGAAGGTGCTGGAGCAGGATCAGTCCCGTCGCGGGCCGCAGACCGAATACGCCTACGGGGAAGTGTCGGTCCACGCCATGGCGACCATTTTCAAGAAAATCAAGTTTGAGACACATGAAAACATCGGCTCCGGTCCGATCCACCTGCCGGAGGAAGAATTGCACACCAACGCGGCCTGGATCGGATTTTCCGAAGCGCTGCTGGAGGAAGTGAGGACAAGCGAAGTGGAGCGTGGGTTGGTGGGGCTGGCTCACGTGCTGCAGCACGTCGCCCCTCTGTTCGTGATGTGCGATCCGCTCGATCTGCACGTGATTCCGCAGCGCAAAGCGGTGCACTCCGGTCAGCCCACGATTTTCCTGTACGACCGCTATCCGGGCGGCATCGGATTGAGCGAGCAGGTGTACAAGCAGATGGAGACGATCCTGGCCCGGGCGGAGGAGCTGATCTGTTCCTGCCCGTGCGAGTCTGGCTGCCCGTCCTGCGTCGGCGCGGCGGAAGAAGGAGGCGGCAAGGAACTGGCGCTCTCCTTGCTGCGGGTCGCCCAGGGGGGAAGCCCGCATGTCTCTTAAAGCGAAGCTGAACCGCCTCAAACCGCATCTCACCCGGGAAGCCCCCAGGCAGCCGGAGGGGGACGGGATACCCGGCGGGGCTGTCAGTTCTCCGGCGGCCTCCGATACGGCGTCGCTTCTGGACATCCCGTACCGGGAAAAGTGGGCCGGCCTGCAGGCCAAACCGTACGTGCTCGACGGCGAGTACGTGATGGTGCGTGAGGTCCGCTACCCGGTAACGGCGCGGCATGGAGCTTACACGTTTGCCCAGCTGTACGAGACGATCGACGCCTGGGAGCGTGCGGGCATCCGCCATCCGCTGTCGGCGGCAGGCAAAACGGCGGAAGACCTGCTGTTTTTTGACACGGAGACGACCGGTCTGCACGGCGGAGCGGGCAATGCCGTCTTTTTGCTGGGACACAGCCGGTTCGAGGGAGACTGCGTCGTCGTCCGCCAGCACTTTTTGACCGCTCCTCACGCGGAAGCCGCCCTCTACCACTCGTTTCTGGAAGCGGCGCGAACAGCGACCGATCTGGTTACGTACAACGGCAAGTCATTTGACTGGCCGCAGGTCAAGACGCGGCATACGCTGCTGCGCGATCTTGTGCCCCGTCTGCCGTCGTTCGGCCATTACGACCTCTTGCACGGGGCGAGGAGGCTGTGGCGGGAGGATCTGGAGTCCTGCCGGCTGTCGCTGATCGAGCAGGAGAAGCTGGGCGTCCGGCGGGAGAACGATCTTCCCGGCTATTTGGCGCCGATCCGGTACTTTGACTATCTCACGGACAAGGACCCGGATACGATCAAGGGCGTCCTCGCCCACAACGAGATGGACGTGCTCTCCTTGATCACGCTGTACATCCGCCTCTCTTCCCTGCTGCTCGCCTGGGACAGGGAGGACGTCTCCGCGGAGGAGCGGTTCAACATCGCCCGCTGGTATGAAGCATTGGGCGACGGCGAAAGCGCCCTCCGCGCCTACCGATTGGTCGCAACTAGCGGTCATCCGCTGGGCGTGAAGGCGACAATCGCGATGGGCCACTGCTACAAGCGGAAAAAAGACTGGAAACAGGCAATGCGGTTGTGGGAAGAAGTGGTCCGATCGGGCAGCTACGTGCCGGAAGACGTCTATGTCGAGCTGGCCAAAATCTACGAGCATCATCTTAAAGACTATGAACAGGCGCTGCACTGCACACTGCGGGCGTTTGACCTGTGGAAGAAAAAAAGCAGCCTGCTGCGCCGCAAGTCCAAGGCGGAGGAAGCTGCCTACCGCAAGCGGATCGAACGGCTGGAGCAGCGGTTGGAACAGCATGCGTAAAGGAAACAATGAGGGGACAGGACCAGATGATTCCTGTTCCTTTTTTTGTTGACCCTCACGTTGCGTCAGCCATTATGATCGAGGTGGAGGTGATGACGTGCCGTACATGGTGAAGGAAGTGGCCGAACTGGCAGGTGTGAGCGTGCGGACACTCCATTATTACGACCAGATCGGGCTGCTGAAACCGGCGGCGATAACCCCGGCCGGGTATCGGCTGTACACCGACGAGGACCTGGAGAGATTGCAGCAGATTTTGTTTTTCAAAGAGCTTGGCTTTCCCCTGCAGGAGATCAAGCAGATTTTGGACAGTCCCGGATTTGACCGCGCGCAGGCGTTGAGGGACCACAAGCAGTTGCTGCTGGAAAAAAAGAAACGATTGGAAGAGATCATCCGCACCGTGGACAAAACCCTCTCTTCCATTGAAGGAGGAATCACAATGGATAAAAAGGACATGTTTGGCGGGTTTGACATGACAAAGATCAAGGAACACCAGGAGAAATACGCGGCGGAAGCGAGAGCGAAGTACGGAAGCGCGATCGTCGACGAGACGGAAAGACGAACGAACGCCTACACAGAGAGCGATTGGGCGCGCATCATGGGGGAATGGGAGAATGTTATCCGCGGGATCGTCGAGGCGATGGAAAACGGACCGGCCGATCCGCAGGTTCAGGAAGGCGTCGGAAAGCTGAGACAGCACATCACCCGCTACTACTACGAGTGCACACCGGAGATTTTCAGGGGGCTGGGTGAGCTGTACGTAGCCGACGAACGCTTTACAGCGACGTTTGACAAATACCGGGAAGGGCTGGCCGCCTTTTTGCGGGAAGCGGTCCAACTCTACTGCGACCGGCTGCAGACTAATTGACCGAAATGGGATTGTGACCTTGGCCCATAATCTAATGAAGGTGGCGAGCATCCATCTGACTGCCATCAACTTAAAGAAACCAAGTAGCCAAAAAATGGACGGAAACCTTATCGGTTTTCCGCCCATTTTTTATTTTGGGGACTTATTGGACAGCCTCTTCTGTCAATCCAAATACTTCTCGCATAGTGATACGTACTTTCCATCTGACTTGAGCCCTTCCAAAATGCTTTTCAACATTGCACTTCTTTTGGGAAGCCGCTTCTCGAACTCTGCCACAAATGTGTCCTTGTCCCACTGTGATTTGCCAGCGTGATAAAACAGCTTTTCCAGGCGTTCCAACTCGTCGGCAGTAAAGCCAGTGGCTAAGGCCAGAATCGCAAAGCTTTTATGCTCCTTGTTCACCATATCTAAGAGTAACGTAATTGCGTCGGTGGCTAGACTCAATTTTGCTTCAAGATCCTTGATTCTTTCCTCGTACATAGCACCCTCCTTGTACTATAGTAATACCCAGTCTACGAATTTTGAAATGACCCAACCAACCTGTCTCGCTGTACTCAGTGGTACTCCCAGATCATATAACACCCCGCTAACTTGATCTTGAATGATTTTGATAGAAAGGTCTTTCCAAGAAGCTATGGTCCGCAAGGTATCAGCAATATCATCGGCATATTTCCTGATAGTATCTGCTACTTTTTTACTGCCGTAATCCTCAACAAAGTCGAGCAATTTTTTTATGGCTTGCGATTCCAGCATATCTGCTAACTTCAATACCGCTTTCTGGAGTGCTGCAGTTTTGACACCCTGTGTTTCTACCTTTGGCGACACTGTGTTGACCTTCGCCACAGAAGGGTTGAGTTGTGACACCGTGTTTGTTTCTGCGGCAAAAACAGAAGTAGGTACTGCTACCGCCAAAACAGACAGAGCTAAAACAGGAGAAAAAATTCTTTTGAACAACTTCATAGACAGCTTCATAAATTTCTCCCCCCTTTTATCTTGACGACCAGCAAAGAAGTTGTAATGTCCGCTCCAAAACGCAACGCGTGCAGGGGGCAAACATCTGGTAGTTCGACGAAGTGAGATTTGTGCTCCCCTGTTTTTCCCCGCGACTTCGATTTTCCGCTAAGCAGGTCGTCAAAGGAGCTCGGTTGGCCCATCACTCCATGCTCGTACTTTATCTCCACCTTTGGTTGTAAAAAGTGCAGGCCTTCCGGCCTGGGAACGATGGTAGATTGTTTCCTTGAGGAACTCAATGGCAAAAAGTACAGTTTGTCTTCAGTCTTTTTATGGCGGCTAGACGTGTTTCTTCAGGTGCTGCGCTCGGTATTCGTCTTCCAGGATGCTCATGATGATCGAGTCGTGATACTGGTGGTTGTAGTACAAGGCTTCGCGCTGCACGCCCTCCCGCTGAAAGCCGAGTTTTTCATAGGCGCGAATGGCCCGCGAGTTGTAGGAGAAGACGTTCAGCTCAATCCGGTGCAGGTTCAAAATCCCGAATGCGTAGTCGAGCAGAAGACGCATGGCTTCCGTGCCAAGCCCCCTGCCCTGGTGTTCCTGGGAATTAATGGCGATACGGATATTGGCATTGCGGTTCACGTTGTCGATGCTCTGCAGGGCGATGTCGCCGATCACCTCGTCCGTTTCCCGCAAGGCGATCAACAGTAGGAGCGACGACGGGTCCTGCGTTTTTCCTTCGATGTATCGGTATATTTGTTCACGGGTAAAGCTTTTCTGCGTGCCGGTCAGTCTCCGCACCTCCGGGTCAAACAGCATCCGGAAATAGAGATCGGTATCGTCAAGGCCGATGGGCCGCAAGTACACCCGGTCACCCTCGAGGAACCGCACGGGCGCAGTGGGGGTGTCCTGATTGTTCATGGTAATCCTCCTTTTCTCCTAACAATAGCAAAATTGCCCATGCTTGAAAATGTGCGGGTTTGGAAAGGATTGACACTTGGCTCGCATTCCTCTTATACTGCAGGCGTGAGGAAAATGATAGAAATAAAATATTTTCCTTGGTTTCCGAGTGGAAGGAGTGGGATGCCCTTGCAGGAACGCATTGTTCAGGCGGCGATTGAAGAAATCCAGACCAGAGGCCTCAAATTTACGATGGCGGACCTCTCGCGCCGTGCGGGTGTCAGCACGAAGACACTGTACGGCCATTTTCCGTCCAAGGAAGCACTGATTGGTCATCTGATCGAACAGGAAATTCAGGACGTGCGGGACAGCATGGAAACCATCGTGAATCGGCAGGATCTGGATGTGACGGAGAAGCTGCGCCGGCTGCTGACTTATGTGCCGAGCGGGTTTGGCGGCACCGACCTGCGGTTGTGGTACGAATTGAAGCGATACTATCCCGCCCAGTGGGCACTCGTGGACGCGTGCATTAAGGAAGAGTGGGACCAGGTCCGGGCCGTTTTGGAAGAAGGGATGGGCAAAGGCGTGTTTCGCCGGGTGAACACGGACATCCTGATTCAGATGTATGTGGGCGCCTGGGAGCAGTTAATCAACCGGCAGTGGCTGACGAGAAACAACATGACTCTTGATCAGGCGCTTGACGCGGTGATCGACATCTTGCTGGGCGGAGTGGTCCGTACCCAAAAACGACAGGAGGAGAGCGTATGAGCTGGTTGTATCTGGCGTTGGCCATCTGTTTCGAGGTGGCGGGCACCACATTCATGAAGCTGTCGAACGGGCTTAGCCGGCCTGTTTTTACCGTATTGATGTTCGTGTTTTACGTCATCAGTTTTTCGTCGTTGAGCATGGCGCTCAAACAGCTTGAGGTGGGCACGGCATACGCGATCTGGTCGGGAGTGGGGACGGCGGCGATTGCCGTCATCGGCTTCCTGTTTTTCAAGGATGTGCTCACTGCGCAAAAAATCATCGCCATCGCGCTCATCATCGTCGGCTGCGTAATGCTGAATTTGAGTGGCGCGGCGCACGGGGAAAGCGCTTCGGCCGGGCCGGAAAAAGGCGTTGTGGCGGAGAGTGAGGCCAAATGAAGCGGCTGACAGGGTTTTTCTCGATCTGTTCATCTCGATCACCGGATTTGCCAGTCTGTACGCGTACCGCAGGAAAAACAGCTGCTGGCGGCCGTTGGCGCTGATCTCGCTGGTGCTGACGTCCTGTTCCGGTCTGCAGGCGATCTCCTTTTGGCTGTTCAAAGGGGATTTTGATCCGGTTTGGTGGATTCCCAACCTGTACCTGTTGATCTATCCGCAGTTCTTTCTGCCTCGTTTTTTTCGGGAGCAGCCCGTCGTATCGGCTCCGGGCAAGGCTTGATCACATCCCGTAGGGCAGCGTGAGCAGTCGGGTGCTTCGAGTCGCCATTTCACGTCCCCATACGGTATGTTCCATCCTCCGGCACCGCTTTTTGGCGGTGTCTTTTTTGCTGCCGGGCCTGCTGGTCCAGCACCTTCTTCATCACAGGGACTGGCAGCATTTTATCCTTTATTTTTACGGCGATAAGTTTGTATATTTTGACAAAGGGCAATTGATTTGAATCCAACTTGTAGCCATTTGTCGAATTCATACGTCATTACAGGTAAACGACAAATTTGTTCGCGGAGGTTATGCGGAAATGAATATGGCGAAGTCCAAGCACTGGCTGCTGCACATATGTGTCTGCCTGCTGCTGTTGGCCGGACCGCCCGACAGCCGGGCAGCAACGGTACATGCGGAATCATCTGTACAACTGGGCGTCACGCCCGGCATTCGCGGTGAGTACAAGCAAGCAGGCGTGGTCCCGGTTCAGGTGACAGTCAGCAATGGCGGAGCGGATGTGGAAGGCAGTCTGGTCGTAGCCGGAAGTAAGAATGACGACTTTTCTGTAGGGTACTACCAGCCTGTATCCGTCGCCAAAGGAGCGACCAAGCAGGTAACGATCACCGTACCGGGCAACGCGATCGACCCATTCGGATACGTGGCCCTGATTCAAGGCGATGAGATCGTGGCCCAAACGAAAATCGGCGGACGCCGGCATGGTCCGGACACGCTGTTCGTGGGCGTGCTGGCGGCCGACGTTGACACCGCCAACTTCCTTGGGGCGATGCCCCAATCGGTCTTACCCAATCCGGTGCGGGTCCTGCCGATGCAACCGGAGCAGATCCCGACTTCAAAAGTGCAGTTGGAAATGCTCGACATTCTGGTTTTGAACAATTTTGCCCTGGACGGGTTAAATGGACAGCAGGTGCAGGCGATCCGCGACTGGACAGCGGGGGGAGGCATGCTCGTGCTGGCCGGCGGTGCCCACTACAACAAGACGGCGGGGGTGCTTGCCGACCTTTCGCCGGTAGAGGTGACCGGTGTTACGAGCCTGACCGCTTTTTCCAGTCTGGCGGTGGAGAAAAACAAGCCGCTTGTGCTGGAAAAGCCGTTTACGATCAGTGCGGGACGTCTGAAAACGGGCAGCGTGGTCCATGCGGAGGGCGGCGTTCCGTTAATGGCGGTACGTTCGCTGGGTGAGGGCAAAGTGCTGTACGTTGCCTACGACCTGTCGGAAGAGCCGGTGGCAAGCTGGAGCGGCAACAGCCGTTTCTGGGCGGAGACGCTGACCAAGGCGTTTGGCTCATCACTGCAACGAACAGAAAGAGATCCCATGGATGGCATGTGGGGATTAAACCAGGCCGCCGACCGCATTCCCCAGCTGAAATTGCCGGACGTGAAGTGGACAGCGCTGTTTTTTGGCTGCTACGCGCTGCTGGCGGGTCCGGTCTTCTATTACCTGCTGCGCCGCAAGCGAAAGCAGGGCTACATGTGGGTGGTTGTCCCGGTGTTTGCCGTCATCACCGGCGTCGCTATTTTTTCGTACGGCGCGCTGCAGCGGGGAACTGGCGCGCTCGTGCATCAAACCGGCATCATCCACTTGCAGGGGGACGGACAGGCGCGGGCCAAGGCGGTCACGGCGCTGTTTGTGCCGACGAGCGGCGACTATGAGCTGGAAGTAAAGGGAGACGGCAAGGTGTGGCCGATTCAGCACCATTACCTCGGTGAAGCGTCGACGAAGGCGTGGGTCTCGATGCAGTCGGATCGGTCGCTCGTGCAGTTCCGCGACGTCGAGTTTTGGTCCATGCGCAAGGTGGGGATGGAGCACATCGTCACCGACGCTGGTTTGTTTGAGGCCGATCTGGTCTACGCCGACGGCACCGTCAAAGGGACGGTGACCAACAAGTCAAAGTATGCGCTGCGGGACGTCGTCATCGTCTCGGGCAGCAAGGTGCAAAAGGTGCCTGAACTGGCGCCGGGATCGAGTGTCCAGGTCAACCTGCCGTTTAATCCGGCACAAATAGACAATTCTGTCTATCAGTCCAGAACCGATATTCTCCCGCCGCACGTGGACTGGTACGACCCGTATGAAACGAGTCGGGAAGGCGAGATGATCCACGATTTGGATCGAGGAAGCGGCTTCCGGCCGGCGTCACTCATGCTTTTTGGCTGGACACAGACCCCTGCGGTGGAGACGGACGTGAAGAACAGGCGGTCTCAGACGGAAAGCCTGACGTTGGTGACGCAGCCGCTGTCGCTGAAGCCCTCCACGGACGGCCATATTGTCTACCCGCCCGGAACGATTGTGCCTATCAAAACGAGCAGTTCGGTGAAGGTTGATGAACGCGACGACGGGTATATGATGCAGGCGGGCGAGATCACGCTTGACTTCCCGATCGAACTTGGGGACAAACAGGTGAAGATCACGAACATTTACCTCTACACCTGGTCGGACAGCAATACGCAGTTTGATAAACAGGTGTACAACTGGAAGACCCATAAATTTGATCCGTTCGAAAAGGCGTTTGCCAACAACACGATGACCGGGGACAAGACGCCGGTGTACCTCTCGCCCGAAGGCACGCTTCGGATCAAGTTTTCGCACCGGTATGAAGATTACCGCCACCTCGGCACCCCGGTGATCAGCGTGGAAGGAAAGGTGATGCGTCCATGATCCAGATCAATCGGCTGGTAAAGGGATACGGCAAAATGGAAGCGTTGAAAGGGCTGACGCTGGAGATTGAGAAGGGCACCTTGTTTGGCTTCGTCGGCCCGAATGGAGCCGGCAAGTCGACGACAATGTCCATTCTGGCCACCTTGCTGGAGCCGACCAGCGGCCAGGCGTACGTCGGCGGATACGAAGTGACAAAGCATCCGCGTGAAGTGCGCAAGCTGATCGGCTACATGCCTGATTTTTTCGGGGTGTACGACAATTTGACGGCGGAGGAGTACCTGGACTTCTACGGAGCCAACTACGACATTCCCGCCCAGGAGCGCCGGCAGATCATTCCGCAATTGCTGGAGCTGGTCAATCTGAGCCACAAGCGGGACGCGTATGTAGACTCGCTGTCGCGGGGGATGAAGCAGCGCCTGGGATTGGCCCGCTGCCTCGTGCACAATCCGGAAGTGCTGATCCTCGACGAACCGGCATCCGGATTGGACCCCAGGGCCCGGATCGAGCTGCGCGAGATTTTGAAGGAACTGCGCGACATGGGCAAGACCATCATCATCAGCTCGCACATTCTGCCGGAGCTGGCCGAGATGTGCGACGTGATCGGCATCATCGAGGGCGGCAGCCTGGTCGCGTGTGGCAGAGTGGACGAGATTTACCAGAAGATGCAGGAAAAGCGGGTGCTGCGCATCCGCCTGCTGGACCGCGTGGAGGAAGCGATGACCCGGCTGCGTGAAGTGCCGACCGTATCAGACGTCACGCGCGAAGGCAGCTGGGTGGTAGCCGGGTTTACGGGAAATGACGAGCAGCAGGCAGCGCTGCTGCGCGATTTGGCGGCCGCGGGACTGCCGGTGGCCGCGTTCAACGAGGAGCAGGGCAATCTGGAAGAAATCTTTTTGGAAATCACGAAGGGGGTGGGCTCATGAACCTCATGCAGCGATTGCGCAACCCTGTGCTTGTAAACGAGTGGAAACTGCGGATGCGGACGCGCCGTTCGCCGTGGATCATCGCCTTTTACCTGCTGGCGTTGGGCATGGTGACGCTGACGTTTATCTATCTGGTGACGGGAGGCCGCGGCTACTACAACATGAACAACTCGCGCGAAATGTTCATCGTGCTCTCAATCCTGCAGTTGGGGATGATTTGCTTTGTCGTGCCGGGGTTGACGGCAGGGGTGATTTCCGGAGAGCGGGAGCGTCAGACGCTGAACGTCTTGCTGACAACCAACATCAGCGCGACCAAACTGATTTTGGGCAAATGGCTGGCGTCACTCAGCTTTGTGACGTTTCTCGTGTTCTCCACTATCCCGCTGTACGCGATCGTCTTTTTGTACGGCGGCATCTCTCCCGCCCAACTGCTGAAGGTGTTCGGCTTTTACCTGGTTACCATGTTGGCATTGGGCAGCGTCGGGGTGCTGATCTCGACATTGATCAAACGGACGGGAGTCGCTACGGTGTTGAGCTATGCGGTCGTCTTCGCGTATACCGCGGGCACCGTCATCCTGGCCGAAGTAATCCGTGAGTTCATCGAGTACCAGCAGCGGCAAAACCCTGCGCCGGTGCGCACGGAGCCGCTGTTGCCTGATCTGCTGCACAGCATCAATCCGCTGGTCGGGATGCTGGGCATTTTTAACGAAGGACCTGTGCATGATCTGCGCCGGACGCTCAGCAGCCAGTTCTCGTTCGTTTCGGTTGACCCGTTCTGGCTGTACGTGCTGTTTCTGACGTTTGTCACCGCAATCTGCCTGGCGCTGGCTGTTTATCTGATCAAGCCGGTGCGCCCCCGTTTGCGAAAAGCGGCGAATAAGGAGTGATGGGTCGTGTCCATCCGGCAACAGAAGGAACAGAAGGATGAGCTGTCCGCGCTGCTCCGGCCGATCCGCAGGAGGTTGAGCGTCCGGAAGCTTGTGCTCAGGCTCACAGCGGGTGTCCTGTGGGGACTGGGGGGAAGCCTGATGGTTCTTCTCATTGCCCGCCTGGTGCCCATCCCGTACTACAAGGCGATTGCGGCCGCCGTCTGCCTGCTCGCAGTGGCGGCGGGAGCGATTGTCGCCTTTATTCACCGTCCGGATGAGCGGGAGTGCGCGCTGCTGGCCGACCGTCAGGGATTGGCACAGCGGGTCGTGACGGCGCTGGAGCACCGTGAAAGTACGTCGCCGCTAGCTGTTATGCAGCGGGAGGACGCCGTACGCCGCTTGCGCGAGGCGCTGCCGCAGGTGCTGGAGAGCATCCCCGTCCTGCCAGATGCAAAACGGCCCGCGTACGCAGCGGGATGCCTGCTCTCCCTTTGTCTCCTGCTGGTTTTCTGGGCCAACCCGCAGGATGAGCGGCTGGCACAGCTGGCCCAGGAGCGGGAGGCGAAGAAAGCGGCGCAAGAGGCGGTGACGAAGCTGGAGCAGGAGGCCAAAGCCGCTGAGGGGTTGAGCGACGCGCAAAAAAAGAAGCTGGAAGAGATACTGGCGCAAGCCAAAAAGGCGCTGTCGGAGGCGGACAGTCAGACCGAACGGCTCCAGGCGCTGAAGGCAGCGGAAAAGCAGTTGGATCAATGGAAGCAGGCGGAACTGGCGAAGCAGGCGGCACTGCAGCGTTTGCAGCAGTCGCTGGCGCAGCATCAAGGACTGCGGCAGGCGGCGGCTTCTCTCAGCAAAGAGGACCGGCAGGCGCTGGTAGAAGCGCTGCGCCAGTCGGCTAAAGCGCTGGAGGCGCTGTCTGCCAAGGAGCGGCAATCTCTTGCCGAGGAGCTGCAAAAAGCGGCGGAACATTTGGCTCAGGCCGCTGCTGACGCCGGGACGGATGACGCCGCCGCCACCGCGGCGCAATTGAAGCAGGCGGCCGAGCAGTTGGCCCAGGGCAACGTGCAGTCGGCCATGGCATCACTGCAATCCGGCTTGCTGCAGGCCATGCAGCAGGTGACACAGGCGCAGCAGGGAGCGCTGCTGGCCGCACAGTCACTGGCCGCGCTGCAGCAGTCGCAGATGATGCTGGCAGCAGCCGGTTCCCCGTCCGGCAGCGCCGGCCAGACAGGGATGGGCTTTGGCGCGGGAACAGCGGGATCAGTCGGCGCGGGAACGGCAGTCCCCGCCTCCGGGTCTGCGGGGGCGAATTCCTCGGGAGCAGGCTCCCAACAAGGCCAAGGGACATCCCCAGCCGGCAGTGCAGGTGGAAACGGCCAGGCAGGCGGAGGAAGCGGTTCCGGTGCGGGTAATGGCTCCGGGAATGGAGCAGGCTCCGGCAGCGGTGCCGGGGCGGGGGGAGGTTCCGGCAAAGGTGGCGGCAAGGGCCCGGGTGCGGGTCTGGGCGCAGGCAGACATGAACTGGTGACCGTCCCATCGCCCCGCATCGGCGCAGAAGGGCCGACCGATACCGTGGGCGGTCCGCTCGGAGCCGGTCCCTCCCAGTCCCGGGCCAGCACCACGACACAGGTATCGTCGGGAGCTGCCCGTCCCTATGAAGAGGTATACAGCCAATACGCTTCGTTTGCCCGCGAGAGCCTGGAACACGGGAAAATTCCGGACGATTACCAGGACGCGGTCAAAGCGTATTTCAGCAGTATCGAACCCTAAGCGAAAACGTGAAGCAAGGAGACGTGGCGATGACACAACATGCAGTGGAAGAGTGCCTCAGCCGGGTGGAACGGGTGAGGCAGGAGATCGGAAAAGTGCTGGTGGGGCAAAAAGACGTGGTGGAGCAGCTGCTCTGGGCGGTTTTTGCCGGCGGCCACGCGCTGCTGGAGGGCGTGCCCGGGCTGGGCAAGACGCTGTTGGTGAAGACGCTTGCGCAGGCGTTCGAACTGTCGTTTCAGCGGATTCAGTTCACCCCCGACCTGATGCCCACCGACATCACGGGGACCAACATCCTGCGCGTGGACGAAACGGGGCAGCAGTCGTTCCAGTTCCAACCAGGCCCCGTCTTCGCCCATGTCGTGCTGGCTGACGAAATCAACCGGGCTACGCCGAAGACGCAGAGCGCGCTTTTGGAGGCGATGCAGGAGCGGACCGTCTCTGCGGGCGGGAGCACGCGGCCGCTCCCGGAGCCGTTTTTCGTGCTGGCGACGCAAAACCCGCTGGAGCAGGAAGGGACCTATCCGCTGCCGGAAGCGCAGATGGACCGGTTCCTGATTAAAATCGACGTGCCGTTTCCCAGCGAGGATGAGCTGAGGGAGATCGTTTTGCGGACGACGGCGGGACAGCCGGCGTCTGTGGAAAAGGTGGCCTCCGCACGGGAGATCGCCGAGATCCAGCAGGCGGCGCGCGACATTCTGGTGGCTGATCCGGTGCTGCGATACGCGGTCAAATTGCTGCTGGCCACCCATCCCGGTGAACAGGCGGTGGAGTCGGTCAACCGGTACGTCCGTTCCGGGGCGGGACCGCGCGGCGTGCAGGCAATGGTGGCGTTGGCCAAGGTGCGCGCCCTGCTGGCCGGCCGTTTCAACCTGGCCTACGAAGACATCGACGCGGTTGCGCTGCCGGCGCTCAGGCACCGCGTGTTTCTCAACTTTGAAGGGGAAGCAAACGGCATCCGCCCTGACCGGATTATCACCGACATTCTGGCCGCGCTGGAGAAGGACAAGGCATGAGCGGGCAGTTGTTGGACCCGGCGTGGCTCAGCCGGCTGGAGCGGATGCAGGTGTTGAGCAGGCGGATGGCCAGCGGCACCCACGCGGGCAAACGACGTTCCAAACGGACAGGCAGTTCGCTGGAATTTGCCGATTACCGGCCGTACGCTCCCGGTGACGATCTGCGGCAGTTGGACTGGAACGCCTACGCCCGCTCGGGAAAGCTGTTTTTGAAAAAATTTCTCGATGAGCAGGAACTGCATGTCACGCTGTACATCGACTGCAGCCGGTCGATGGCCTACGGGGAACCCCGGAAGCTGGAACGGGCGGTGCAGTTGGCAGCCGCACTGGGCTATATCTCGCTTTGCCATCTGGACTATGTGTCGGTATACGCCTTTAACCAGAAGGTGACGGCGTCGCTGTGCAATCTGCAGGGGAAACACAAGGCGGCCCACCTGCTCTCCTTTCTCTCCGGGCTGCAGGCGGGCGGGACAGGTGACATGAACCGGGCGCTCCGATCACCGGGCGCCGTGCGGGGCAAACCGGGCATCTCCATCGTCTTGTCCGACTTTTTGTTTGAAACGGGTTATGAAGCGGGCATCGCCTATCTGCAGGCTGCCCGGCAGGAGGTCGCGCTGGTTCAGATACTGGCGCAAGACGAACGAGAGCCGTCGTACGAGGGAGAGCGGCGGCTGATCGACAGCGAGACGCGGCAGTTTAAAGAGGTGTCGCTTACCCGGCAGCTCGTCGACCACTACAGACAGACCGTGCGGGACTATCAGGCGGAGCTGGCCAATTTCGCCTACCGGCGGGGAATCGCCTGCACAGCGGTGGAGGCGGAAGCGCCGCTGGAGCAAATGGTCTTTCGGGTGTTCCGGCAGGCAGGGTTGATTCGGTAGAGAGGAGGAGAAGGCAGTCATGCAGTGGATGGCGTTGGGCAATCTGGGATTTTTGCTGATCGTGCCGGCCATTGTCGCCCTCTACCTGCTCAAGCGGAACACGGAGGACCTGGAGGTGCCCAGCACGCTTTTGTGGCAGCGGACGCTGCAGAGCTGGGAAGCGGTGCGCCCGTGGGAAAAGTTGAAGCGCAACCTGCTGCTTCTGCTCCAACTTTTGGCCGCCGTCCTGCTGGTGCTGGCGTTGGTCCGTCCGGCCGTGCCCACGGCGGGAGCAATTGCCGACCATACCGTGCTTGTCATCGACACGTCCGGCAGCATGCTGACCAGGGAAGGGGAGCACTCCCGCTTTGAGCAGGCCGTCGATGCCGCTCGCGGCATCGTGGAACGGTTGAGCGGCGGGCAGGCGATCACACTGATCGAGGCGGGGCTGGAGCCGCGGGTTCTGGTGGCCAAGAGTACGGACAGGCAGGCGCTGCTGCAGGCACTGCAATCGCTGGCGCCTCGTCCGGGGACGAGTGATCAGCAGGCGGCCCTGTCGCTGGCCGCGGCGATCACGGCGACAGAGCCGGGCAGCGGGGTGATGTGGTTTGGCGACGGCGGGACCGCCCGCGCGGCCGAACAGGAGAGCGCCTTGGCAGTATCCGGTCCGTATCGCTTTGTGCAAGCGGGTCGGGCAAAAGAAAACGCAGCAATCGGCGCCTTTGTTACTCAGCCGGGCCAAGGCGGGACAGAAGGGCTGTTGCGGATCGACAACTACGGCAGTCAGCCCGTGCGGGGCAGGGCGACGATCTACGGCCCCGAGCAACAAGTGCTGGACGTAAGCGAGTTTGCGGTGGAGGCCGGGGCGTCCCGCACCGTTACCTTTGAACGCCTGCCCGCCGCCCCTGTCTACCGGGCGGTGATCGAACCGGAAAAGGACGGGCTGGCGGAAGACAACGAGCGGTGGAGCGTGCCATTTGCAGCCGGAAAAGGGCGGGCCGTGCTGGTCAGTCCGCAGGGAAACCGGTTTTTGCACCAGGCCCTGCAGTCAGTCGGCCGTTTGGAAGTGGAGACGCGCTCCGAGCTGCCGGATGGCACCGAGAGGGCCGACGTGTGGGTGTTTGACGGCGTGGTGCCCGACCGGCTGCCGGAGGGGAACATCCTGGTGATCGCTCCCGATCGAAAAACAGACTGGCTGCCGTACACCGGTGCAGCTGCTGTGCAGCACAGGCCGGAAACACTCCGGCCGGACGATCCGCTCGTGAAGCACGTGGATTGGCAGGACGTGCACGTGGCCCGGACCTCCGTGGTAAGCGAAATGCCGGGCATGCGGCCGCTGGTGAAGGCAGGAGACACCAACCTCGTCCTGGCCGGGTCATTGGCGGGACGAAAGGGTGTCATCGTCAACTTTGACCTGCACGATTCCGACTTTCCGCTGCGGCCGGCGTTCCCGATTTTCATGCAAAATGTGGCCTCCTGGCTGTCGTCCGCCCAGAACGTTCCGATCGGCCCCGCCGTTCCGGGAGAGACGCTGGCGATTCCGCTGACGCCGGGAGCGGAAAAACGGACGCTGACCTACCCGGACGGACGGGAGCAGGCCGTCGAGGCGCAGGGAACGACCTGGCTGTTCCGGGTTCCGGAGCAGACGGGGTTGTACCGGTTGACGGAAGAAGTCGCAGGAACGGCACAGGTCCGTTACTTTGCGGTTCACATGGACGAGGCGGAGTCGGACATCGCGCCGCGTTCGCTGACGGTTGGAAGAAGCGGGGCCGGCGAAGGAGAAGCCAAGCCGCAGGACGGACAGGCTGCCGGAAGCCGGGAGCTGACCGGGTGGCTGGCGGCGCTGGCACTGTTGGTGGTGTTTGCGGAATGGAGGGTGTATCAACGTGGGTATTGACGTGCAGCAGCCGTGGTTTCTGCTCCTGCTGATTCCCGCCGCCTGGATGATTGCTTCCTGGTGGCGCGGCCAGCGCAGGATGCCGAACAGCCGCAAGACGCTGATCGCTGCCGTGCGCGGTGCTGTCTTTCTCCTGCTGATTTTGGCGCTCGCCGGGACACAGCTTCTCCATCCGGTGCGGGCGGAGACAGTGGTGGTCGTCGTCGACCGGTCGGCGTCGATGAAAGATGACCCGAGGGTGTACGAATTCATTCGCGCCGCGGTGGAGGAGAAGCGGGCCGAAGATCAGTTCGGCGTGGTGGCTGTCGGTGCGGAAGCGGCAGTAGACCAGCCGCTGACGACCCGGCAGGACGTGCAGCCGGTCGGGGTGGAAGTGAACCGGCATGCCACCAATCTGGCCGAAGGGATCCGCCTGGCCGCCGCGATGATCCCCAGCCATGCGCGAGGCAAAATCGTACTCCTGACGGACGGATTGGCCACGCACGGCGATGCCGCGCGGGAAGCAAAGCTGGCGGCGGAACGGGGCATTGCCGTCGAAGCGGTTTCCCTGCAGCAGCCGCAGGGAGAAGAAGTGGTGCTCACGGCTGTACAGGTGCCGGAGCGGCTGTACGCAGGCGAGGAGTACGCGATCAAGGTGGACGTCGAAAGCACGACGGCCACGCGGGCAACGCTCCGCCTGTACGAGGGGAATCGGGAAGCAGGCCGGCAGACCATACAGGTGGAAAAGGGGAAAAACCGCTTCCTGTTTACGCAAAAAGCGCTGCAGGAAGGGTTTCAGCGCTACCGCGTCGAGATCGAACCGGAGCGTGACACGGTACAGACCAACAACCAGGCACACGCGTACGCGCAGGTGGCAGGCGCCCCGACCGTGCTGGTTCTGGAGGGACATCCCGGCGCGGCGAAAAACCTGGTCAGCGCGCTTGCGGCAGGCAGCATCAAGACGGACGTGAAGGACCCGTCACTTTTGCCCAAGGCGCTGGACGGATACAAGCGGTACGCGTCGATTATCCTCGCCGATGTGGAGGCCACCCAGTTGAGCGACGCCGACATGGAGCGGATACGGACGGCGGTCCGCGATCTAGGTGTGGGATTGATCATGACCGGCGGTTCCAACAGCTTTGGGATGGGCGGCTGGCTGCAGACCCCGATCGAGGAAGCGCTGCCGGTCCATATGGATTTGCGCGGCAAGGAAGATCTGCCCTCGCTGGGACTGGTGCTGGTGATCGACAAGTCGGGGAGCATGTCTGCGGACGCGCACGGCGTGGACAAGATGGAGCTGGCAAAAGAAGCGGCGATCCGGGCCACCACGATGCTGAACGGGCAGGATCAGATCGGCGTCATTGCGTTTGACGGGAGTCCCTGGGAAGTGGTTCCGCCCCGATCCGTCACCGACCTGGACGAAATCCATCGGCAGATCGGCGGCATTTTCGCCGACGGCGGCACGGATATATTCCCGGCGCTGCAGATGGCGTACGAGCGGATCAAGACGATGCAGACAAAGCGGAAGCACGTGATCCTGCTGACCGACGGACAGTCGGGCCGAAGCAGTGACTATCAGGCGCTCCTGCAGCAGATGGCGGGCGAAAACATCACCGTGTCCACCGTGGCCGTCGGTGATGACGCCGATACTTTGCTGCTGGAGGATATCGCCCAATGGGGAAACGGGCGCTACTACTTCGCCAAAGACGCGACGTCGGTGCCGAAAATCTTCAGTAAGGAGACAGCGCTGGCCAGCCGCACGTATATCGTGGAACAGCCGCAGGTGCCGAAGCGCACCGGAGGCGACGACTGGTCCGCGCTCCGCCAGCCCTTGCCGCCGCTGCACGCATACGTGGCGACGACGCCAAAACAGACGGCTGAACAGCTATTGACCAGCCTGGACGAGGACCCGATTCTGATCCGCTGGCAGTACGGGCTGGGACGGTCGGTCGCCTGGACCAGCGATCTGGAGGGGAAATGGGCTCCGGCATGGGTGACGTGGCCAGGCTACAGCCGAATGTGGAACGAGGCGGTGGCCTGGACGCTGCCGCAGGTCGCGACGGGCCGCTGGAAGACAGAGACCCGGTTGGACGGGACGAGCGGCGTCATAACCGTCACCGTCCCCAAAGGGGAGAAGTTGCCGCAGGAACTGGAAGCGGTGGTGGTCAACCAGGAGATGAACCGGGAGGCCGTGCGCCTGAAACCGGTGGCTCCGGGTACGCTGGAGGGCCGTTTTTCCGCCGCTGAACCGGGCAGCTATCTGATACAGATCACGGAAAAAACGAACGGACAGGTAACGGCAAGCGAAACCGCCGGGTTGACTGTCTCGTATTCGCCGGAGTACGGCCTACCTCGGGACGGGGACAGCGAACTGAGACAATGGCTGACGGCGGGTGAAGGGAGACTGATTACCAGACCGGACGAGGTGTTTACCGGCAAGCTGCCCGCCAAGTGGGATACGCAGCCGATCGGTGAATGGCTGCTGATGCTGGCCGCCCTGCTGTGGCCGCTGGATGTCGCCAGCCGCCGTCTGCAGCTCCCGGAAGCATGGTGGACACGGCTTGCGGCCCGCTTCCGCAAGCGCGGGTCTGCCGGGAATGAAGGCCACCAGTCGGTGTTTGCCCGCTTGGGAGAAAAGCAGGAAGAGCGGAAACGAAGCCGGGCAGCCAAACATGAGGCGGAAACGGCCGACGTGGCAGGGCAGACGAGGGCCGCGACGGACAGCAGCATGTCAGCTGCAGCGGCTCCTCCCGCCGGGCATTCCGCGCAGGTATCCGGCAGCAGCGAGCAAGGGGAAGCGTTGAGCCGTTCCGCCGCCGGCAGCCGATCTGCAGGGGCTTCTGCAACGGACAGCACCGCTGCCGCGCAGACGGACAGGGGGAAAACGCCGGCAGACAAGACAGGCGAGACCTTCAATCGCCTGCTGGCCGCGAAAAAGCGAAGACAGAAATAAGGGGAAAACCGCCTTTTGGGCGGTTTTTTCCTGTTCCGGGCAGTTTCCCTTTCGGGGCAGTTTTTCTTTGCTGCTGGGATTTGTGCGCGAGTCAAGGAATCTGGTCAGCAGACGGGAACGGCACCAGCGGGTGACGGCGGATGGAAGTTTTTGTGTGTCTATGGTGATTTCTTGATATAATATCGTCTAATATGGTTGATATTGAATTTTTCAGGATGATATTCATGACCTTTCCAGTTTTTATTGACGTCGGTCTGCTGCGGCTGCATCCGCACTTTGTGTTTGAGGCGCTGGCGTATTTCATCGGCTTTCGGCTCTATCTGCTGACGCGGCGCAAAGGGCGAATTCCCGTCAACCAGGCGTTTTGGGTGTTGGTCGGGGCCACGCTGGGAGCGGCTATCGGATCCAAACTGCTGTTTTTGCTGGAAGATCCGGCGAGGACGCTGACCCATTGGAACGAATGGACGTATATCATGGGAGGCAAGACGATCGTGGGCGGCCTGTTGGGCGGTTTGATTGGCGTGGAGTTGACAAAACATTGGATCGGTCTGCGCCAATCCACTGGAGACGACATGGTGTTTCCCCTCATCACCGGCATGGCGATTGGCCGGATCGGCTGCTTTTTGACAGGCCTGGACGATCATACCCACGGCATCCCCACCGACTGGATCACCGGCGTGGATTTCGGCGACGGTGTGCCCAGACATCCGACCCAGTTGTACGAAATCGCTTTTCTCGGGCTGTTGGCTGTCTTTCTGCTCGCAGTCAAACGGAGGCGAAGGCTTGGCCGATGGGAACTGCCCGAGGGGGCGCTGTTTCAGTGCTTCATGTTTGGCTATCTGAGTTTCCGTTTTCTCGTCGATTTCATCAAACCGACGCCGCACGTCTACCTGGGACTGAACAACATCCAACTGGCGTGTCTGGCCGGACTTGCCTATTACATGTCGCTCATGCGGAAGTGGCCGCGTCGGAAGAGTGTGCCGCTGCACGGAAAGGAGTAAACCATGCCGAAAAACAGACCGTATCTTTTCTACGAACTGACCAACAGCATTTGTTCCCAATGCCTGCGCAAGACAGAAGCCAAAGTCATCTTCGAGGAAGGGCGGGTCTATCTCTGGAAACACTGCCCGCGCCACGGGCGGGAAAAGGTGCTGATCTCCACCGACGTCGACTACTACAAACGCTGCCGGGAATTCCTCAAACCGGCGGAGATGCCGCAGGTGTGGAACACGCCGATTCGCTACGGCTGTCCCTACGACTGTGGGCTCTGCCCGGATCACGAACAGCACAGCTGCCTGACGCTGGTGGAAGTGACAGACCACTGCAACCTGCAGTGCCCTATCTGTTACGCGGAATCGTCTCCAAATAGGACTACCTGGCGCTCGCTTGCGGAGATTGAGCGGATGCTGGATGCGGTCGTCCGCAACGAAGGGGAGCCCGACATCGTTCAGATCAGCGGCGGCGAGCCGACGCTTCACCCGCAGTTTTTTGACATATTGGACATGGCCAAGGCGCGGCCGATTCGTCACCTGATGGTCAACACCAACGGCATTCGGATCGCGCAGGATCGGGAGTTCGTCCGGCGGCTGGCGGCATACATGCCGGGCTTTGAAATCTACCTGCAGTTTGACAGTCTGGAAAAGGAGGCGCTGATGAATCTGCGCGGCGCCGACCTGCGGGAGATTCGCCGTAAAGCCGTCGAGCATCTGAATGAGTTCAACATCTCCACCACGCTGGTGGTGACGCTGAAAAAAGGAGTGAACGACGGGGAAATCGGCAGGGTGATCCAGTACGGACTTAAGCAGCCTGCCGTACGCGGCGTCACCTTTCAGCCGATTCAGTCGGCCGGACGGACGGAGGCGTTTGACCCCTCCCGCGACCGGCTGACGCTAAGCGAAGTGCGGCAGAAGATCATCGAACAGTCCGGCGTATTTGCGGCGGAGGACATCATCCCTGTTCCCTGTCATCCCGACTGTCTGGCGATGGGGTATGCGCTCAAGCTGAACGGAAACGTCATCCCGCTGACGGGACTGATTGATCCGCAGATTTTGCTGGAGGGCGGTCGCAACACGATCGTGTTTGAGCAGGACCAGTCACTCCAAGAACGGATCTTCCACCTGTTTTCCACCAGCCATTCACCGCAGTCATCGGCGCTGTCGCTGCGAAGTCTGCTCTGCTGTCTGCCGCAGGTGGCCCTGCCCGACTCGATCGGGTACGAAAACGTGTTTCGGGTCATCATCATGCAGTTTTTGGACGCGCACAATTTTGACGTCCGCTCGGTCAAGAAGTCGTGCGTCCACATCGTCCATCCCGACGGGCGGATCATTCCGTTTGACACCTACAACCTTTTCTATCGGGACGGAAGGGAAGAGGTGCTGAAAGCGTTACGAGACGAACGGCAAATGGAGGATAGACATGTCTGACAAGCCGGTAAATCACGCCACCGATGTGTGGATCGGGGTCGGGATCACGGCCCTGCTGCATCTGCTGTTGTTTATTTATCCGGAAGCCTTTCTGTTCATCGGGGTCAGCCAGCTCGTTTACATGCTGCCGGTAATCGTCGTGACCGCGATGGTGGTTCGCAAGCGAACCGGCATTCTTCAGGGCATGATGCTCGGGATGGGCATTACCTTTTTGTTGAATGTAGCCTGCGTCGGCTTCGTTTTCTTTCAATTTTTATCCTAGGTGGTGACCCGCGTATCGGTTTCTGCTGGTCGCGGTGAAGTAACGACTTTCTCTTGTGAGCGTTAGATGGGGAAATAAGTCCGGAGCAGCCGGGCCGAATCGTATCGAGAAAACGACAAGCACCGTCGATGGCAGACGGTGCTTTTGTTTTTTGCACAAAGTTCGTGGTCGCATGTGTGACGGTGCCCGCTCACTCTTTTGACGACCGCCTGCCCGTGCATGTCTGTGTACATCCCAGAAATACTAACGAAAAGATACCGTCTCGACGGAAGGGAGGACGCAGCATGAGCAGGTTTGGCCTGGTGCTTCAGGGAGGCGGGATGAGAGGCATCTACACGGCCGGTGTGCTGGATTGCTTTCTGGAACATGGCCTGATCGCCCCGTACGTGGTGGCCGTCTCGGCAGGCGCCTGCAATGCACTCACGTATCTGGCGCGGGAGAAAGGACTGGGCAAGTCGATCTACATTGAACACCTGTGCGACATGCGCTTTTTTTCGTGGCGCAACCTGTTCCGCTACGGCTGCATGCTGGGCTTGGACTGTCTCTTTGACGAGATCCGCAGGCACGTACGTCCATTGGCGTTTGATGTCTTTTCCCAGTCCAAGGAAAAGCTGGTGGTCGCGGCCACCAACTTCCAGACGGGGGAGAGCGTCTACTTTTCCAAAGACGAGCACAAGGAATTTCTGCTGGCGGTGCGTGCTTCCTGCAGCATTCCCCTGCTGTCGGGGGTGGTGCAGTACCAGGGGGTGACGCTGTTGGACGGCGGGCTGGCCGACCCAATCCCGATTGAAAAGTCGCTTCAGGATGGCAACGAACGGGTCATTGTCGTGCGAACAGGGACGGAAGAGTACGTCCGGCAGCCGGTCAACCTGTCCTGGCTGGGAGAGCGATTGTTTCCCCGGTACAAAAATCTGGTGCGCGTCTTGTTCGATCATCACCGCCGATACAATGAGGCACTGGCACGGATCAGGTCGCTGCGCGAGGAGAAGCGGGCTTTCGTGATTACGCCAAGCCAACCGGTTCGCATCCGTCGAGTGGAACGCAATCCGGCCGGTCTGCTGGACTTGTACAACCTGGGTTACCAGGATGCAAGCAGGGCGCTGGAGCCGCTCTTTCGCTGGATCGAATCGTGAGGAACGTCCGCAGTCGCGCGCCTCTGTTTTCCCGGCTGTCGACAGGCTCCTGATGGGAGGGGCCTGTTTTGTTGTTGCTGCTGCTCCAAGGGGCGGCGGTACAAGCAAAGCACGGCTGCTTGTCATACATAAAGAGTAGAAGAAGAGGAGGCTGGAGGAGGTGGGAGCCATGACGCCGGGGAAAAATGAGACGGACAGCGCGCAGCGGATTTATCAACGCCTGGACAAGTTTGAGGAACGGATTGACCAGCTGGAAGGAAAAATGTCCGTGGCGACCACATGGCTGGAGCGCATCGAACACCGCCTGGAGAGGATGGAGGAGGTTCGGGCCGAACTGCTGCAGGCAATCACCAAATTGCAGACGGAGCTGGAACTGAAACGGATCACGGACAAGGACTTTATCCTGAAATTGTTGGACCACGACAGAATTGACATGGAACATATTACCAAAATGATCGAGGGAGACAAGGGGAGAAAGCAGGAGCGGTTTTTGCAAATTTGGGCGGTATTGGGGCCAGTGCTTGCCTCCATCATTTCCGCTTTGTTTGCCAAGTATTTTTTATAAGATTACAAGAGTGTCACAGAATCGTCACCTTTGTGGAAAGGTTGTGGAAGCGTGTTTCCATCTTTCTTCCGCAACTGCACTCTATTATAATGACATAATGGACATAAAGGCGTAAGAAGTGCAAAGGAAGAAAGAGAGGACGACCTGATGAAAAAGTTTGATGTATCCATCCTGGCTGCCGCCGTGCTGCTGCTGGCGCTGGCAGTGGTGGGTCTTTCGCAGGGAGAGTCGGAAGATCCGGCTGTCGCCAAGGTGGGAGACGTGACGATCACCGAGTCGCAATTCAGCGACGCGTTGAGACACAAGTACGGAGTACGGGTCATGGACCAATTGATTGCGGATGCGCTGATCACCCAGGAAGCGAAGCAGCAGGGCATCACGATTGACGAAGCGGAACTGAACAAACAGGTGGAGGCGCTGAAGGAGTCGCTTGGTTCGGAGGAAGCATTCCGCCAATCGTTGGAAAAGAAAGGGTACAACGAGCAGACGTTCCGGGAAGCGCTGAAAATCGTAATGCTGAAAGACAAGCTGTTTGACAAGGCGTATCCGGTGACGGAAGAGCACATCAAGGAATACTACGAAAAGAACAAGGAAAAACTGGGCAATCCCGTGCCCGCTCTGGAACAGGTGCGGGAGAAAATCAAGGATAAACTGGCGGGCCAGTTCCGTGCCAAATACGAAGACGAGTGGATAAACGGATTGGAGAAAAAGTACGGCCCGACCCTGTTCGACCCCGTATTGGCGAAGCAGAAAGCGAGCCAATAGGAACAGCGTGGGCGCGCGTGCATGGCGACCTGGGCCTCGAGATTACTGGCGGCACAGGTCGTTCGTTTTGTGTCATCGCATAGCCTAAGGCTGTCCCGCGGGCAGGTTCATGACCGGCGGGAAAAAACGCCGGCAACAGCAAGAGTGGAGGAGCTATGATGAAACGCGTGACAAACAAGCGCAATGTGACCATTGCCGTGATGATCGCCACCTTTTTGGCCGCGATCGAAGGGACGATTGTCAGCACGGCGATGCCCACCATCGTCAGCGATCTGGGAGGACTTCATCTGATCAGTTGGGTGGTGTCCATTTACCTGCTGACGTCGGCGGTCACCACCCCGATTTACGGAAAACTGGCCGACTTGTACGGACGGAAGATTGTGTTCAGCATCGGGGCCAGCCTGTTTCTGATCGGTTCGGTGCTGTCGGGGCTGTCCCAGACGATGGAACAGCTCATCTTGTTCCGCGCCTTCCAAGGGATGGGCGCTGGCGCCATTATCACCATTACCTATACGATTATCGGGGACATCTATCCGTTTGAAGAGCGGGGAAAAGTGCAGGGGTGGATGAGCGGGATCTGGGGCATCTCCGGCATCCTGGGGCCGCTGACCGGGGGCCTGTTGGTAGACTACGTCTCCTGGCACTGGATCTTTTACATGAATCTGCCGTTCGGGCTTGTGTCCATCGCGCTGATCGGGATGTATTTGCACGAGCAGATCGAAAAGAAACGGAAGCATGTCGATTATGCAGGAGTGGCGACGTTTACCTTCAGCATGACCGCGCTGCTGTACGCGCTGTTGAGCGGCGGGACGGATCACCCCTGGGATTCGCCGCTGATCATCGGACTGCTGGTCGCAGCTGCATGCGGCCTTGCACTGTTTTTCTACATCGAGAAAAAGTCGCCTGAACCGATGCTGCCGCTGCAGTTGTTCTCCATCCGTGCCATCAGCGTTGCCAATCTGGCGGGCTTTTTGCTGTCGGCTGTCTTGGTAGCCGTCTCCTTTTATCTGCCGATGTGGATTCAAGGGGTTTACGGTCAGGGCGCGACCGGCTCCGGCCTGACGCTGATTCCGATGTCGATCGGCTGGCCGCTGGGAGCGGCGTGGAGCGGCCGGCTGCTGGCCCGCATCGGGATTCGCACCACCTCGCTGATCGGGGTAATCGCCCTGATTGGAGCGACGCTCTGGCTGGCGTTCATTTCGCCAGAAACGCCGCACGTGGTGCTGTTTGTGATCACCTTTATCGTCGGGTTCGGGTTCGGCTTTGCCTTTACCTCGTTTACCGGCGCTGTCCTGTCCGTCGGTTGGAACCTGCGTGGAGCCGCGATGGCGACCAACACCTTGATCCGGACGCTGGGGCAGACGATCGGCATCGCCCTGTTCGGTCTGATGCTCAACCAGTCGGTACGAGGCATCCAGGGGACGGAGGGGATCGACGTCAACAAAATCCTCAACCCGGAGACGGCCCGACACTTGCCGGCAGACGTGCTGCAGGCGGCGCGGGAAGCGCTGGCCGGCGGGCTGCATCAGATCTTTGTCGTACTGGCGTTGTTGGCAGTCGTCGGTCTGGTGGTGACGCTGGCGTATCCGCGGCAGGAGCGGCAGGAAGCGGCGTAACAGAAGGCTTTCACAGGCGAAAAGCAGTGCCGATTGGGCGGCGACCGTTACCCCTGCGGGTGGTTTGCGCTGCAGGGCAGAGCGGCGGCTTTTCGGCGGGTTAATCGGCAGCAGCGGCGGACATACTGATGGTAGTCCAACAGAAGGAGGAAGGATGCTGGTGGCCGGTTTGCTCCTAAAGCTGTTTGTCTCCCCGGCAGTGGTCGTTCTCGCCGACGCCCTGTTCCCGGAATTGAATTACGCCTCCCTCTATCAGTCGATCGGTGTGGGATTGGTTTTTGCCATTGCCGGACATGTGCTGGAATTGTTTCTGCTGAGGCCCGGCACCTTGTGGCTGAGCACGGCGGTCGATTTTATCGCCGCCTTCCTCATCGTCAACCTGAGCGCCTTTGTCCTGCCCGGGGCACGGATCGCCCCCATTGGCGCCGGTTTTGCCGCCATCCTGCTCGGCGTGGCTGAATACCTGCAGCACCTCTGGCTGATCAGGAGCGGACGAGCGGAAAAGGCGTGACGAGCGAAGCCCTTCGGAAAAGACAAGATGTCTTTCCGAAGGGCTTTTTTGCCGATGGACGCAAAAACTTCCTGGAGGACACGCTACATCCCCTGCTTGTCAACCCATTAAAAAATAGTTTCACAAAATTGTTCATAAATTTGTTAACAGATTTATTACAAATGGCATGGGAGCTTGCAAGAAATTTTTGTATACTAAAGAGGTTACCAGTATAGGTAGGTGTAGGGAATGGCCCTGGCTCTATTTGTTTGTCGCGCTCCGGTTGCTAATACTTTTCAGCATTGGGTATTATAGTGAGGGATAGCAGCAGGCGGAGTGATGGTTGACAGACAAAGGAGTACGAATAAACATTCGGCTGCACGGCAGTTGTGGGCGGAATGTTACCAACACGAAGGAAAGAGGGGTTCAATGGTATGAAGAGTTGGCAACAGTTTTGGCGTCAGCTTTTCCTGTTTGGGTTGTTGGCGCTGACACTTACCGGTTGCGGCATCCAAGAGCTCTCCGCGCTCAAGCCGCAGGGGCCGGTTGCAGCAATGCAGTTCGATCTGATGAAGTTGTCCTTCTTCATCATGACCGGCGTCTTTATCGTTGTTATGCTGATCTTGACTTATGTCCTTATTCGTTATCGCAAGCGCCCAGGACAAGAGGGCATTCCAAAACAGGTGGAGGGCAGTCACACGCTGGAGATCATCTGGACGGCCATTCCGTTCCTGCTTCTGATCATCATGGCTATCCCGACAGTCACCACCGGTTTCGCCCTTTCCAAAGAATACGACAATAAGGAAGCGCTTCAAGTTAACGTAACCGCTCACCAGTTCTGGTGGGAGTTCGAGTATCCGGATCTCGGCGTAGCTACCGCGCAGGATCTGGTGCTGCCGGTGGGCAAAAAGATTCAATTCACCCTGAACACCGCCGACGTGATCCACGCGTTCTGGATTCCGGCGCTGGGCGGTAAAATGGACACCAACCCTGGTATGGAAAACAAAATGTGGCTGCAGGCCGACAGAACCGGAACCTTCTACGGCAAATGCGCCGAGCTGTGCGGGACGTCCCATGCTCTGATGGATTTCAAAGTGGACGTAGTGGAACAGGCCGAATTCGACGAGTGGGTACAGAGAATGAAAGCAGCGCAGACTGCCGAACCGCAGAATGCTACCGCCCGTGCCGCAGAAGGCCAAGCTATTTTCGAAAAGAGCTGTTTGGGCTGCCACGCTGTAGGCGGCAAAGGCGGAAAACTGGGGCCGAACCTTACCAACTTTGCCGACCGCATGCGCGTGGCGGGCATTAAACCGAACGAACCGCAATACCTCGCAGAGTGGCTGAAAGACCCGCAAGGCATGAAGCCGGGCAACACCATGCCAAACCTCAACCTGGATGATAATCAGGTGAATGCGCTGGTTGATTACCTGTACACGCTCAGCGTGAAGGACGAGGCACAGAACAGTAACAAACAGTAAGTGACCGTCATGAGGCAGTGACGCAAAAAAGGAGGTAAAACCGTGTCTGCACATGCTTCTCATGCACCCAAGCGGTCAGGGCTGTGGGATTGGCTCACGACAGTGGACCACAAGAAAATCGCGATCCTGTACCTGATTGCCGGCGGAATTTTCTTCCTGGCCGGCGGGATTGAGGCCCTGCTGATTCGTTTGCAATTGATGTATCCGGAGCTTAACGTCGTCGGTGCCAAGACGTTTAACGAACTGATTACCATGCACGGCACCACGATGATCTTCCTGGCGGTCATGCCAGTGATTTTCGCCCTGATGAATGCGGTTGTACCGCTGCAAATCGGTGCGCGTGACGTTGCGTTTCCGTTTGTCAACGCACTCGGTTTCTGGCTCTTTTTCTTCGGGGGCGTGCTTCTCAACACCAGTTGGTTTTTGGGCGGTGCGCCTGACGCGGGCTGGACGTCTTACACGACACTGGCCCTCAATGAATACAGCGGACGCGGGATCGACTTTTACGTGCTCGGTCTGCAAATCGCCGGTCTTGGTACCCTGATCGGTGGTATCAACTTCCTGGTGACGATCATCAACATGCGCGCGCCGGGTATGACCTTCATGCGCATGCCGCTGTTTACCTGGGCGTCCTTCGTGACCTCCGGTTTGATTCTGTTCGCATTCCCGGCGATCACCGTCGGTCTGGTACTGTTGATGTTTGACCGCTTGTTTGGGGGTAACTTCTTCAACACGGATGCCGGCGGTAACGTTCTGATCTGGCAGCATCTGTTCTGGATTTTCGGTCACCCCGAAGTGTACATCCTGATTCTGCCTGCGTTTGGTATCATTTCTGAGGTCGTAAGTACCTTCTCGAGAAAGCGTCTGTTTGGTTACAGCTCCATGGTATTCGCGACCGCGCTGATCGGTTTCCTCGGCTTCATGGTGTGGGCGCACCACATGTTCACTGTCGGTATGGGGCCGATTGCCAACATTCTGTTTGGTCTGGCGACGATGTTGATTGCGGTGCCGACCGGTATCAAAATCTTCAACTGGCTGTTCACCATGTGGGGCGGTCAAATCCGTTTCACCGCGGCAAACCTGTTCGCCGTCGGATTCATTCCGACCTTTACCATTGGCGGTATGACTGGTGTAATGCTGGCGAATCCGCCTGCTGACTACCAATACCACGACAGCTATTTCGTCGTCGCACACTTCCACTACGTAATCGTAGGGGGTCTCGTATTTGGTTTGTTTGCCGGCCTCTACTACTGGTGGCCGAAAATGTTCGGCAAAATGCTGAACGAAACGCTTGGGAAATGGAACTTCTGGACGTTCTTTGTCGGGTTCCACCTGACCTTCTTCCCGCAGCACTTCCTGGGTCTGATGGGGATGCCGCGCCGCGTCTACACCTTCCTGGCCGGTCAAGGTCTGGAATTGGGTAACTTTATCAGTACGATCGGCGTATTTGGCATGAGCATCGGTACGATTCTGTTCCTGGTGAACGTCGCCGTTACCGCGAAAAGCGGCAAACGCGCTCCGGCCGACCCGTGGGATGGCCGCACGCTGGAATGGTCGATTCCGTCTCCGCCGCCGGAGTACAACTTTGCGCAAACGCCGCTGGTACGCGGTCTGGACGCACTGTGGGTAGAAAAAATGGCGGGCAACAAAGGCATGACTCCGGCCGAACCGCTGGGCTCCATCCACATGCCATCCGGTTCCTTCCTGCCGTTCGTCATGTCTGTGGGACTGTTTATCGCCGGTTTCGGGTTCATGTATCACAACTACGTGGTCGTCGTCATCGGCTTGGCAATCACCTTTGCGTGCATGCTGCTGCGTTCGATCAATGACGACCCGGGCTATCACATTGAACCGGATGAGATCGAAGAGAAGGGGGTTAAGGCGTAATGGCTACACATCACGTACATGCGGTTCTGCCTGACGAACCGGAAAAAGCCACCCTGGAAGGGAAGAACAAGATCCTTGGCTTCTGGCTCTTCCTCGGCGGGGAAACCATTCTCTTCGGTTCCCTGTTCGCGACATTCATCGCTCTGCGCGATCAGAACAACGGCGGCCCTACGTCGCAAGAGCTCTTCGACATGCCGCTCGTGGCGCTTGCCACCCTGCTGCTCTTGACCAGTTCGCTCACCAGCGTGTTCGCGGTGCTGGCAATGCACAAGAAGAACCTGAAACAGCTGCAGGCCTGGCTGACCGTGACGGTCCTGCTTGGCCTTGGCTTCCTCGGTCTGGAGATTTACGAGTTTATGCACTACTACCATGAAGGACACAAGATTTCCTCCAGCGCGTTTGGTTCGGCGTTCTACACGCTGGTCGGCTTCCACGGGGGCCACGTGCTGTTCGGGATTCTCTGGATTGTCACCTTGCAGTTGGCGGCTGTGAAAAAAGGCCTGACAGTGGTGACCGCTCCGAAGTTTTACGTCGCCAGCCTGTACTGGCACTTCATCGACGTCGTGTGGGTGTTCATTTTTACCGTGGTCTATCTCATGGGTATGATCGGTGGAAAGGTGGGATAATCGATGGGAGCACATACGCACAATGAAGAAGTACGCAAACCCAAAGTGAAAAAGGAAAGCGCGAAGAACCACATTGTCGCCTTTATCGCTTCCCTCGTGCTCACCGCCCTCGCTTTCATCGCTGTCGCGTATGAGGTAGTGCCGAGCGGCTTTACCGTACCCTTTATCATCGGTCTGGCGTTTGTTCAGGCACTGTTCCAGCTGTTCTTCTGGATGCACATGGACCAAAAGGGACACGAGTTTGCGCGCATCTCGATTTTTGCCGGTGTGTTCTTCGTACTGGCATTCGTGATCGTATTCGTGTTGTGGGTATGGGTGTAACAAATTGATACAGAAGAAAGGGCAGACGAAAAAGTCTGCCCTTTTAGCATGTAGATAAAGTCCGTGGCGCATGGGTGATCGGACCCGCTCGCTCTCTTGACGCCCAGCAAAGAAGTGGATGATGTCCGCTCCAAAACGCGACGCGGGCAGGGGCGTGGCCGACAGTGGACGTGCTGCCAACAGCCGAATATTTGTGCGAGTTTGTTCATTTTTACAAGACCAAGAAAGCGCAAATTCGCGGTATAATGAAGTTTAAATGGAGGGCACCCTTTCTAGTAAGAAAGGAGTAGGGATACATGCATAACCACCATCAGCATCACAACGCGGCCGATACGGGGATCGGCTCGTTTTCCGATCTGTGGAATCCGGAAGTCCTGCTGATCACCCTGCTTTTGGTCATCCTGTACTTTCTGGTGACCGGACCGCTGCGCAGCCGCTTTGATGGCGCAGAGCCAGTGACCGGGAAGAAAAAGACCGTCTTTGTCCTGGCGATGGTGATCTTATACGCGGCAGCAGGCAGTCCGATCAACTACCTGGGGCACCATTACCTGTTCAGCATGCACATGCTGCAGATGGCGCTGTTGTTCATTGCGCTGCCGCCAATGATCATGCTGGGCATTCCGGGCTGGCTGTGGGCTGTCATGTTCCGCAACCGGGGGATGCAGGCCGTCCTTCGTTTTTGCACCCGACCGGTGGTAGCAGCACTTCTGTTCAACAGCCTGCTTTCCTTTTATCACTTTCCGGAGGTTCTGGACTATGCGGCCCAGAACCACAACTGGATGAACGCCATTCACGCGGTGATCTTTCTTGCTGCCTTCTGCATGTGGTGGCCGATCGTGAACCCGCTTCCCGTGCAGGAGAAGCCGTTGGAAGGACTGCGGAAAGTGGCGTATCTGTTCCTCAATGGCGTCCTGATTACGCCGTCTTGTGCCCTGATCATTTTCGCGAGTGAACCGCTGTATCAAAGCTACATGAATGCGCCGCTGCTGTTTCCGAGCCATACCGCCTTTGCGGATCAGCGCCTGGGCGGCATCATCATGAAGCTGGTGCAGGAAGGAGTATACAGCTCAGTGCTGGCATACATCTTCTTCCAATGGTACAAGCAGGAGAAACAAAACGATTTGCCAATGGATCAGCAGGCGCCCAGACCGCAATTGGGCGATCTGGCTGCGTCCGGCGCAGATCAGGGAAACGCATAACAGACATTAGCGGACAATTTGAGGTGTAAGTCATGTCGATCATTCTCCCGACCATCAGTACGTCTTTTATTGCCATCAGCGGCATTCTTGTCGCGTTCGGCTGGTACTACATCAGCCGCCGCCGGACGGAAACGCACATCAAGCTGATGACATGGGCGGCCATTTTCGCCACCCTTTTCTTTATCACTTACGTGTCCCGCACTGCCTTCGTGGGCAATACGCAATTTGGCGGTCCGGACAACATTCGCATCTTTTATCAAATTTTTCTGCTCTTCCACATTGTGTTGGCCACGGTGGGGGGCGTGATGGGACTGGTTACTCTTTACTACGGGTACAAAAAGCAGTACGCGAAGCACAAAAAAATCGGCCCCTGGACTTCGATAGTCTGGTTTGGCTCAGCGATCACGGGCGTAACCGTATACACCTTGCTGTACCTGATATATCCGGGCGGTGAAACAGCCGGGGTGCTGGACGTCATCTTCGGCAAATAAGCGCCTGTTGAAATTTTGTCAAGAATATCGGCGTTTTGGATTTGCTTATTCTGATACAATGACGGTAATCGTAGCGCAACCACAGTTGCGGGCGCACTCTCGCACCTCGCAGGTTGACTTGTCAGGACTTGTTTCGTTACAATGTAAGCTGATTTATTCGCCGAAACGAATATGTGTGAGAGATTCGGGCCGCCGCTTCCTCGTCAGAAGCGGTATGCCCATGTAAAGGGATGTTTGCACAAATGAGACAGGAGGTACGAAACGTGGACCAGCAAGTGACGATGCAGGAATCGCTCAATACCGATTCCGCCATGCCGCCCCAACCGGTGCAGCAGGCTACTTGGCGCGATTACGTGCAGCTCACCAAACCGGGCATCACCATGTCGAACCTGATGGCTACATTTACCGGTCTATGGCTGGCTTCCCACGGTTTTCCCGATTGGAAACTGGCACTGTTCACCATGCTCGGCACCGCCTTGGTGATCATGTCTGGTGCGGCACTGAACAACTACTACGACCGTGAGCTAGATCAAAAGATGAAACGCACCAAGGACCGCGGACTGGCGGCCGGGCGCATTCACCCCCGTCATGCGCTGCTGATCGGTATTGTGTTCCTGCTTGTTGGTCTGGTCGTGCTGGCTGTCTTTGCCAACCCGTTGGCAGCGGTGTGGGGCTTGATCGGTCATATTTTCTACGTGTTGATCTACACACCGCTCAAGCGCGTCACCACTCTGAACACCGTGATCGGCGGCGTTTCCGGTGCGGCTCCCCCGGTTATCGGCTGGGTGGCGGTCACCAACAACATGGACCCGAGCGCGTGGTTGCTGTTTTTGATTCTGTTCCTGTGGCAGCCGCCCCATTTCCTGGCGCTGGCCATGCTGAAAACGGAAGATTACCGAGCAGGCGGCATTCCGATGCTGCCAGTGGTCAAAGGGTTTGCCGAGACAAAACGGCAGATGTTCCTGTGGGGCTCCGTGCTGCTGCCGGCCTCGCTGCTGCTGTTCGTGTACGGCAACGTTGGCTACCTCTATCTGGCAGTCATGGCAGTCATGGGCGTGCTGTACATCGTATTTCTGTATCAGGGCTTCCATACCAAGGATGACTTGGCGTGGGCGCGCAAGCTGTTCGGATTTTCCATTCTGTACCTGACCGTATTCTGCGCGGCCGTCGTCGTCAGCACGATGATCGCGAACTTTTGACACTTAACGCTCACAAATGGCAACGGAACATCCCTTGCATGGCGGGGGATGTTTTACTATTGTAAAGAGGGACAACAATAATTTATTCGAGCTAGGTGTTCACAGATGGAAAAATGGCTGAAAACGCTGGCTGTCGTTGCCACGCTCGTCATGTTGGGCGTGATGATTGGCGGCTCGCTGGTAACAAAGACCGAATCGGGTTTGGGATGCGGGAACGACTGGCCGCTCTGCAACGGCAAATGGGTCCCGGAATACACGTTGGAATCGTTGATTGAATACATGCACCGGTTTGTCACAGGGATTGCCGGCATCGTGGTCGGGGTGTTTTCCGTGATGGCATGGCGTCACTACCGGGGCAACCGGGAAGTGCGCAACCTGGCCATTTTTGGCGTGTTCTTTATCGTCCTGGAGTCCATATTGGGCGCATCCGCGGTGATCTGGCCGCAGTCGTCCGGGGTGCTCGCGCTGCATTTTGGATTCTCCCTGCTGGCCTTCACCGGTGTCTTTTTGTTAAGCCTGTTTGTGCTGCAGCGGGACAAGCGGGAAAAATGGGTGCAGATGCCCGTCTCCAAGGGATTTCGCAATTACATCTGGGGTGTGACCGCGTACGCCTATGGCGTCGTTTATCTGGGCGCCTATGTTCGCCATACGGGTTCCAGCATGGGATGCAGTGACTGGCCTCTCTGCCAGGGCAGGCTGATTCCCGACTTGGTGGGTCAGACCGGCATTCACTTCGCACACCGGGCGGCTGCTGCCGTGCTGTTCCTGCTGGTCCTGGGCGCCATGATCTACGCCGTTCGCCATTTCAAGGAGAAGCGGCACGACCTGTACGTGGCGAGCATCCTGGCCTTCGTGCTGACGGCGCTGCAGATCCTGAGCGGCGGGTTGGTCGTGCTGTTCCAACTGCATTTGTACGCGACCTTGTTCCACTCGCTGGTCATTACCTGTCTGTTTGGCGTCATCAGTTACATGTGCGTGCAGTCGCTCAAACAGCCGCACAAGTCCACTGTTCGTCACTGACAAGTGAAAACGAGCGAAGCCGCCATTCGGCCGTATGCCGAGTGTGCGGCTTTTTGCTTGTGAGGCGATGATTTCCGCTCTGGTCGGAAAAATCCCTCCTTACCGCAGGAACCGGCGGACGGAGATGCCTGGCAAACAGTCACAGCAGCTTTTTCTTGCCGCGTCCTGCTTTGCTTTTGTTACAATAAAAGCAAACACATGATCGGGAAAGGGTGAAAGCATGCGCATTTTACATACGGCCGACTGGCATTTTGGGCGGCAGTTGGAAGGACGCGACCGACGCGCGGAGCAGGCTGCGTTTGTGGACGAGCTGTGCCGGATCGCGGACGAGCGGGAAGTCCACCTGGTGCTGGTCGCCGGAGACGTGTACGATTCGGTCAATCCGCCGGCCTGGGCGGAAGAGCTGTTTTACGAAGCGCTGGAGCGGTTGTCCGCGGGGGGAAGGCGCGGCGTGATCGTCATTGCCGGGAACCATGACCAGCCGGAGCGTGTACGCGCGGCCGCACCGCTCGCCTCCAAGCACGGGATCGTCCTGCTCGGCCTGCCCAAGGAAGCGCCGCTTTTGTCCGGGCCGGAGGCATCGCCACAGCGCGTGCGCGTCGTGGACGGAGGGCCGTCGTGGCTGGAGCTGGCTGTGCCGGATGTCGACCATCACGCGGTCGTGTTGGCTTTGCCGTATCCGTCGGAATCGCGGCTGAAAGAGCTGGTGAGCGAGACGTTCACGCCGGAGCAGATGCAGCTCGCCTTTTCCGAGCGGATTCAGACGCTGTTTGCCGAGTTGGCCGGCCGGTTTCGCGAGGATACCGTCAATCTGGTGATGAGCCATCTCTTTGTCATGGGCGGCAAGGAAACCGAATCGGAGCGGCCGATTCAGATCGGCGGGGCGCTGACCGTTTCACCGGATGCCTTCCCGCCGCAGGCCCATTACGTGGCGCTTGGCCACCTGCACCGCCTGCAAAAACTGGGGGAGCGCCCCCTGATCCGCTACAGCGGTTCGCCGCTGGCGTACAGTTTTTCCGAAGCCGGCCAAAGCAAGGCTGTCGTACTGGTGGAGATCGTTCCAGGCGGAGAAGTGCGGGAAGAGATCGTCTACCTGCAAAGCGGCAAGCCGCTCGCCCGCTGGAAGGCGACGGAGGGCATCGCCCAGGTGGAACGCTGGCTGGAAGAAGGACGAGACGCGGGCGCATGGATCGATCTGGAACTGCACGTGTCAGAAGTGATCGATCCCGCCGAATTTCAGCGGCTGCGCAAACTGAGCGACGATTTTGTCAGCATTCGGCGCGTGGTGGTGCAGAGCGAGCGGGAACAAGCGCAGGAAGAAACGCGGACCGAGCTGGCGGAATTGCAGCCTGACCAGCTTTTTCGCCGCTTTTTCGAGCGCAGGCGGGGCGCGCAGCCTGACGAGCGGCTGGTCGAACTCTTTCTCCGCCTGCTGACGGAAGAATCCAGGGAGGAGGAGACGGGATGAAGCCGATACGCTTGAAGCTGGCCGGCCTGCACAGCTATCGGGAGATGCAGGAAGTGGATTTTGAGACGCTCTGCGAGGCCGGATTGTTCGGGATCTTCGGCCCGACCGGGAGCGGCAAATCGACGATTCTCGATGCCATCACGCTGGCCCTGTACGGACAGGTCGTCCGGCAGGGAGGGGGCAGCCATCCCAAGGATGTGCTGAACCAACTGGAGCAGCGGGTGTTCGTCTCGTTTACCTTTGAACTGGGCAAAGCGGGCGAACGGCGGCGGTACACGATCGAGCGGGAATTTGGCCTGGACAAGAAGGGCAAACGTCGTCCCCCGGAGGTGCGGCTTATCCAATGCGGTCAAACGCCGGACGAACAGGACGTGGTGCTGGAGTCCAGAGCGAAGGAGGCCACAGCGGCCGTCGAGGAATTGATCGGCCTGACGCTGCAGGACTTTACCCGCGCCGTGGTGCTGCCGCAGGGGCAGTTTTCCCGCTTTTTGACGTTGAAGGGCAGCGAGCGAAACGAGATGCTGCAGCGGATGTTTCATTTACATATCTACGGAGAAAAGCTGAATGAACGTGTTCGCGCCGCGCTGGAGAAGACGCGGGCAAGGCTGCACGAGCTGCAGTTGGAGGCGGCGTCCTTGGGCGATGTCGGCCCGACAGCGCTGCAAGCGGCCCGGGAAGCGCTGGAGGAAGCGGCCCGACAGGAGCAGGTCTACGCGGAACAAAAGCAGGAGCTGGCTGAGAAAATAAAGGAAATGGAACAGCTCTACCAGTGGCAGCAGGAGCTTGAGCGCGTGCGGCAACGGCTGGACACGCTGATGGCCCGGCAGACGGAAGCGGATGAGTGGAAGGCCCGGATCGCCGAATGGGAGGCCAGCGTGCGCCTCTGGCCACTGGTGCAGCAGTGGGAGCGGCTGGAGGCAGAGTGGACAGAAGCGGCGCAGAAGCTGGAGCAGAGCCGCCGCGAACAAGAAACTGCCCGGCAGGCACACGAAGCAGCCGAGAGCGAGTACCAGCGCTGCCAGAGCGCGCTCATGCAGGAAGAGCCGCTCTTGATCGAACAAAAAAGCAGGCTGATTCAGGCCGCGGAGTGGGAGACAGAGCTGGCGGCGCTGCGAGACGAGTTAACCGTTCTGGAGCGGGAGCAGCAGGTGGTAAGCGAGCAGTTGGCCGGGACAACACGGCAGTTGGCCGAGGTGGAAGCGGCACTTGAAGACGGAGAACGCGAGTGGCAGCAGCTGACCGAACAGCTGGCTGCGGCTGTCGTGACGCCGGAGTGGCGCGATCGCTTGACGGCAGCGCGGGAGGCCAAACAGCACTGGGAACGGGAGATCAACGCGCGTCGCGAGCTGGAGGCCGAGCTTTCCAGCGTGGAACGGGAGCAGCAGGAGGCAGCTGCCGAGGCAGAGAGACTGCGCGCCAGCTGGGAAGCGAGCGCGGCTCGGCTGGCTGAGGTGCGCAAACAGCTGGACGTGCAACACGCACAGCCGCTGATGTCGGACGCGGAATGGGAGCATGCCCGCGATACGCTGGGGCAGATCAAGCAGCTGGGACGCCAATGGCGGGACCTGCTTCAGCAGCTGGCCGGCTGGCAGGAGAAGTGGCAGGCCGCTGTGCGGGAAGGCGAACAAGCTGAAGCCCGTTGTCGTAATCTGGAGGCGGCGTGGCAGAAGGAGGACGTGCGTCTCGCCCAACTGCAGACGGAGCGTGACCGGCTTCGCGAGGAATGGGAGCAGTGGCAGGAAGCAAACATGGCTCGCCTGCTCCGCGAGCGTTTGGCGGAGGGCGAACCCTGTCCGGTCTGCGGTTCGGCGCACCATCCCCGGGCGGTGTCCGGCAGTGCCGACAGCGCAAACGGCGAACAGGAGGGCCGTGAACTGCGCGAGCGGGCAAAAGCTGTGGAGGAGGCGCTCCGGGAAGCGGAGCGGCAGCTCAGGACCGCCTATGAAGCGCTGCAGGCGGCCAAGGCAGAGCACAGTGCCGTGAAACAGCGCCAGGACGTGCTGCGGGAAGAGCGGGAAGCGCTGGAACAGCGAATCACTGCCGTCCGGCAGGAGTGCGCAAGCTACGGCGACAAGTGGAAAGCGGGCAGCATCGAGGAACTGCTGGAAGCCTATCAGCGGGAAGACGCCGCGCTGCGGGAGCAGGCCGCTCGCCGGGAACAGCTTGCAGCCGAGCGGGAACGGCTGCAGCAGCAGGCGGATGCGCTGCGTGAACAGGAGGCGGAAGAGCGCCGCCGCTACGAACGGATCACCGTGCTGACGGAGCAGCTTCACCGCAAGCAGGCGGAGATGCGGGAGCGCATGCAAGCGGCCGATTTCCGGGTCGCCCAGGCAAGAGAAGCGCTCGATGCGAAGCGGGGCGACCTGCCGGTGGAGGAGATCGAGCGGCAGTTTGCGGAGATTGGCCGAAAAGACCGGGAAACGAACCGGCTGCAGCAGATTCGCTCCGAACAGGAAGCGCAGATGCAGCAACTGCGCAGCCGCCGGGAAGCGGCTGCATCGGCACGCGCGGAACTGCTGGCCCGGGAAGCTACCCTGCGTGAACGGCATGACGACCGAAACCGGCTGTGGGAGCAAAAACAGGCCCAGTGGCAGGAGCGAACCGGCGGCACGCCGGCCAGCGAGCGGCTCACTCTCATAGAGCGGTCCCTGTCGGCGCTGCGCGAGGCGCTCACGGCGGCGGAAGAGCGGCGCAGACAGACTGCAGAGGCGAGGGAGCGGGTGCAGAGCGATCTGGTCAAGCATTCGGAGATGTACGCCGTGCTTACCCGGCAGCGGGCAGAGGCTGCGGAAGAACTGCAGCGCGCGCTCATGGAGAGCGGCATCGGCACGGCCGAACGCGTCAGGGAACTGTACGGGGAAAAGGAACTGCTGCCCCAGTACCAGGAGCGGCTTGCCGCCTTTGAAAGCGAATGGGCCCGTCTCCGCTACGACGAAGAGCGGCTCGTGCAGGCGCTGGACGGCCGTACGGTCAGCAGCGAGGACTGGCAGGCGGCAAAGCAGGCCTGGGACGAGTGGGAACAGGCGTATCACACAGCCAAAGAACAGGTGGCGGTCGCCCGGCAGGCGTATGCCTCCATCGAGGAGAACCACGGCAAGTGGCAGGAACTGCAAAAGCTGCTGGAGGCGGAGACGGACGAGCTGAGCAGGCTGGAGGAATTGAAAAAGCTGTTGGAAGGAAAAGCGTTTGTCCAGTTTATCGCGGAAGAGAAGCTGGCCTCGATTGCCCGCGACGCCTCCCATCACCTGAAGCGGATGACCAAGAACCGCTACGCGCTGGAGATCGGCGACGAAGGCGAATTCGTGCTGCGCGACGAAGGAGCCGGAGGCCTGCGGCGTCCCGTCAGTACACTGTCGGGCGGGGAGACGTTCCTGACGTCGCTCGCGCTGGCGCTGGCGCTTTCGATGGAAATCCAGATGCGCGGCGGCCGCCTGGAGTTCTTTTTCCTGGACGAAGGGTTCGGGACGCTGGACCCCGAGCTGCTGGAAGTGGTGATGGACGCGCTGGAACGCCTGCGCATGGACGACTTTACCATCGGTGTGATCAGCCACGTGCCGGAGATTCGCGTGCGCGTGCCGCGCCGTTTGATCGTGACGCCGGCTGAACCGCTGGGAGAAGGCAGCAAAATCAGCATGGAAGTGGAATAAAGGCGCCGGCACATGTAACGGTGCAGCCGTGGGAGCCAGGTGGGCAGGCATGTATGGCGCCCCTGGCTCGCTGCGAGGAATAGCGAAGAGGAGGGAAACGGATGGCGGTCCAATTTGTCCTGGGCCGGGCGGGAACCGGAAAGACGCGGACGATTCTGGAGCGGATCAGCCGGCGTTTGCAGGATGATCCGCTGGGCTCGCCGATCATCTTGCTGGTGCCTGAGCAGGCCAGTTTTCAGGCGGAGCAGACACTGGCCACCCTGTCCGGGCTGGGCGGCGTGATCGGCACGCAGGTTCTCAGCTTTGGCCGGTTGGCCCACCGCCTGCAGCAGGAACTGGGCGATCTGACGCTGATGCAGGTGGACGACCTGGGCAAGCACATGGTGCTGCGCCTGATGCTGGAACGGTACAAGGATCAGCTGCAGGTGTTTGGCCGTTCCGCCCTGCAGCCCGGTTTTGCGGCGCAGTTGGGACGGCTGATCAGCGAGTGCAAGTCGTACGGAGTAACCTTTGAACATACGGAAAATCTGGAGTGGGGGAGCGCTACACTCAACCAGAAGATACATGACCTGCGCCTGATCATGGGTGCGTACGAAGCCTACCTGGCTGACGGGTACTGCGACGCCGACGACATTCTCAACCGCGTGGCGGCAAAGGTGAGCGAATCGGCCTACATCCGCCAAGCGGAGGTGTATATTGACGGCTTCAGCGGGTTTACCAATCAGGAGCTGCGGCTGATCGAACAGATGATGATCCATGCCAAGCGGGTGACGATCGCTCTCTGTCTCGATCCGGCCGAGCGGGATGCGTCCCTGGATGAACTGGGCCTGTTTCATCCCACGCTGCGGACGTACCGGGCGCTGGAGACGATGGCGCGAGAAGCGGGTGTCGCCGTGGAGCAGCCCGTCCTGTTGACGGAACCTGTCCGCTTTGCTCACAGTCCGTGGCTCAAGCAGCTTGAAGCCCGCTACTTTGAATGGGGCGATCCGGAAGCGCCGCCCGCCCCTGCCCGCGCGGACGAAGTAGTGCTGCTCTCTGCCGCCAACCGGCGTGCCGAAGTGGAGGCGGTGGCACTGCAAATCCTCGCGCTGGCTCGGGACGAAGGATATCGTTGGCGGGACATGGCCATCCTGCTCCGGGAGATCGGGACGTATGCCGATGAGGTGGCCACCGTCTTTACCGATTACGGCATCCCGTTTTTCCTGGACCAGAAGCGGACTGTGATGCACCACCCGCTGGTGGAACTGGTCCGCTCCGCCTTGGAGGTAATCGCCGGGAAGTGGCGGTACGAGGCGGTATTTCGCTGTTTCAAGACCGACCTGATCAGTCCGGAGCCGCAAGCGGAAGAAGGGGCAGGCGCAGAAGCGGGGGCGGATGCAGAAAAAGCAGGGACGGACGCAGAAGAAGCAGTGCGGCGCCAGATTGACGTATTGGAAAATTACGTCTTGGCGCACGGTGTATACGGCTCCCACTGGGCACAGGAGGCCCCCTGGCGCTTCGGCGGACCGGCGGGGGCGGACGAAGACGCCGAGGCAGACGGCCTGCGGCGCCGTTACGCTGCACCGCTGCTGCGGTTTGAGGCGGAGCTGAAGCGGGCGGAAAAGGAGAACGTGCGGGAGATGACGGCTGCCCTGTATTGCTTTCTCACCGCGTTGGACGTTCCAGAGAAGCTGGAGAGTTGGCAGCGAACGGCGGAAGAGGCTGGTGATCTGGAGGAAGCCCAGGTGCACGGCCAGGTCTGGAACGGCCTGATGAACCTGCTGGACCAGGTGGTGGAGGTGATGGGCGACGAGCAGATGGAGATCGCCATGTATGCCCGCGTCCTCGACAGCGGCCTGGAAAGCATTGAGCTGGGGCTGGTGCCGCCTGCGCTGGATCAGGTGCTGGTCGGGTCGATGGAGCGATCCCGCCAGCCGGACGTCAAGGCGCTGTTTCTGCTCGGCGTCAACGAGGGCGTGATCCCGCTCAAGCCGAAGGAAGAAGGCATCCTGGACGAGGCGGAGCGGGAGCGGCTGGCCGAGCTGGGGGTGGAATTGGCGCCAAGCGCAAGACAGCGGCTGATGGCCGAGCCGTTCCTGCTGTATCAGGCGATGACGCGCCCCTCCCTGCGTCTGGCGCTGAGCTGCGCCCTGGCTGACGAGGAGGGCAAGGCGCTGCTGCCGTCATCTGTCTTTTCGCGCGTGAAAGAGGTGCTTCCCGAGGCGCCTCACCGCTTTTTCCACAACGAGCCGACCGGGGAGGCGGAGGCGGACGCCTTTTTGCTCGGCAACCCGCGCCGCCTGTTTCGCCATCTGCTGACGCTTTTGCGGGGGATGAAAAAGAGCGGCACCCTGCCTGTTTTTTGGTGGGAAGTATACGACTGGTTTATCCGCTGCTCGCCCGATGCAAAACGGGAAGGCTGGCTGCTTTCCGGCCTGCGTTACACCAACCGGGCGGCGCCGCTCGACGGTAAGACCAGCCGGGCGCTGTACGGCGAGCGGCTGAGAATGAGCGTCTCCCGCCTGGAGCGCTTCCAGTCCTGTCCGTTTTCCCACTTTTCCTCGCACGGCCTGCGCTTGGGCGAGCGGCGGCTGTACAAGCTGGAGCGGTTTGACGTGGGTGAGTTGTTCCACGCCTCGCTGAAGCGGGCCGTAGAAAAGATGAACGAAGAACACCTGGAGTGGGGACGGCTGACTGAGGCCGACAGCATGCAACTCGCCAGCGCGGTGGTGGACGAGCTGGTGCCGGCGACGCGGAGCAGCATCCTGACCCGGACGGCGCGGTACCGCTTCCTCTCCGGCAAACTGAAGCGTGCCGTGGGCCGGGCGATCTACGTGCTGGGAGAACACGCCAAGCGCAGCCGGTTTGCTCCGGTGGGACTGGAGGTGGCGTTCGGGCCGGGCGGTGACCTGCCGGGACTGGCGCTGAAGCTGGCAAACGGGGCGGAAATGCTGCTCGTCGGACGCATCGACCGCGTGGACCAGTCACTGGATGACGAAGTGCCGTATCTGCGTGTGATCGACTACAAATCCGGCCCCAAGCAGCTCCAGCTCTCCGACGTGTGGAACGGGCTCAATCTGCAGCTGCTGGTCTACCTGGACGTCGTGGTGTCCAACGCGGAGGCCTGGCTGGGGAAAAAGGCGGAACCGGCGGGGGTCTTTTACTACCAGGTGGCTGATCCGTTCGTCACTGCCAAGCGGCTGCTGACGCCCGACGAGGCTGCCCGGGAGCGGGCGAAAAAGCTGCGCATGAAGGGGCTGATGCTGGCCGACCCGGAACTTGCACGGATGATGGATGCTTACGTGGAGCAGGGGCCGTCGGAACTGCTGCCGTTTGAACTGAAAAAGGACGGCACCCTCTCGGCGCGTTCATCCGTTGCCACGCCGGAGCAGTTTCAGGCGCTGCAGCAGTACGTGCGGGAGACGGTGGAAGCGATTGGGCAGCGCATGGTCGACGGCGAGATCCAGATCGCCCCGTATGTGCAGGGGACCGTGTCCGCCTGCCAGTTTTGCGCGTACAAACCGGTCTGCCAGTTTGACGCGGAATCCGCCGGGGAAATGCGCCAACTCCCCAAATGGAACAACAAACAGGTGTGGAGCATGCTGGCCGGCCCACAGCAAACGGGTAAAGGAGGAAACGACGATGTCACAGCAGCAAGTGGCCAAGCCTGAGCAGTGGACGGAAGAGCAGTGGCGGGCGATTACGCGGCGCGGCCGCAACCTGCTGGTGGCGGCAGCAGCCGGTTCCGGGAAGACGTCGGTCCTGGTGGAACGGATCATCCGGCGAATCATGGATGAAAGCGATCCGGTCGGGGTGGACCAACTGCTGGTGGTCACCTTTACCAATGCGGCCGCCGCAGAGATGCGGCACCGCATCGGCGATGCCCTGCGCAAGGCGCTGAAGACACAGCCCCACTCCGCCCATCTGCGGTGGCAGTTGGCGCTGTTGCAGCGGGCGACGATCACCACGCTTCACTCCTTCTGTCTGTCGCTCCTGCGCCAGTATTACTACCTGGTGGAACTGGACCCGGATTTTCGCATCGCCGACCAGATGGAAGCCGAACTGCTGCGCCAGGACGTGCTGGACGAGCAGTTGGAGGAGTGGTACGAACGAGATGCAGAGTTTCAGGCGTTGGCCGACCTGATCCTTGACGGCCAGGATGACACGCCGCTGGCAGCGCTTATCGTCAGGCTGCATGAGTTTTCCCGCAGCCATCCCGAGCCCGAGCGCTGGCTGGACGAGGCGGCGGGAATGTTTGAAGCGGCTGATCCCGGCGGGTTGGACAGTTTGGCCTGGACCAAAAGCGTCCTCCAGTCGCTGGCGTTGGAGCTGAGGGCGTTGGAAGGAAAAATTCGGCGGGCAGCTGTCCTCGCCGCGTCCCCGGACGGCCCCCAGGCCTACATGCCGCTCCTGGAGGCCGAGGCGGATGCACTGGCCCGGGCTGCTGCCGCCTGCCGTCAGGGATGGGAAGCGGCGGAGTCGGCAGTGCGTGCCGTATCGTTTGGAAGGCTGCCTTCGGTGAAGGAGGCGGCCCCCGAGGTCAAAGAACAGGTGCAGGACCTGCGCAACGAGGTGAAAAAGGCGCTGGGCGAGCTTACGGAACAGTATTTTGCCATGTCAGCAGCGCAATATGTGGAAGATTTGCGCCAGCTCGCTCCGCACATGCGGACGCTCGCCCGGCTCGTCTGCGAGTTTGAAGCGGCATTTCAGCGGGAAAAGCGGGCCCGCTCGCTGGTCGATTTCAGCGACCTGGAGCATCTCGCGCTGCAGGTGCTGACGGAGCGGACGGAGGACGGCCAAACAATTCCTTCCGCCGTCTCCCGCCAACTGCGCGACCAGTTTGTCGAGGTGTTGGTGGACGAGTACCAGGATATCAATCTGGTGCAGGAGACGATTCTGCGGATGGTCTCCCGCGACGCCGAGACACACGGGGCGGCCAACCGATTTATGGTAGGCGACGTGAAGCAGAGCATTTACCGCTTCCGGCTGGCGGAGCCGAAGCTGTTTCTCGACAAGTACCTGACGTATGCGACGGAAGAGGACGAATCCGGATCAATCGGCGAATGTCCCGGCGAACGAATCGACCTGGCGGCCAACTTCCGCAGCCGGCGGGAGGTGGTGGACGCGGTCAACTTCCTGTTCCGGCAGATCATGTCGCCGGGAGTGGGAGAGATCGACTACGACCGTTCCGCCGAACTCATCTGCCGGGCCGCCTACCCGGAATCTGAACCGGAGCGGTTGCGGCCGGAGGTTCATCTGATCGATCGGGCCGCCCCCGAAGAGTCAGAGGATCAGGCTGAGGCCGAGGAGACCGGTCTGCCCCCTGCGGGAGAGGCGGCAGAAGAGGCCAGCACGGCCCAGTTGGAAGCAAGGCTGATTGCCAGGCGGATTCGCCGCTGGATGGAGCCGGGCGAGGGAGAGGCACCGCTGTTGGTCTACGATAAAAAAGAGGGCGGGCTGCGTCCTCTGGCCTACCGGGACATCGTGATCCTGCTGCGGGCTGTCTCCGGCTGGGGCGAGGCGATGATGGAAGAGCTGCGGGCCGCCGGCATTCCCGTCTACGCGGAGCAGAGCGAGGGGTACTTTGACGCGACCGAGGTGGAAGTGATGCTCTCGCTGCTGCGCGTGATCGACAACCCGCTGCAGGATATTCCGCTTGCCGCCGTGCTCCGCTCTCCGCTCGTCGGTCTGCGCGAAGAGCAGCTGGCTCACATCCGCATCAGCTATCCGGCGGGGCCGTTTTATCAGGCGGTGCACCGCTATGTGGAAGAACAGCCGGCTACATGCGAGTGGGAAGAAAAACTGCACCGCTTTTTCCGCAGCCTGAAGCGGTGGCGGACCCAGGCGCGGCGGGAACCGCTGGCCGAACTGATCGCCGCGCTCTACAGGGAGACCGGCTATCTGGACTACGTCGCCGCCCTGGAAAACGGACAGCAGCGGCAGGCCAACCTGCGCGCGCTGTACGACCGCGCCCGGCAGTACGAAGCGGGCTCGTATCGGGGACTGTTCCGCTTTCTTCGCTTTGTCGACAGACTGCGGGAGGCGGGCAGCGACATGGGCGAAGCCCGAACGATCGGGGAGAGCGAAGACGTCGTGAGGATCATGACGATTCACAAGAGCAAGGGGCTGGAGTTTCCCGTTGTCTTTGTCGCCGGGATGGGCAAAATGTTTAACACCATGGATGTAAAAAGTTCGTTTCTCCTGCACAAGGATCTCGGATTTGGACCGATGGCGGTGGAGCCGCAACTGCAGGTCCGCTATCCCAGTCTGGCGGCACTGGGCATCCGGCAGCAGATGCGGCGGGAGATGCTGGCCGAAGAGATGCGGGTGCTGTACGTCGCCCTGACGCGGGCGCGGGAAAAGCTGGTGCTGGTGGGCACGGCCAAGGATCTGGGGAAAAGCGTAACCGCCTGGGGACGACAGGGGGATGGCGAACGGCTGCATGACGAAGACTTGATTCAGGCCAAGGGCTACCTGGATTGGGTGGGCCGCGCGCTGCTCAGACATCCTCAGGCTGCGCCGCTCAGGGACTACCCGCGTGAACGCGGCGGTGAGCCGGTGTCGGTCCGCACGGTGCCGGACGATTCCAGCTGGTCGTTTCATTTTTATCTGGCGGATCGGCTGCAGGCGGAGTCGGACGCTCAGGCGGAGGGACATTCTGTCTGGGAGCGGCTGACCCGACGCGAACCGATTCCCGAGCGTCCGGCCGACGACACGCTGCGCACGCTGATCGAACGCCGACTGGGCTGGAGCGATCCCCATTCGTCCGCATCCCGGTTGGCCGCCAAGTGGACGGTCAGCGAACTGAAGCAGCGAGCCAAAACGGGCAGTGGTTTTCCCTATCTGCTGCCGTCGATTGCGGAGAAACCGCGCTTTCTCGCCGAAGACGCACGCCATCGCCTGACCAGCGCCGAACTGGGGACGCTAACTCACCTGGTCCTGCAGCAGCTTGACCTGCGCCGACCACTTGATGAGCCGGACATCCGGCAGCAGATCGATTCGCTGGTGCTGCGCCGCTTTTTGACCGAGGAGCAGGCGGAGGCAGTAAACGCACGCGACCTTGCCCGCTTTTTTGCTTCTCCGTTGGGAACGCGAATGAAACAGGCAGCCAAGGTCTATCGTGAACTGCCTTTTACGATGGCGCTGCCTGCCAATGAGGTAGATCCGGAGATCGGGGACGACGAGCACGTCATCGTCCAAGGCGTGATCGACTGTCTGCTGGAGGAGGAGAACGGCAGACTGGTCCTGATCGATTTCAAGACGGACCGGATCGCGGCAGAGCCGTCGCCTGCGGTTATCGCCGAGATGAAACGGCGGTACGAAGCGCAAATCCGTCTCTACGTCCGCGCCGTAGAACAGATTCTCAAGACGCGCAAGGTAGCGGAGAGTTATCTGTATCTGCTGGCGGGCGGGGTTGAGGTGCTTGTCGAACCCGACAGCCGACATTAAGCCGACATTAAGCCGACATCAATAGAATCACCATCCGGTTTCCAATAGGAAGCCGGATGTATTTTTTTACCTAGAAACCATTACCTGTATATGTGCAAAGCATTGTCGGCACGCTACAAATAGGGATCCCGGAACGTTTCTCCAGAAAGACGCATCTTGCAACGGCCTGATTCGGAAGGGACTAACTGTCTGTCGGCGGCCGTTTTTGTTTATAGCAAAAAAATCTTTTAACGATAACAAAAATATAATTCTGATTTTAATATTGTTCTGATAAATATGACAATGTATAATGAGAGGCGTTTCCGGTGCGGACACCGGTTTTTAGGCGGCAGGCACATCTTATGTAAATGAGAACACAATCATCGGGGGTTATACGGAAAATGGACATTAGTCAATTCTTACGCAAAAAATCGATCTCCCAGATGCTGGAGCAGACGGAAAGCAAGCACGGCTCGCTGCGCAAAACACTGGGAGCATTTGATCTCACCATGCTGGGCATCGGGGCCATTATCGGCACCGGGGTCTTTGTACTGACAGGTGTGGCCGCCGCGAAATACGCTGGTCCCGCGTTGGTGCTTTCCTTTGTCCTGGCGGGGCTGGCCTGTGTGTTTGCCGCGCTTTGTTACGCTGAGTTTGCCTCTACCGTACCCGTTTCCGGAAGCGCATACACGTACAGCTATGCCGCTTTTGGCGAACTGGTCGCGTGGATTCTCGGTTGGGATTTGATCCTGGAGTACGGCGTAGCGTCCGCCGCCGTCGCGAGCGGTTGGTCCGGATACGCACAGGGGCTGTTGGCCGGATTCGACATATATCTGCCCACTGCACTGACCAGCGCGTACGACCCGGCCAAGGGGACGATCATCGACCTGCCCGCCGTCCTGATCACCGGCGTTATCACCGCCCTGCTCATGATGGGCACACGCGAATCAGCGAGATTTAACAACCTGATGGTGTTTATCAAAGTGGCCGTCATCCTGCTGTTTTTGGTTGTGGGGGTCGGCTACGTGAAGCCGGACAATTGGTCGCCCTTCATGCCGTTCGGCTTCGCGGGAGTGGCCACGGGAGCGGCGACGGTCTTCTTTGCCTTCATCGGCTTTGACGCCGTCTCGACCGCAGCAGAGGAAGTGCGGAATCCTCAACGCAACATGCCGATTGGCATCATCGCCTCCCTGCTGATCTGTACGTTTCTGTACATTGCGGTCTCACTTGTGCTGACCGGGATCGTGCCGTTCGATCAGCTGAACGTGAAAAACCCGGTTGCCTTTGCGATGCAGTTTGTGCAGCAGGATTGGGTGGCCGGATTCATCTCCTTGGGCGCGATCACGGGCATTACCACTGTGCTGCTGGTGATGATGTACGGGCAAACCCGGCTGTTTTTTGCGATGAGCCGCGACGGACTGCTGCCTGGTGTCTTTTCCCGCGTCAATGAAAAGCGGCAGGTTCCCCGTCAAAGCACGATGATCGTGGGCGCCCTCGTCGCCCTGTTCAGCGGTCTTTTGCCGCTGCACAAGCTGGCCGAACTGACCAACATCGGTACGCTGTTTGCCTTTATCGTCGTCTCTGCAGGTGTGATGGTGCTGCGCAAGACCAATCCCGGCCTGCGGCGAGCGTTCCGCGTGCCGATGGTGCCGCTGGTGCCCATCCTGGCGATTCTGTTTTGCGGATATTTGATTTACAGTCTGCCTTCCAGCACCAAGATCGGATTTTTGCTCTGGCTGGTTGTCGGAGCCGTCGTCTACCTGGCGTACGGCAGACGTCACAGCAAGCTGGCCCGAGATACAAGCGAGGGGTAATACGGGAACAAACGGAGACGAGCAGGCATGCTGAAGCGGGCAGCCTGCTCGTTTTCTTGCGCGTTCGGGGGTGGCAATCGTGGGGACGGGCGGACCGCCCCGGCATGCTGGCAAATATTTGCCCCGGCCAGGGTTTTTTTTACAAGCGTCTTTACATGGAGGCGGGAGCATACATATAATGTACATAACACAAAAGTGAGTAATCACTCACTATAATCATCATCACTGGTATCGTCAAAATGGACTACGCTTGCATCAGGCACCAGAAAGTTTTTTTGACAGCAAAATGAGTGAGTGCTCACATCAACAAATTGGTCGAGGTGGTCTTATGTATCGTCGTTTTCTGTTGTTCTGTCTGGCCGGCTCGCTCGCGGCGCTGCCGGGGTGCACATGGTTTCAGCCGCGCGAATGGCCGCTCTCCGGCACGATTGAAGCGGTGGAACTGCCTGTTGTCGCCGAAGTGGGGGGACTGCTGACGGCCGTCAAGGTGGACGACGGCGCCGTCGTGAAAAAGGGACAGGTGCTGGCGGAGATCGACAAGCGCAGCTATCAGGCGAGCGTGCGCGAAGCGGAGGCGGTGCTGGCCCAGGCCCAGGCACGGCTGGAAGAAGCCCAGGCGGGCAGCCGCGACTCGACCATCCGCCGAGGTATCGCCGCCGTAGACCAGGCGGACGCCGCCATCCGGCTGGCAGAGGCGCGTCAAAAACAGGCAGAAGCCGGGCTGAACCGGGCCAAAGAACTGGTGGACCAGGTCGCCTCGCAGCTGGAAGGGGCAAAGCAGACGCTCGCCTACCAGGAGAACCGCTTGCGGGAAGCGGCCCGGTTGTACGAGCGGGGAGCGATTGCGAAACAGGAGTACGAAGCGAAGCAGGAGGCGGTCAATCAGGCCCGGACACAGGTAAACCAGTTGGCCGCTCAACTGGAGGCGGCCCGCTCCCAGTACGCTGCCGCCCGGGAAGACGTCGCCGCCGCTGTCGCCCAGACCGGCACGGCGCAGGCGCAGCGGGCGGGTGCGCAGGCCGAGCTTGACCAATTGAAAGAGGGGAGCACCGATTACGCGATTCGCGCCCTGCTGGCGGCCAGGGATCAGGCCCAGGCGCGTCTGGAGCAGGCCCGGCTGCAGTTGGAGAAGGCGGTGATCACCGCGCCGGAGGACGGTGTCGTGCTGCGTTCCTCCGTGACCCAAGGGGAAGTGGCAAAACCGGGAGCGACGCTGTTTACGATGAGGAAGGGCGATCATCTGGAGCTGAAGGTGTACATCCCGGAAGCGGAGCTGGGCCGCGTGCGTCCGGGCGAGACGGTGGGCATACAGGTGGACGCGTATCCGGGCGAGACGTTTCGCGGCGTGATCAGCGCAGTCGCCGACAAGGCGGAGTTTACCCCGAAAAACGTGCAGACCCCGGATGAGCGGACCAAGCTGGTGTTTGCCGTGACGATCCGCATCAGCGAAGGGCTCGACAAGCTGAAACCGGGCATGCCCGCCGATGTGCTGCTGCCCGGCAAGGAGGACGCGCAATGAACTACGCCATCCAATGCGAGCAGTTGACCAAGCGCTTTCAGGATCGCGTCGCCGTCAACAGCCTGACGCTGTCCGTTCCCACCGGCTCCATCTACGGCTTTCTCGGCCCCAACGGCTCGGGCAAATCGACCACGATCCGGATGCTCTGCGGCCTGATAAACCCCACGTCCGGACGGGGAACGGTGCTCGGCTATGACGTGATGACGCAGAGCGAGGAGATCAAGCAGCGCATCGGCTACATGTCGCAAAAGTTCAGCCTGTACGAAGATCTCACGGTGGAGGAGAACCTCGACTTCTACGCCGGAGTGTACCGTCTGGGCAGAGAGGAGCGCAGGCGGCGCAAAGCAGAGCTGATTGAAATGGCCGGGCTGACCGGGCGGGAGCGGCAGTTGGCCGGCTCCCTCTCCGGAGGCTGGAAGCAGCGGCTGGCCCTGTCCTGCGCCCTGCTGCACCAGCCGGAGCTGCTGATTCTGGACGAACCGACCGCGGGCGTCGATCCGGTCTCCCGCCGCATCTTCTGGGAGGTGATCCACGACCTGGCGAAGCAGGGGATGACCGTGCTGGTCACCACCCACTACATGGACGAAGCGCAGACCTGCGACTGGATCGGCTTCATTTTCTTCGGCAACCTGCTGGCCCAGGGAACCCCGCAGGAGCTGATCGAGCGAATGGGCGCAAACAACCTGGAGGACGTCTTTGTCACCCTGGTCAAGGAGGAGGAAGCCCGGCAGGCAGCCGCGGGCAGAGGGGAGGAACGCCGATGAAGCGGTTTTCCTGGGCGCGGTACTGGTCGGTGGTGAAAAAGGAAGTGATCCAGATCAGGCGGGATCGGCCCAGCCTTGCCATCGCGCTGGCGATGCCGCTGATGATGCTGTTTTTGTTCGGCTACGCCGTCAATACGGACGTCAACGACATCAAGACGGTCGTGTGGGATCAAAGCGCCTCGCCCTACAGCCGGGAACTGGCGGCCAACCTGGAAAACACGCGGGTGTTTCAGGTGGTCGCCCACGTCGGCGGGTATGCGCAGATCGAAGCGATGCTGGACGACGGCAGCGCGGACGTGGCCTTGGTCATCCCGCCCGACTACGCCCGCAAGCGCGACCGCGGCGAACCGGCAGCGGTGCAGATGCTGATCGACGGCTCCGATCCCAACATCGCCCGGACTGCCTTGTCCAACGCGCAGCTGATCGTGCAGAACCGGGCCGTCACCCTGGTGCAGGAGCGGATGGAAAAAGAGGGGATGGGCCGCTTCGAACCAAGCATCGAACTGGACGCGCGCGTGCTGTTCAATCCCAACATGGAGAGCATCGTGTTCAACATTCCCGGCCTGATCGGCCTGATCATGCAGAACGTGACGATGATCCTGACCGCATTTTCGCTGGTGCGGGAAAAAGAGCGGGGAACGATGGAGCAGCTGATCGTCACCCCGATCCGGCCGCTGGAGCTTTTGCTCGGCAAAATCACGCCCTACGTCTGCATCGGCTTCTTCTCGTTTTGCCTCGTCCTGCTCTTGGGAAGCTGGTGGTTCGGCGTTCCGGTGAAAGGCAGCGTGCCGCTTCTGATCGCCTTGTCGGTGCTGTTTTTGGTCACCACGCTGACGCTCGGCATTTTCATCTCCACGGTGTCCCGTACCCAACTGCAGGCGATGCAGATCGCGTTTGCCTTCATTCTGCCCAGCGTGCTGCTGTCCGGGTTCATGTTCCCGCGCGAAACGATGCCGCTCGTGATACAATGGTTAGGCGGGATTGTCCCCTTGACTTATTTTTTGGAAATTCTCAGGGGTATCTTTTTAAAAGGGGTAGACCTGTCCGCCCTGTGGCAGGACACGTTGGGAATGGCAGTGTTTTTCCTGCTGATCCTGACGGTCGCCATGCTGCGGTTCCGCAAGAAGATCGAGTGACACGGCGCATGTGAAGCTCGGATGGAGGAGCGTTTGCAAGGATATGAGCCGATCGTTTGAAGAAAGCCTGATGCAGTTTGTCGAGGAATTGAAAGACGAGAGCGAAATGACGGAGAAGCAGCGCCGCATCCTGCAGGCGTCGCTCAAGCTGTTTGCCGCCAAAGGGTTTCATGCCAGCTCGACAGCTGAAATCGCCAAAGAGGCGGGAGTGGCGGAGGGCACCATCTTCCGCCACTACAAGTCCAAAAAAGACCTGTTGCTGGCCCTGGTGGCCCCTGTGCTGGTCAAGTTTGCCGCCCCGTTCATTTTGAAGGACGTGCGCGTCATTTTTCAGGAGCAGGCGAAAAAGCCGCTGGCCGAGGTGCTCACCGAGCTGTACCGGAACCGGCTGGAATTGATTGGGGCCAATGAAAAGCACGTCCGGATTCTCCTGCAGGAGGCGTTTTTCCACGAGGAAATCCGCGAAGCGATGCTATCGACGGTCTTTCAGGAGATGAAGCGGCTGGCGGCGAAACTGATCGAGGAGCGCAAGGAAGCAGGCGAACTGCGCCCACTGCCGACGGAGGCGGTGTTTCGCATGATGCTCTCTTCGCTGCTTGGGATGATCCTGTTCAAGCACGTGACGGAGCCGGAGGAATACGCCAAGCGCTCCGAAGAGGAACAGATCGCCCTCACCGTGGACATGCTCCTGTACGGTATCGCCAACCGCTAGACGGTTCGCCACGCGGGAAGACGACTCCAGGAAAAAGGCCGCACGTTGCGGGAGGCGGTGAAGCGCAGCGCTAGTCTTTTTCGTTCAGGATGTAGCGCAGCGTTCGTTTGGAGATGCCCAGCTTTTTGCTTAACAGCTCCCGGTCTCCGCTGGTTTCGGCCAGCCCTTTGGCAATCACCTGGCGGCCTATCTCCGTCTCCAGCCTCCTGATTCTGCCCAGCAGTTGGACAAAGTCAATCTCGTCCACCGAACCGATTTGCCCGATGACATTCTGTACAAACCGGACCGCTTCCTGTTCGATCGCATGGTGAACAGCAGGCGGTCCGGCTGTTTTGTCCCGGGGGGTGCCCGCACCGCTCACGATCGGCTGCGGCAGGTGTTCCGGCTTCAAGACGGCGCAGTCGTGGATGGCGACCGCCTGGTTGACCACGTTGATGAGCTGGCGGACGTTGCCCGGCCATTCATAGTGCTGCAGCAGCGTCATCGCTTCCGGATCGACCCGGCAGGCGCCGCCAAACTTCTTTTCCAGGAAGGTGTGCACAATGGCCGGGATGTCGTTTGGCCTCTCGCGCAAGGGGGGAATGGTCAGCTTTACTCCTTCCAGGCGGTACAGCAGGTCGGCGCGAAACCGGGACGATTCCGCCTCCTGTTCCAGATTCCGGTTGGTGGCAGCGATAAACCGGACGTTGCACTTCAGCGTCTGCTCGCCGCCCACCCGCATGTACTCGCCTGTCTCGATGACCCGCAGCAGCTTCACCTGGATGAGCGGGGGGGCTTCTCCGATCTCGTCGAGAAACAGCGTCCCGTTATTGGCCAGTTCGAAGATGCCTTTGCGCTCTTTGACCGCACCGGTGAACGCTCCCTTTTCATGGCCGAACAGTTCACTTTCCAGCAGGGACTCCGGGATTGCGCCGCAGTTGATCCCGACGAAGGGATGCTGCGAACGGGCGCTGACTCCGTGCAGAAAGCGGGCCATCAGTTCCTTGCCGGTGCCCGTTTCGCCTTCGATCAGCACGTTGATCGCCTTTTTGGCCAGCTTGTCCGCGACGGACAGGACTTTTGCCATCGGGCTGCCGGCCGTGTAGATGATGCCGAAGCGGGCAGCCGTCTCGGCCAGTTCATCGGAGAGGCCGCCGGGCTTGTCCCAGACGGAGAAGATCACCTGTTCCAGACTGTCCAGATCGTCAAACGGCTTTTCCAGATAGTCTCGCGCTCCCGATTGGATGGCGGTCACCGCCGACTTGATCGTGCTGTAGCCGGTCATGATGATGACCTCGCAGGCGGGCTGTCGCGCCTTGATGGCGGAGAGCAGCTCCAGTCCGTTGGCATCGGGCAGCTTCAAATCAATCAGCGCCAGGTGAAACGGGAAATCGCCGGCCAAAAGCTGCCGGACCGCTTTTCCCGAGTGGGCGACCGTCACGTCGCACTGCTTGGCTTTGAGAAAATAAGAGAAAAAGGACGTAACCTCCACTTCGTCGTCAACGACTAGCACCTGTTTCGGATTCATCAGCACTCTCCTCATCTGTGTAAATGGGCAGCAAGAGCGTAAACGTACTGTACTCCCCTCGCACGCTCTCGGCGGTCAGCGTTCCGCCGTGCGACTCGGCAATCCCCAGACTGACGGACAGACCCAGTCCGGTTCCCTTTGTTTGTTCCTTGGTCGTAAAGAAAGGATGGAAGATCTGCGGCAAATGCTCTGCGTCAATGCCTGCGCCGTTGTCGCGAACGGACATGCCGACGTAGACGCCGTCGTCCGTTTCCTGGCGAAAGGTTGTGATGACAATCTCGGGGCTGGATGCGCCGTGCAGCGCGTCGCGGGCGTTCAACAGCAAATTGATGATGATCTGCTCGATCTGGTGCCGGCTTCCCCAGACAGCCAGCGGCTCGTCCGCCAGCCGCTTCGTGATGCAAATGCCGGACACGGTAAGCTGGTAGCCGATCAGGCCGAGCACGACTTCGACCAGGTCGTTGATGAACAGACGCTCAAACTGGTACTCCTCCTGCCGGGAAAAGGTCAGCAGGTTTTGAATGATCTTCTTGCAGCGGACGCTGCACTGAAACACGTCCTGCAGCATTTGCCGCTGCGGCTCGGTGTGCGTCTCCCTCAGCAGTAGCTGGACGTTCCCCAAAATGGCGGTAAGCGGACTGTTCAGTTCGTGCGCCACTCCGGCGGCCATTTCGCCGATGGCGGCCAGCTTGGCTGATTGGATCAGCCGGGCTTCGATCTGCACTTTCTCACTGACGTCTTTAAACAGGAGGATGTTTTCCACGGACACCCCGACGTGTTCGGCAATTTGCTGAAAGAGGAGGAGATGCTCTCCGTCGTCTTGCGGCTGTTGCTGATGAAGCAGGGTGATAAAGCCAAACGGTTTGTTCAGCCGGCTTTGCAGCGCGACGGAGGTGAAGCGGCAGCCGGGGTGTTCGGTCTGAAACAGGCGGTCCAGCGCGCTCGTGGAGACGGACTCTCCCCGTTTCAATGATTGGGTCAGGGTGCGAACCCGCCAATCCGCCCCGTTTCGCTTTGCAACATAGGCGGAGAGGGACGTTCCCTCCACCAGCGTGAGCGCGAACAGGTCAAACGGGATCAGCCGGGACAACTGCTCCGCCAGATAGGCGCTGACTTCGCTCCAGTCCGCATCAATCTTGATTTTCGTCAAGCAGTTGATGACTTCCAGCTGACGGTTCTTTTTCTTCATTTCGTCCACGACAAGGTTCAGTTCGCGGTAGTAGCTTTTGCGCGAGGATTGGATGCCGGTCAATTTCTCCAGGATTTCTTGTTTGTGATGCATGGCGTCCTCCTACAATGCATTGCAAAACAGCATGTGCACGTCTTCTTCCGTCATGTCGCGGGGGTTGGTGGCCATACAGACGTCGCGGACGGCGTTGCGGCTCAACACCGGGATGTGCTCCGGCTGCAGCCCCAGCGTGGACAGATGGTCGGGGATGCCGAGATCGCTCGCCAGTTCCTTGACCGCTTTCATCGCCAGGCGGGAAGCGTCGGACAGGCTTAATCCGGAGACGTTTTCGCCCAGGGCTTCCGCCATCTTTTTGTACTTTTCCGGAGCGGCGAGGAAGTTGTACTCCAGCACGTAGGGCAGCAGCACGGCGTTGACCTCCCCATGCGGCAGGTCCAGCAGCCCGCCCAACTGGTGGGACATCGCGTGGACGGCTCCCAGGATCGCGTTGGAAAAGGCAAGTCCCGCCTGCAGACTGGCCATCGCCATGCCCTGCTTTGCCTCGGCATTGTACCGGCTGGCTGCCGACGGGCGCAGGTGCTGGGCGATCAGCCGCATCGCCTGCAGCGAGAGGACTTCCGTCAGCGGCGTGGCGGCCAGCGAGACGTACGACTCGATCGCGTGCGTCAGCGCGTCCATTCCCGTGTTGGCCGTCAGCTGCTTGTCCTTGGTCATCAGTGTCTGCGGGTCGATAATGGCGATGTCGGGGATCAGTGATTTGGAGATGATCGTCATCTTGACCTTGCGCTTGGAATCAACGATGATCGAAAATTGCGACACTTCCGAGCCGGAACCGGCCGTCGTCGGCACCATGACCATGGGCGGCAGGGGACGCGTGATTTTGTCTACACCTTCGTATTCAAGGATGCTGCCGCCGTTCGACGCGAGCAGGGCAATCGCCTTGGCTGCGTCCATGGCGCTTCCGCCGCCGATGCCGACAATCGCGTTGCACCCGTGGCGAAGGTATTCGGCTACGCCGGCGTGCACCTCTTCGTCTTTCGGGTTGGAGGTGAGGTTCGTCCAGAGGTGCCACTCCAGTCTGCTCTGCTTCAGGTAGCGGATCGCCTGCTCTGCCCATCCGGCGTTTACCACGCCCGGGTCGCTGACGAGAAACACGTTTTTTGCCCCCAGCCGAATCAGACTTTCGCCGACTTGGCTGATCGACTGGTTGCCAAAGATAATTTCCGGCGTCATGAATTTGGAGATTTGCATGGGAACACCTCCTGTCAGGTTCTATTGTAAACAGGGGCGGCTCGCTTCCCAAGGACAAAATTACGGCCCGCGGGCCGATTTTTTGGCAGATGGCCGAAAAATTGTCCCGACAGCATTGTAATAGGTTGAATGATCCTAATATTTGTTCATTTTTTGAGCTTGGTATGCTTTTTGCTGAAATGGAGCGGTACAAGCACGTAATTCATGTTTCAAAGGAGGAGAACAGATGAAAGCAGCAGTTGTCAATCACTTTCGCGAAAAGCTGGAGGTAAAGGATGTGCCGATCCCCGAGATCGGGTTTGGCGAGGTGCTGGTTCGGATCAAGGCGTGCGGGGTCTGCCACACCGACTTGCATGCGGCGCACGGAGACTGGCCGGTCAAACCGAAGCTGCCGCTGATCCCCGGACACGAAGGCGTCGGGGTCGTGGAGAAGGTAGGCGAAGGGGTAACCTCGTTGAAGCCGGGAGACCGCGTCGGGATTCCCTGGCTGTATTCTGCGTGCGGTGAGTGCGAGTACTGTCTGACGGGATGGGAGACGTTGTGCAAGAAACAGCTGAACGGCGGGTACTCCGTTGACGGCGGTTATGCGGAATACTGCAAGGCGCCTGCCGCGTATGTGGCTCGCATCCCTGACGGCCTGAGCGATGTGGAGGCCGCCCCGATTCTGTGCGCCGGCGTGACGACGTACAAGGCGCTGAAAGTGGCCGACATCAAGCCGGGGGAATGGGTGGCCATCTACGGCATCGGCGGATTGGGCCATCTGGCGCTCCAGTATGCCAAAGCGATGGGGTACAACGTGGCGGCAGTCGACATCAACGATGAAAAGCTGACCTTGGCCAAAGAACTGGGGGCCGACCTGACAGTCAACGGGGCCAAGACAGATCCGGTCGCGGAGATTACCGAAAAAATCGGCGGGGCGCACGCCGCGATCAGCGTTGCTGTCACGCGCAAGGCGTTTGAACAGGCGTACCGTTCGGTGCGGCGCGGCGGATCGCTGGTCGTGGTCGGACTGCCCAACGACGAGCTGCCTGTCCCGATTTTTGACACCGTGCTGAACGGCGTTTCTGTGAAAGGTTCCATTGTCGGGACCCGCAAGGACATGCAGGAGGCGCTAGACTTCGCTGCGCGCGGTAAAGTAAAGGCGATCATTGAGACGCAGCCGCTGGAAAAGATCAACGAAGTATTTGAACGGATGGAAAAGGGACAGATCAACGGCCGTGTCGTGCTGACCCTGGAATAATCAGCTCGTCTCGGGCAAAATGGCACCGCGCGCCGGAGCTCTATAAGCTTTGCAGCACCGCTTTCTGAAAGCGGTTCCAGACTGAAGACAAACGGTTCCTTGAGTAAACGCCCACAAGAAATGATTTCCAGACCGAAAGGCCTGCCTATTCATCAACCGAAGCGAAAAGACAATGTGCATCGCAAGGCGGGATGGGCCAAGCGAGCTCCTTTGACGACCGACTCAGCGGAAAAACGAAGACGCGGGAATCAACAGGGGACACAAGTCTCACTTCATCGAAACACCCAGATGTTTGTCCCCTGCCCGCGTCTCGTTTTGGAGCGGACTTCATCCGCTTCTGTGCTGGGCGTCAAACGAGCGAGCGGGCCCGCTCTCCCATGCGCCGCGGACTTTGTCTACACGCTGAGCACCGCTTTCTGAAATCGGTTCATACCCGGATTGGGGAAACACAGATTGATCGGGCAAATAAACTTGATTGCATGGCTGTCCTCCTCTGACGAAAAGATAGGGATGGAAACGACAAAAATGGATGATATGATGATATCATGACTAGATCATCCTGACGTTCATTATTGGAGGAGAGAGATCCATGCTTCGTTTGTCAGAGAGAGAATGGCAGGCGTACCGGCAGAAAAACAAGGACCGGGCGCGCATGCTGATTTCATGTCCGGACCGGGCCGGGATTGTGGCGGCCGTGTCCACCTTCCTGTTTGAACAGGGGGCCAACATCGTTCAGTCCGACCAGTACACGACCGATCCGGAAACGGGCCGCTTTTTCATGCGGATTGAATTTGACGTGGTCAATCTGGAGGAGCGCTGCGAGGCGATCAAGCAGGCGTTCCGGCCGGTGGCGGAGAGCTACGGCATGGATTGGTCGCTGGTGGAGGCGAAGAAGCGGAAGCGCATGGCCATCTTCGTCTCCAAAGAGGACCACTGCCTGTTGGAGCTGTTGTGGCTCTGGAAGTCGGGCGCTCTGCACGCCGACATCGAGGTCGTGGTGAGCAACCACCCCGACATGCGGGAGACCGTGGAGTCGTTCGGGATTCCGTACCGCCATATCCCGGTGACGAAGGAGCGCAAGGCGGAGGCGGAAGAGGAGCAGTTGGCCGCGCTGGGCAGCGGCGTGGACGTAATCGTCCTGGCCCGCTACATGCAGATTCTGTCGCCCCGCTTTTTGCAGGAGTATCCGATGCGGATTATCAACATCCACCACTCGTTCCTGCCTGCCTTCATCGGGGCCAAGCCGTACGAGCAGGCTTACCGCCGCGGCGTCAAACTGATCGGCGCCACCGCCCACTACGTCACCGAGGAGCTGGACGCCGGCCCGATCATCGAGCAGGATGTGCTGCGGGTGACGCACGAGCAGGACGTGGAGGCGCTGAAACAGTTGGGCCGCCAGGTGGAGCGGACCGTGCTGGCGCGCGCTGTCGGCTGGCATCTGGAGGACCGGGTGCTGGTCTACGGCAACAAGACAATCGTGTTTCCGTAAAAGTGGAGCCCTTCCTAAATGGAAGGGCTCTCAGACTGAAGACAAACTGTATTTTTATCATTGAGGTTCCGTAAAGAAACGATTTTCTATCGTTACCAGGCCGAAAGGCCTGCACATTAATCAACCGAAGGTGGAGAAAAGTACATGGCATGGAGTGATGGGCCAAGCGAGCTCCTTTGACGACCTGCCCAGCGGAAAAACAAAAGACGCGGGGAAAACAGGGGGCACAAGTCTCACTTCCTCGAACTACCCAGATGTTTGCCCCCTGCCCGCGTCGCGTTTTGAAGCGGACACTGCCACCTGCTTTGCTGGTCGTCAAGCGAGCGAGCGGGCCCGATTACCCATGCGCCACGGACTTTGTATACACGCTGAGAGCCCTTCCTAAATGGAAGGGCTCAGCGTGTAGACAAAGTACCGAAGGTACAAGGTCTACACGCTTTTTTGTCGAATAAACAAGACATTCAACACTTTGTAGAGGTGAAAGCATGCTGAACAAGCAACAGGCCGAAGGCCGTTATCAGA
>NZ_SDLF01000119.1:0-515 GCF_013096935.1 Brevibacillus sp. MCWH | reverse complement strand
TTCATAAGCGCTGCCGTCTACAGCATTCATTCCAAATAAATTATTTTTATGTCTAGCTAGTTTTGATTTTCCATGTGCAGATTCTAGCTTAGCAACAGCTAATGTGAATAGGGCGTTTATGCCAAACTTATCTTCCACTTCCAATAATGCATGTTCAATACCTTCAAGTGCAGTTCCATCTAAAATTTTTCTTAAATCATCAATGGAAGCATTTGAAGGAGCCACTACATCTAGTCTAATTGATTTATTAGCATTATTGGATTTAGAGCGGCTTATTAACTGATTTTTATTTCTTTCCACAGTAGTAAATTTAGGCTGTGGTTTAGGTTTTTGATTTTGTTGGAAGATAAGTTTAACAGCTTCTTGTTCCTCAATTTTATTTACATATTTACCATTTATATAGCCGCCTTGTTTGAGGAGAAGCCACCCATTTTCAAGTTCTTCTGTTGCTTCAACTACATAATCTTTTACTAGAACATCTGTAATTTTTGAACTCAAATTCGGCTCTTTTCTTA
>NZ_SDLF01000118.1:0-515 GCF_013096935.1 Brevibacillus sp. MCWH | reverse complement strand
CTATTGTATTCAACATGTAAAAAATACATCTTAAACTACTCCTTTCTTTACGTTATTTTTATTCTAAAAAATGTTTTTAACATAATATTAAATTAATATGAAAAAGAGAGGAGGAATAATAAATTATGTCTATAGATAAAAATAAAAGAAAAAAGATGGAAAGTTTAATTTATCAAGTTTTCGATGCTTTAGATGAAACTGGTACTAACACAAAAAAATATAAAGATATGTTTTCTAAAATGAGTGATAAAGAGTTTGATGATTTCTTTAAACAGCTCTTTTCTAATGAAGATGAATACCTTGTTTTAGATGTGGTAGATTATGAAAGAGATTTACGTATTGAGCATGTAGAAAACGCTGCAAATATTTTAGGAGTTCCTTTATTTGAGAAAGTAGTAATGCCATTTGTAAATATGGATACAGAAAACCCTATTGTTACAAAATATGAAGTTCCTGTAGGGTATGTTCACATTAAACGTGTACAACAAATTTTAAGTAAAAAGAAAACTACATCA
>NZ_SDLF01000117.1:0-516 GCF_013096935.1 Brevibacillus sp. MCWH | reverse complement strand
ATATAAACTATTTCATTCATTTTTATGACAAAGATATGGAGCTAATAATGGCTTATTTAAAGTTAAAGTTTTCTATTGATTACGAGAAAATAAAATTTAAGTCTCCTCTAGCATTTATGAAAGCTATGTACAATATTTTATTTACTAAAAGTATGAGAAAGAAAATAGATCAGATGGTTGAAGATAACTACTATATAGATTTAACATCTAAAAATGGAGAAAAATATGCTGAGCAGTTAGAGTTTACGAACGAACATGCGAAAATAATGATGAAAATTTCTATGTCTATGAAAATTATGATACCCGTACTATTTCACTACATAAACACACATAATGTAGATAAGTATAAGTATCCTTTATTTACTTTTTACGAGAACTTATTTTATATGTATTCTAAAGACATAGATATTTACAATAAGTTGTATATCACAGTTGAAGCTAAAGTTAAGAACAACTTCTCTAAAAATAAAACATCATGGTTACAGAGGGAAATACTAGGTGTAGACCCTTTAACAT
>NZ_SDLF01000116.1:0-520 GCF_013096935.1 Brevibacillus sp. MCWH | reverse complement strand
GCAAAATACTTTGGTGGTTATAGAGACTTAAATTTAATAACTAGAAAACAGTTTGTGAAGCTTCTTTTACTGTTGAAGAAAAAGCTCCAAATTCAGGGTTATATTTACTTACCACAACTTCTTACAGCAAATATTGATAAGTACAATAAAAGAACTATAAAAAATAGTAAATTTCTGAATAAAATTGGCTCTTCTAGTATTTATCAAACTCTAATGAATGATAAATATTCAACTTTAGAAGAGTTAAAAAAGTCTAACCTCGTTTTGGACTTACTTTCAGCTGCTATAAACAGCACATTTACTATTGTGGATTATGATAACCCTGAAAAATTAGGAGAACCTTTAGAAATAAACAATTTAGATACATTATCTGATGAGTTTTTAAACTTCATTAACCAAATATAAAAAGAATAGGTTTTTAACCTATTCTTTTTTTAACTTTTTGCGAGGTGTGTTTAATGTCATTAGAATTTAAACAAAAGTTGTGGGAGCATATTGTTGAAAATATACGTCCTTACAG
>NZ_SDLF01000115.1:0-529 GCF_013096935.1 Brevibacillus sp. MCWH | reverse complement strand
CTATTTATTTTAGAGAAACTGTTCGGTGTTAAAGCAAACCTAAATGTCGATTATTTAAACGATATTATGGGTATTGCAAACACAGGAACACCTATTACGGAAATTTATCCTAAAGATAATGTAGTTTGTTTATTCGGGGTAGGTATTGGTGGTTCAGGAGACTCTATTTCTTCTGTAAAACCAGTAGATTTTAAAGAACGAGAAATTATGAGCATGATTCCTTTCCGTTACACTAGCCAATCTCTCCCAACAGCAGATCAAAATAAATATTGGTTTAGAAAAACAAATGCTGATGGAAAAACAGCATATTATTTGAAAAGATTTGAAACACAACCAGTTATTAAAGCATTATGGAAAGATGCTACTGGTGATGATGACGGTACTGAAGTACAAAACGGTGTACATACAAGTACACGTACAGAACCTATTGAGACATTCGTTGAACTAATTTTAAAGATTAACAAAAACGACTGTCGTGAGTGGTTTGAAGTAAACGGTAACATTGAACAAGCCCGTATTAACTCAATCG
>NZ_SDLF01000114.1:0-533 GCF_013096935.1 Brevibacillus sp. MCWH | reverse complement strand
CTTTTATACTTATCTCAAAATAATCAGTTTCTCACAAAGTCGTTTTTAGACTCTAAAAGTAAGAAACTAGATAAAAAACTACTTTTCAATAAGATAAGAAATGAAGATCAGATTAAGTTAGAAATATTAAAAGAGAAAAGGAGAGTTGAAAAAGAGAAGAAAGAGAATGAAAAATCTATACTAAAAGGGAAAAATGTTATTAAAAAAGATGAGAAAAAAGTAGAATCAAAACCGAAGAAAAAAGGGATTAATAGAATAGAACCTATGGCTAAAAAAACTGCTAGAAAAAGCAGTATAAATAAAATAAAACCTAGGTAGACTTATATATTATTGAATAAGAATCAAATCAAGAAAAGGTTGGTGTGGGGAATGGTTGATAAAAAAGATTTTATACGTGTAGATGAATGGGAACCTACGACGGATGAAGTTTATGTTTATCCTGACGGTAAACTAGTTATCGTACCTTTTGAGAAAATTTTTAAAAGAGATATTGGTGACTTAAATACTTTTATTATCGAAAGAGACTCTTATGT
>NZ_SDLF01000113.1:0-545 GCF_013096935.1 Brevibacillus sp. MCWH | reverse complement strand
TATTAAAACTACTAGATTAAAAGTAAACAACGATAATTATGTGGCTTTGTTTATACGGGTTAGACAAGTGAATAAGTTTAAAAAGAATGAGCAATTAATAAGTAATGATAAAGTTACTGTCCCTACAGTTTCATTCGACTTTGAAGGTCAGTTAGCTAACTTTGAAGTATTTTATAAACCGATAGGGTCTAATAATTATGTGCAAATGAATAAAGTTCAGATGGGGTTACCCCCTCTAAAAACTCCATTCTGTTTTTATAGTTTTACTGATGAAAATAAAGTTTCTATAACTTTCACTACTCGTGACGGTTATTTTATTCCTGAATTCGGTTCAGAGTTAAAAATAGTGTATTATATGACTTTAGGAAGCGGTGGGAACTTTAAAGAATATACTGGTACAAACATAAGTGTTTCTCCTAGTTCTGAAGTATATGAATATAATAACAACTTAATTGTTTTTGCTATTCCTCAGGGAGAAAGTTCTGGGGGTACAAATAAAATAACTATTGATGAATTGAGACAAAGAATTTTAGAGAAAATGAGAA
>NZ_SDLF01000112.1:0-548 GCF_013096935.1 Brevibacillus sp. MCWH | reverse complement strand
CTTATAAGCTGTTTTACCAGCAATCTTACCTACTTTAGAACCAATATAACCACCGACAATACTTCCTGCTACAGAACCAACTGCTGTACCGACAGGTCCAGCAAAAGTTCCTAAAGCACCACCTATAACACCACCTATTCTTCCACCGATCATGTCTCCTGCAAGAGTAGCACTAGCAACATAAGCAGCTTTCTTCTTGTTTTTATAAGTAACCATAGTAACAGCAGGATCAAATGCTAATGAACCTCTATCAGCAACTTTACCTAATAATTCTTGGTTCGGTTTAATATATTTATTATATATCTTAGTACCCTTTACAGCATATTTCACAGCTTTACCCACAAGCCTACTTCTTCTAGAACTACCTGAAGCCCATTCTACTCCTTCACCAAAATTGTTATCTTTATCGTCAGGACCACCTTTTCCTTCTTTTTTCTTTTTATTATCATTATCTCCCCAACCAAAGTTCTTTAATTGTTCTTTTACTCTTTCCTTAATAAACTCACCGATATTTTTAAACGGTGATGTTATTGTAGAAAATAAATCTT
>NZ_SDLF01000111.1:0-549 GCF_013096935.1 Brevibacillus sp. MCWH | reverse complement strand
TTTAATTATTTGTTCTGTATTAACACATAATATTTTATTATGATGAAAACTTTAATTTAATCGTTAAAAAAATTAGGAGGGAAAACAATGAAACTCAATAATACTGGAAATAACTCAAAAGATGTTGTAAACGTGAATACAAGAGGAATTCAATTTATGAATAGTGAAGGTAACTTTCCTTCAACTTTACAAATTGGCTATTGGAACGATATGATTTCTTTAAAGATTAATCCTGCATTGGATAAAAGTCAACAAACTGAAACTAAAAAATTTGACTATGAGAAATTAATTTCAACAGCTATTACGTTAGAAAAGGCAACTATTTTAGCAGAAGCTGTTGAAAAATACGTACTCCCTTCCTTCGATGAGAAGAAAGAGATTTTTAAAGGAGTTCCTGTTGGAGGAGATTCTTTAGTAGGTGTTGGTATTAAAGTAATTAACGGTGAGCCTGTTAGTTACTTTGGTATTTTCAAATCACTAGATGAGAAAACTAAAAAACCAGAATCGTTTATGATTTATGAGTTTAAGGCTGGTTATAGTGTAGATAAC
>NZ_SDLF01000110.1:0-549 GCF_013096935.1 Brevibacillus sp. MCWH | reverse complement strand
AGTAATGTGTCATAAAGATTTTAAAATCAAAGAATTATACTACAAAAAAGACCATAAAAATTTCCAAGTTCAAAACAAATCAGATTACTTCGTTATTTCGTCATATACAGTATATTTAGACCAGATGATAGTATACGCCGCTTTGCGGAAAGGACAAGGTGAGCTAAGATCATTTTCATTAAATAGTGTAGCCAAAAAAGAGATAGGGGATGAAAAGTTAGACTATAGTGAAGACGCTAATATTAAAACTTTACCTTATGTAGATTATAAAAAGTTTGTTATATACAACATAAAAGACGTTTTACTACAGTTAGGTATTGAAAGAAAAACTAAAGACATAGAAAATGTCTATTTACGAGCATATACAAACGCAACAACTTATGAAAAAGTATTTAAACAAACAGTTTTCTTGAAAAATCGAGCTTATATAGAATATTATAAACAAGGGCTAATTATAGGAAACAACGTTAACATTGATTATGGGATAGAATCTGAAAATGAAGAAGAAGACGATGATGAAAAATTTGATGGAGCACTAGTAGCAGAACC
>NZ_SDLF01000010.1:0-149373 GCF_013096935.1 Brevibacillus sp. MCWH | reverse complement strand
CTCTCTCATGCGAGAGAGTGCCCTATCCGGTATTAGCGTAAGTTTCCCTACGTTATCCCGGTCTTGCGGGCAGGTTGCCTACGTGTTACTCACCCGTCCGCCGCTAACCTGTCTGGAGCAAGCTCCATTCAGGTCCGCTCGACTTGCATGTATTAGGCACGCCGCCAGCGTTCGTCCTGAGCCAGGATCAAACTCTCCAATAAAGTTGAGTTGAATCGTTAGCTTTCAAAGAAAAGAATTGCTAGGCTCGTTCAACGCGTTCGCTGTTCAGTTTTCAAGGAGCATCTCACTTTTTTCGATCAGCTGCCGCACAGCGGCACCGACCCTTCATACTATATCACGCTCTCTACTCAAAATCAAGAGGAAATTTCTAAGAAGTTATCTTTTTTCATTCTCTTTGAAATTCCCCAGTTGAGAAGCGCAAGATTCATCATACCAACGTGACCGCCAAAAAAGCAAGTGAAAAAAATGGAAGGCCTGCAAGAGAGCGAAGCCTTCCTACCGGCACAACCCGTCCACAAGCGGCGGCAGTTCGCCGATCGTGCCAATCACCGCCTGCGGCGACAATTCCGCGGGAAGCAGGGCAGCCCCCTGCCCTTCCGTCTGTCCCCCGCTTTCCCTTTTCCATTTCTCCAGGCAGAGCTGGTTCATCAAGTCGTGCCTGCTCCTGAGACGGGGATCGACGGCACGCAACTCTTCGGGAAGGTCGCGGCAGACAAAGACGGAGAATACACCGCAGCGATTGGCCAACTGCACGTCATGGTCGAGGCGGTCTCCGACATGGGCCACCACCTCTCCTCCGAACGAACGGAGAATGGCCGGGTCAGGCTTGCCCGCGCCCGCCCGCTCCGGCGTCACCACAGCCGCAAAATACTCCGCCAGTCCGAGCGCCTTCATGACAGGCTCCTGATACTTGTAATACCCGTTGGTGACAGCTGCAAGCGCATAGCCTTTCGCCTGCAGGGCGGCCAGCACGGCCGGCACCTCCGCTTCCAGCAGCCGAATTTTGGGCGGTACGGCATGCTTTTGCACGATACTGGCAATCTCCACGCTTTCCCTGACCCCCAAGCGCTCGAGCAGTTCCGACAGCATGCCGTCCCAATCGTACGCTTCTACATATCGTCCCTGCCTCAGCCGCCTTTCATGCTCCCCCACCAACTCCGCAACGACGTCATGGGGCCGGCCCAGCCAACCGGCGACGGCAGCCGCAATTTCCGGGAACACCCATCCGCCAAACGGATTTTGCATCAGCGTACCGTCGAGGTCAAACGTAATCCAGCGTCTCTTTCTCATTTGATCGCCCCCGAAGTCAGGCCTTCAATAAATTGTTTGGACGCGAACAAAAACGCCACGATCATCGGCAGAGACGAAATAGTCAGGCTGGCAAACAGCAGATTCCACTCCGTATCGTATTCCCCGAACAGGGTCAATACCCCCAGCGGAATTGTGCTCAGCTCCTCGCTTTTGAGAAAGATCAGCGGATAGAAAAAATCGTTCCAGACGCCGATCAAATGGACGATGCCCACTGTTGCCAGCGGCGGCTTCATCAGCGGCAGAATGATCTTCCAGTACACCTGAAAACCATTGCAGCCGTCCAGCCGTGCCGACTGGTCCAATTCCGTCGGGAGCGTCTTGAAAAACCCGTAAAAGACAAACACGGCAAAGGGGATTCCGCCGGCCACGTACAGAATCACCAGGGACGTCAGCGTATCCAACAGCTTCAACTGCAGCATGATCATATACAGCGGCAGAATCGCCAGCTTCATCGGCAGCATCAAGCCCAGCATGAAGAAAAACAACACGTACGGATTCCAGCGAAACGGATAGCGGGACAGGTAGAAAGCGGCAAGTGACGAGAGAAACAGGATCAACAAGACAGACAGCCCGCTCACGTAGACGCTGTTCCACACATACGCGCCAAAGTTCACCTTCTCCCACACCAGCTTGTAGTTTTCCAATGACAGCGAAGCGGGCAGACCGAGCGGCGACGTGAGGATCTCCAGATTGGATTTAAACGACGACGCGATCATCAGAAAAACGGGATACAGCATCAAAACGGAAAAAACCAGCAGCACCAGATACTTTGCAAACTGTCCGAGCCTTGCTGTCATGGTCGAACCTCCTACAGTTCGTATTCCTTGCGTTTAAAGAAAAAGAGCAGCACCGCCGTCGCGCTGGAAATCATCAGGAACAGCACGACTGCCAACGCCGAGCCCAGCCCGATGGACTCGCCCCCCTCCACTGACCCGAAGGCCAACCGGTAGAAGTACGTGGCCAGTACATCCGTGGAATAGTAAGGGCCCCCTTGCGACCCCTGCATGGCAAAAATCAGTTCAAACGTTTCAAACGAGCCAATGAACGTCAAAATCGTCATCACCATGATCGACGGCATCGCCAGCGGCAGGGTTATGCGCAGCAGCATGGTCAGTCCGGAGGCCCCGTCAATCTTGGCGGCATCGTATATTTCCGCCGGGATGGCCTGCAGCCCGGCCAGGAAGATCAGCACGGCAAAGCCGAGGCCGTACCAACTGTTGACGAGGATGATTGCGTAGAGGGCCGTATCCGGGTCGCCCAGCCAGGGGCGGGCCCACTCTTCCAGTCCGACATGCTTCAGCAGGGTGTTCAGCGCCCCGTACGTCGGGTTCAAAATCAGGCTGAACAGGAAGCCGACGACGATCACTGACAGCAGCTTGGGCAGAAACAAGACCGTTTTAAAAAACTCCTTGCCGCGAATCCTGCTGTTGATGATCAGGGCGAGCAGGAACGCAACCACCAGCTTGGCGACGATCGTCCCCACGAAAAAGATGACGTTGTGACCGAACCCGCGGAAAAACATCTCTTTAAACGGCGATTCGGTAAACAGGCGCACGAAATTCTCCAGACCAATAAACGCGCCCCGCTTCAATCCGTTCCACTCGTAAAAGCTGTTCAAAAACGCACTGAAGATGGGATAGACCTGAAACCACACGTAAATGACCAAGGCCGGCAGCAGGAACAGGTGAACCAAATGCTTGCTCAGGTTCAGCCCCCGACGCGGAGCGGCCTGCCGCTTTACTTCGGTCGATTTTTCCAACACGGCCATGGGTGAACCCCTCCCGAAAAACAGGGTACAGCCAAGCGCTCCGGCCTGACTGTACCTCTGCTTGAATTGTTTTTATCCGGCGCGCCGCTACTTGTTCGGCTTGAACCACTTGTCGACGGACGCCTGGGTCGCTTCCGCCACCTGCTCGACGGTGAGCTTGTTGATGTACATGCCCTGCAACGAATCCTCAAACGTGGTTTTCGTGGTCGGCGTTCCCTCCCCAAAATGAACGAGCATCAGGTACGGGACCATGCTTGCTTCGCTCAGCTGCGTCATTTTTTGCACCAGCGGATGCTTGGGGGTCACGCCGGGAATGGGGCTGACGCGGTTTAGTTCGTCGCTGAACAGTTGGCCAAACTCCTTTGAGGCGAGGAACTCCATGAACAGCTTCGCCTCTTCCGGATGCTTGGACGCCTTCACTATACCGTAGGAGCCGTCCACCCAGTTGACGATCGGCGTGTCGCCGCCTTTCTCTTTGGCCAGCGACGGGATCACGTCAAGAGGCATGTCGGGGTTGTGCTTTTCAAACGTTTCCAGCCGGTAGCTGCCGTTGATGTACATGGCAGCCTTGCCGGTATAGAACAGCGCCTGCGCGTCATTGTCGTCGATTCCCACAAAATCGGGCGGGAAAAATGGTGCCAACTCCCGCATCTTTTTGATCGAATCGAGAAACGCCGGATCGTTGAAGGTGGCCTCGCCCTTCATCAATTTGTCCACGAAGTCGTTGCCGCCGTATGCACTGATGCCAATGACGCTGTGCGTGAGGGAGAGCAGATAGGCCGCTTTGCCGGACTGCGCGATGGGAATGATTCCCTTTTGCTGGAGTGCACGGCACACCTGGAGAAATTCGTCCCAGGTTTGCGGAGGCTGCAGGCCGTTGTCGGCAAACAGCTTTTTGTTGTAAAAGATCACGGCGGAGTTGATCGACAACGGGACGCCGTACACCTTGTGGTCACTGCCCCTGGCTGCGTCCAAATACGACTGCGGAATCTCCTGGAGCCCTTTGAGATCGTCCAGCGGCAGCAGATACCCGGCGTCGGCCATCGCACGGGTGCCCGCATACGGACGAAGCTGCACGATGTCCGGCCCGGTTCCGGAGGTGAGGGAGTTGGTCAGAATGGTGTTGTACTCAGTCGATTTGAACGGTTTGAACTTCACCTTGATCCCGGGATGCTGCCTTTCAAACTCGGCAATAAACACAGCGTACGCATCCTTGTCTTCCGGCCGCCAACTGTACATGACCAGTTCCACCGGCTCCCCTTTGGCCGGTTCACCCCCGCCCGGCTGATCACCCGCAGACGACGACGGACTGCTGCTGCAAGCAGCCAGGACGAACACCAGACATGCACATAACAGCCAGACCCCTGCTCGTTTCATTGTGAATCGCCTCCTTACCCTTTTTTCGCTTGGCTCGCTGTCAACATATCTCTGAAGTATTATTTTACATTTTATTTATAAAATACGAAACATTTTTTCGGTAAACATTTGTACTATTCAGAAAAATAACCAGAAAACGCAAGCACCTCAGGCTTGCCTTCCAAATACAAATAAAAAAAGAGAGACAGACTGCTGTCTGCCTCTCGTGTTGAATCGGTATCCCGATTCATTACATCATGCCCATGCCGCCCATGTCCGGCATGCCGTTGCCTGCTTTGGTCTCTTCCGGTTTGTCAGCCACAACGGCTTCCGTGGTCAGGAACATAGCTGCCACGGATGCAGCGTTGGACAGTGCGGAACGGGTAACTTTTGCAGCGTCTACGATACCTGCATCGATCATGTTTACCCATTCTTCGGTAGCAGCGTTGAAGCCGATGCCAACCGGTTCGTTTTTCAGGCGCTCCACGATGACGGAGCCTTCCAGACCTGCGTTCGCAGCGATTTGACGAACCGGCTCTTCCAGTGCGCGCAGCACGATTTGCACACCCACTGCTTCTTCGCCCTCGGCAACCACTTTCTCAACAGCTTTGATCGCGTTGACGAGCGTGGTACCACCGCCAGGCACGATACCCTCTTCCACTGCAGCGCGAGTGGAGTTGAGTGCGTCCTCGATGCGCAGTTTTTTCTCTTTCAGTTCGGTTTCGGTAGCTGCACCGACTTTGATCACTGCTACGCCGCCAGCCAGTTTTGCCAGGCGTTCTTGCAGTTTTTCACGGTCGAAGTCGGAGGTGGTGTCTTCGATTTGTTGACGGATTTGAGCAACGCGGCTTTCGATTGCAGCCTTGTCGCCTGCACCTTCCACGATCGTGGTGGTTTCTTTGGTAACAACAACTTTACCAGCGCGGCCCAGTTGTTGCAGCTTGGTGGATTTCAGTTCCAGACCCAGTTCTTCGGTGATCACTTCACCGCCGGTCAGGATTGCGATGTCTTGCAGCATAGCTTTGCGGCGGTCGCCGAAGCCAGGCGCCTTAACGGCTACTGCAGTGAAGGTACCGCGCAGTTTGTTTACTACCAGGGTAGCCAGCGCTTCGCCTTCTACATCTTCTGCGATGATCAGGAGCGGTTTGCCGCTTTGTACCACTTGCTCCAGCACCGGCAGGATCTCTTGGATGTTGGAGATCTTCTTGTCGGTGATCAGGATGTACGGATCTTTCAGAACCGCTTCCATTTTGTCGGTGTCGGTGATCATGTACGGGGAAGCGTAGCCGCGGTCAAATTGCATACCTTCTACAACTTCCAGCTCAGTCGTGAAGCCTTTGGACTCTTCAACGGTGATAACGCCGTCTTTGCCCACTTTTTCCATAGCTTCAGCGATCAGTTCGCCCACTTCAGTGCTGTCAGCGGAAATGGACGCAACTTGCGCGATAGCCGCTTTGCTTTCCACCGGTTTCGCGATGGACTTGATTTCTTCAACGGCAGCGCGTACCGCTTTTTCCATACCGCGACGAACAACCATCGGGTTGGCGCCGGCGGTTACGTTTTTCAGACCTTCGCGAATCATCGCATAAGCCAGAACAGTAGCGGTGGTCGTACCGTCACCAGCGATGTCGTTGGTTTTGGTCGCAACTTCTTTCACGAGCTGCGCACCCATATTTTCATAAGCGTCTTCCAGCTCGATCTCTTTCGCGATGGTCACACCGTCGTTGGTGATCAGCGGAGAGCCGAATTTTTTCTCCAGAACCACGTTGCGGCCTTTCGGACCGAGGGTTACTTTCACGGCGTTAGCCAGTGTTTCCACCCCGCGAAGCATCGCGCGGCGTGCGTCTTCAGAGAACTTGATTTGTTTTGCCATCTCAAACTCAACCTCCTGCGTTATGTGTTTTCCGTACGTTCCTTATGTGAAAAGCCTTAGCCGATGATCGCGAGGATATCGGATTCGCGGAGCACGAGGTATTCTTTGTTGTCCACTTTTACTTCGGTGCCGGCGTATTTGGAGAAGATTACCTTGTCGCCTTCTTTCACTTCCAGCGCGATGCGCTCGCCGTTGTCGGCAACGCGGCCGGAACCGACTGCGATTACGCGTCCTTCTTGCGGTTTCTCCTTCGCAGTGTCAGGCAGAACGATACCGCTTGCAGTCGTTTCTTCTTTGGAGATTGGTTCGATTACCACACGGTCACCCAATGGCTTCAGCACAAAAAACACCCTCCTTAAAGTCTAGGTTCATGAAGATGATTGTTGTTAGCACTCGATCGAGGGGAGTGCTAACACCCATTACCTATAATAATGAATCCCTATGTACTTTGCAAGTAGTTTCCCTCACTTTTTTCCATCCGGCCTGTTCTCGTTCCCTCTCATTTTGACAGTCTTTTCTTTGGCATTTGCTAGATTTTCGGTTCTACCAGACCAGCTTGTTCATATAGATAAACCATGAGATCAGACAAGCCATCCAAGGAGGGAACCTGCATGCGCAAATGGATCTGGATCGGCGTGTTCGCCCTCTTGGTCGCGGGCATCGGCCATTTCCTCATCGCGGGCAATTCGTCCGCCATCCTCGCCAACGTCCAGCCGACCACGCTGTATTGGGACGGCAAAGCCGTAACCGGCGTTGATTCGTCCGGGTATTTTCACGACGGTACCCGTTACCTTCCCGCCGCACTTGAATACAAGGGGGTCACGTATGTTCCCCTGTCTTTGATCGGCCGCCATCTGAACAAACCGACAGGCAGGGACGAGGCCAGCCATTCCGCCTGGCTGGGACAAGCACCGGGGGCGGCAAAACGCCCTTCGCCCCAGCAGACAGGCCCTGCCGCAGTCAAACTTCCGCCTGCTCAGTCAGCGACCGCGCCTACCGAGACCAAACGTCCCGCTCCGAACACTTCCGCCAGCCTGTTCGGCATTTCTCTCGGCATGCCGGCCGAGCAGGTGGTCAAAGTGCTCGGCAAGCCGGCTCGCCAGGAGCCGAGCGGTCTGGGGTACCAGTGGTGGATCTACAACCGCGATCCGGCCCGTTACCTCCAGGTGGGCATCAGTGACGGCAAGGTGGTGGACATCTACTCCAACGCGCCCCAAGCCAAGACCGGCAATGCCTCCATCGGTACCAGCCTGCCGGCTCTTGTCCGCCACTACGACATCGCCCATACCGTCTCGTTTTCCTACATGAACGCCCACGTGGAGATCACCAACCAAAAATACCAGCGGCCGCTGGTCATCGTCGACGGTATCCCCCACATCTTTTACCTGGACAAGCAGAACGGCGACAAGGTGACCGCCATCCGCCTGATTGACACGCTGATGCTCTTGCGCGGCAGCTTTTACGAAACGAAGTGGACGTATCAAGGCGAGGCTCCCAATTTCGATCCCCCTCCGCTGAGCGTAAAGGAGCGGGAGCAGGTGAACACCGCGATGGAACGTCAACTGCTCGACCTGGTCAACGTCGTCCGCTACCGCTACAAACTGCCCCTGCTTACCTGGAGCGACCAGGCCGCCCGCGTCGCCCGCCAGCACAGCCGGGACATGGAGTCCCACGGCTTTTTCGACCACGTCTCCGCCACCACCGGCTTAAATCCATTCCAGCGGCTGCAAAAAGCAGGGATCGCCTACAGCATGGCGGGAGAAAACATCGCCGCCGGCTACCCGGATGCCATCGAAGCCCACGAGAGCTGGATGAACAGCCCCGGTCACCGCAAAAACGTGCTGGAAAAAGGATTCGCCCAACTGGGGGCGGGCGTGGCGACCGACTACTACACCCAGACGTTTCTCACGCTCAAGCAATAAGGACGGGAGTTCTCCCGTCCCGTTTGCCCTTTTTTAAGCCCAGTCCTGCCGCTGCGGGTACGCCGCACCTTCAATCCTGCAGGCGGACGAGCTTTTTTAATCCGTCCACCTCGCCGGCAAACTCGACGACCAGGGTCTCGTACTGCTTGGTGTGCAAAATCATCCAGGGGCGACGGCTGCCCGCCTTGGGCATGACGACAAACATTTCGGCAATGGCGGCGTCGATCTTTGCTGGCCGGTGAACCAACTGCCTTGGCGGCACCAGCGGGATTTTGACGATCAGCGCATGTGAAAGCGGCGGATTCAGCTCCTGCACCCGCCCGCTGACACTGTTCAGGAGAACCTGGGCTTCCGTCTGAAATGCCTCTGTGTTGTCAAAGGTATTCACCACCCGCTCTTCGTCCGTGTCAAACAGTTCTACTTGTTCGGCCGCTTCTGCTTTGACCGCTCCCGTCTGCAGCGGAGAGGCCAGCAGTGCCAGACAGAGAATCAGCCACATGGATGTACACACCTCCTGTTTTCCCGTAGTAGTATGCCCGGCCGCCTGCAAAAGTAGAAAGGACGGCATATGCCGCCGACGTCATCTGCATTCCGCCTCACAACGGGCCGGCGTACCTCGTGCTTACGGTTGGTACCGCCGCTCCCTGGTCGGGACCTTTACCGACAGACTGCCCATGCCGGACGCACCAAAAAAGCCCCCGCCGCATTTCGGCAGGGGCCTTTGCACGCATCAGCGAACTGCTTCGTCCGCTTCCCATCCGTATTCTTTTTCCCAGGTCTCATCCTCTTTCAGCTGTTTGCGGTAGACGATCCGCGACAGCCAGACGCTCAACTCGTAGAGGAGCAGCAACGGGATAATCACCAGGATGTCGCTGACAATATCCGGCGGCGTCAGCGTAACTCCCACCACCGCCAGACCGAAGTAGGCAATGCGGCGAACCTTCGCCAGCCGCACCGGGTTGAGGATGCGCAGCCGGGTCAGAAACATGACGACAATGGGCAGTTCAAACAAAAACCCGAACGGAATCACCATGTTCATCAGAAACCCGAAGTACTCGGCGATCCCGTAGTTCGGCTTGATGTCCATCCCCAGCGAGATGCCGCTCACGAACTGCATCACCATCGGGAACACCACATAGTAGCCAAACAGGAGGCCGACGACGAACAGCACGCACGCAGCCGGAATGAACATCAGCGTCACGCGCCGCTCGTTGTCGCGAAGACCCGGCGAGACAAACAGCCAGGTCTGATACAGGGCAAACGGCAGCGTCACCACCACCCCGATCAAAAAGGCAAACTGCATGTACACCCTAAGCGCGTCAGACGGGTGCAGGGAGATGAGCGGAACTCCCTCGGTGATCGGCTTTTCCTTCAGATATTCGACAATTGGGCCGGCAGCAAAAAAACCAACAATCAATGCAGCAACAAATACAACCAGCACCCAGATAATCCGTCTGCGCAGCTCAGTCAGGTGCTCCACAACGGTCATTTCACGATCGTCCGACATGTCCACCACCCGGTTACGCCTTGGGCTGTCCGCTTTCGGCCTGCAGCCGCTCCTGTTCCAGCTTTTCCCGAATCTCCTTTTCCAGGCGTTCGCGTTCCAGCCGTTCGCGAATTTCCCGCTCCAGCTTCTCGCGGTCAAGCGCGTCCTTTTCGGTAATCACAGCCTTGGCGGGCTGTTCCTTCACCTTGGATTCGGCTTCGTCATCGTCGTCCTTGGTCAGGCCGCGGGTGGCGTTCTTAAACTCCTTCAACGTGTGACCCACCGCGCGCCCCAGTTCCGGCAGTTTCTTGGGGCCAAACAGCACCAGAGCAAGCACAAGAATCAAGATCAACCCTGGAATCCCAATCGTAGAACCCATTCACATTCACTCCTTTTCTCCATCAGCCAACAGTGTTGCCAGCTAGCATGTGCGCAATCCGCCGTATCCCAACCGGGTCATGTCCGACTCGACGATTCGCTCGCCGGCCAGGATCCGGGGCAAAAACACGTCAAACGAGGTAAACGGCTCGTGCATCACCGCTCCGGGCAGACCCAGTATCGGCACGTCGCCCTTGTAGGCTACCATCAGCATGGAACCGGGCAGCATCGGCGTGCCGTAACGGACCACTTCCGCTCCAACACCGGCAATCGCTCCCGGCGTGCGGTCGTCGGGGTCAACCGACATCCCGCCGGTCACCAGCACCAGATCGACGCCCTCCTCCAGAAAACGGATAATCTCCCGTTCGATCGCTTCCTTGTCGTCGGGAGCAAAGCGCTGCTCCGTCACACGGGAACCGAGCGCCTCCACCTTGGCCCGAATCACGGGGCCGAACTTGTCGGCAATCCGGCCTGAATACACTTCACCGCCAGTGGTGACCACTCCCACTTTCTTTTCGTAAAACGGCTTCACCTGTACGATCGGACCGCTGAAGCCCTGCGCCAGCTCTTCCAGGCGGACGATTCGCGCTTCCTCCATGATCAACGGAATGATCCGCGTGGCGGCCACCGTCTGACCGGGCTGCACCACCTGGTCGCTGTAGATGGTGGACAGGGCGATGCCTTCCAGCGCGTTGATCGCGTGGACGGCTTCTTCGTTAATCTTCGCCAGCCCCAGCCGGGTCGCCTTCAATGACACCTTGCCCTCATAAGGCTCGGTCAGCGTCAGTCCGTCCCCGGACACCGCCCGGGCAATCCGCGTGCCCGCGTCGTCCTCATGAATGTACCCCTCCGGCATCTCCAGCACGTAGATGTGCTCCTTGCCGATGGAGAGCAGCGGTTCGATGTCCGCTTCCGTGATGACATGCCCTTTTTTGAACAGGCGTCCTTTAAATTCGCCGGGCAAAATCTGCGTCATATCGTGGGGAAGCATCATGCCTACCGCTTCCCTCACAGGCACTTCCTTCAGCTTTGGTTTTTCTACCAACCCAATCCTCCCCAATCTTCATTGGCCTCTCCCGTTCCCTGCAAAATGTGCAAGGCATCGGACAGCATGTCTCCAATGGCGTTGAAGCAGATTTCCACGCCGCTGGGATTGCCGGGGAGGTTGATGATCAAGGCGTTACCGCGCGTACCTGCGACAGCGCGAGTCAGCATCGCGCGGCGGGACTGCTGCAATCCGGCCCGACGCATTTCCTCGGCCAGACCCGGAACGGGCCTGTCCATGACCCACGTTGTCACTTCCGGGGTGACGTCGCGCGGACTCAACCCGGTACCGCCGGTGACAATCAACAAATCGCACTTCTCCCGGTCCACCAGCTCGATCATGTTCTCTTTCAGTTCCTCCATGTCGTCCGAGACGGCGCGGTAAATGGCCACATCCACCTGCAGCCACTCACGGGTCAGCTTGCGGATGATCGGGATTCGATCGTCCACCCGGTCTCCTCTTGCAATGGAATCACTTGCCGAAATGACGCCAATTTTCCAGTTGCCCACAGTCCATTCCTCCAATTGTCCTTGCAGTTGTATTGTACACCGTTTTGATCCCGCTGTAGATAGTGCAGTTGGAAAATATGCAAACCTGACACAAAATTGCCGCAGACCGGCATCCACTCAGCGCGGATCGGCTGCCCTGGTCTCAAGCACGCCCGCTTCCGTCACGAGGTAATCGAGACGGACGTCATGCGGCTCTACCGGCACGGATGGCACCACCTGAAAATGGTAGCCGCAGCCGATCAGCATCGGCTTTTGGTCCAGCGAAGCGAGAAACCGGTCGTAGAATCCGCCGCCATAGCCCATCCGACCCCCCTGCCGGTCAAATGCCACACCCGGCACCAGCACCGCGTCCAGCGCAGCCAGATCGGCCTCCTCCGCTTTTTCCGGGTCCGGCTCCATGATCCCGTATGCCCCGGGCCGCAGCATGTCCGGTCCGGTATAGCGGTAGGGTATCAGCCGGCGCTCCGCCACGAGGGTCAGCGGAAGCCATACCTCCTGTCCCCTTTGACGAGCGCTGTCCAGAAACGGGACGATGTCCAGCTCCTCTCGTATCGGATGAAAGGCCATCACGGTCCGGCACGCTGCCAGTTTGGCAAAGGACAGCAAATGACGGCACGCCTCCCGGGAGCGATTGGCCCTTTCCCCGGCAGGCAGCGCTGCCCGCTCGGCCAGCATCTGCCTGCGCAACTCCTGCTTCAACTTGGCCCGTTCCATTCCCAACGATCCCCTCCCTGTTTTCGGTGCCTGCGACGGGAGGCGCAAGGGTTGTCCCCGGCGCGCTCTCTACGCTACACTTGTCTGATAGGATAAATTGCGACGGCGACCGCAAGCACAAAAAAGCGCCGCCCGCCCGCTTGCGGTGCAGGTATGTATTAAAGAGGTGACATGCAATGATATTGCTTCAGGCTGAACATATACACAAAACGTACGGGGTTGAGACTATTTTACAGGACATCTCCCTGCAAATACAAACCGGAGAACGGATCGGACTGGTCGGCGTAAACGGCGCCGGCAAGTCGACATTGATGAAAATCCTCGCCGGTCAGCTCAGCTATGACAGCGGAACCGTCCGGATTCCAAAGGATGTCACTGTCGGCTACCTGGCTCAGGACAGCGGATTGGAATCGGAGCGAACCATCTGGGACGAGATGCTCACCGTGTTCAGTGATCTGCAGGAGGAAGAGCGTGAGCTGCGAAAACTGGAAGCGCTGATGGGCAACCCTGACGTGCTGGCTGACGAGAAACGCTATCAGCAGATTCTCGAGGATTACGCCCGTCGTTCCGAGGCGTTCAAGGAGCGGGGCGGTTACGCCTACGAAGCGGCCATTCGCGGCGTCCTGCACGGGCTGCGGTTTGCCGACATGGACAGCCAGACCCCGATCAAGACGCTGAGCGGCGGGCAGAAAACCCGCCTGGCGCTGGCCAAGCTGCTGCTTCAGGCCCCCAGCGTCCTGCTTTTGGACGAGCCGACCAACTACCTGGATATCGAGACGCTCACCTGGCTGGAAACCTACCTGCAAAACTACCAGGGAGCCATCCTCGTCGTCTCCCACGACCGCTATTTTCTGGACAAGCTGGTGACCGTCGTCTACGAAATCGAGCGAACCCGCGCCACCCGGTACGTGGGCAACTACAGCCGTTTCCTGGAACAAAAGGCGGCGCGGCTGGAGCAGGAATTGAAACGCTACGAAAAGCAGCAGGAGGAGATTGCCCGGCTGGAGGACTTCATCGCCCGCAACATCGCCCGGGCGACCACGACCAAACGGGCCCAGAGCCGGCGCAAGATGCTGGAAAAGATGGAGCGGCTGGAGAAGCCCATCATGCAGAACAAATCGGTACATTTTTCTTTTGATATCGCCAAGATGAGCGGCAACATCGTGATCAAAGCGGCCGACCTGAGCATCGGCTATCCGAATGCCGCCCTCTCCCGCAACCTGACGTTTGAGATCGAGCGGGAAGAACGCGTCGCCCTGGTCGGCCCCAACGGCATCGGCAAATCGACGCTGCTGAAGACGATCGTGCAAAAACTCCCTGCGCTCTCTGGCAGCATCCAGTTGGGCAGCAACGTGACGATCGGCTACTACGACCAGGAGCATCGCGATCTCAACGAGCAAAATACCGTGTTGAACGAGATCTGGGACGAGTACCCGCAGATGCTGGAAAAGGATGTCCGCACCCTCCTGGGCAACTTTCTGTTCAGCGGTGACGACGTGCAGAAGCGCATCTGTGAGCTGTCCGGCGGCGAACGGGCGCGGGTCTCGCTGGCCAAGCTGATGCTGAAGCAGGCCAACTTCCTGATTTTCGACGAGCCGACCAACCACCTGGACATCTACAGCAAGGAAGTGCTGGAAAACGCGCTGTACGATTACCCGGGCACGATCCTGTTCGTCTCCCACGACCGCTACTTCCTGAACAAGATCGCCACCCGCGTGCTGGAGCTCACCCCTGATGGAGTGACCAGCTACCTCGGCAACTACGACTATTACGTGGAGAAAAAACAGGAGTTGGCCCAGCTGGCAGCCGAACAACAGGCACCCTTCGGCAAGAAGCAGGGAACAGCCTCATCCCCCCAGACGGAAAAATCCTCGTACGAGCTGGACAAAGAGGCAAAACGGCGCGAACGTCAGCGTCAGCGCCGGCTGGAGGAGATCGAGGCAATCATTCAGCAGCGGGAAGCCGATATCCGCAAATGGGAGGAAGAGCTGTGCCTGCCCGAGGTGTACAGCGACCACGTGCAAGCCAAAGAGCGAAACGACTTGATCGAGCAGGCGAAAGCGGAGCTGGAGCGGCTCTACGAGGAATGGAGCGAACTCTCCGAAGGGTGATGCCCCGACGATGTTTCCTATAGCCGACTTCCTTCGGGCGGTAAACAGGCGGCACCGGTGCAAGGCGACAGTAAATGGACTTTAAACCCGTCTGTGCCGCCGGGGCCAACCGTCCGGCTGCGATGACGCCAGCAAGGTCAGGATGTGGAGCAGCGCTGCTCCTCCGTCTTTCCCAACGCTGCGTACAAGGCTGGCACAACAAGAAACACGATGCAGGTCGCAGCGGTGATGATCCCGGAATCGTTGAGCAAAAGCCCGGCCAATGCCCCGGCGATCACGCCTGAAAACCCCTTGACCAAAAACGGATAATCGCGGGCCAGATGGCGCAGGTAGCGATCGTTGCAGAGAGCCAGCAGGCCGAGGACGACCAGCGAGACGGCAAACACCTTGCTCCACACTGACACGCGGATCAGCCGCAGGTTCATCTCCAGTTTGCGCTGCACGATCTGAGCCACGTCCGTCCACTCCCCTGAGGCGATCTGCTGCGCCACCCGGCCAATGTGAGTGGGCGGCTGACCGGACAGCAGACTGGCCACCGTCAACGCGACCATCCCTGCCAGGACACCTCCTGCCAACAGCAGGAGGCCTTTTTTTCCCATTCGCCACCCCTGCATCCGCACAAACGCCACGGAGAACCCGACCAGACCGGCGAGAAACCCGCCGGCGTCAGCCCCCAGCCCGGGAGATGCCATGTAATACAGGGTGAAGCCAAACAGGCCGCTGCCGACGACCACGGACAGCGGATCGGTCCCTCTCTCCGCGTCCTCCCGCCTGTCCCGCCGCCACTGAGCGAGCGCTGCAGCAAACAGGATGGCGCTGCCGATCAGCACCCCTTCGTATTCGTTGCCCAACCCGTAAAAACGGGCGCCAATCACCGGATCGTACCCCAGATAGGAACGGCGCATCGCCGGATTGCCGAACATGCCGTCCAACAGCAGCGCCAGCGTGGTCAATCCCGCCACGGCAGACAATCCGGCCGGAAGCGAACGCGCCTGTTCCAGCAGCATGCCCCCCGCCAGCGCAGCTGTGATGACCACCGACAGGACAACCGCTGACGGCACCTTCCAGCCGACCAGCCCCTCCACCAGAAACAGCAGGGGAAACCAGAGCATCGACAGCAGCGCCAGACGGACAACGCGCCGCGCCAGGTTCAGCCTCCCGCCGTCTGTTCGCCTTCCCCACAGCCAGAGGAACGAAGCCGCTCCCAGGATCGCGATCTGCAGCATGACGTACGTGTACAACACGGAAGAACGGTTGGCGTAAATGTGGTGAATCCGCTCCACTTCACGCAGCAGATCGGACACGTTCATTTCCTTCGACAGACGCAGCAGGTGGCCGGTCAGCCGCTCCGGCGGAGGCACGCGCAGCCATGACAGGACGGTAGGCAGTACATCCAGACCGCTGACCACCCCCGTCTGTCTGGTCGTCGCCGAAGTGAGCACCCCCGCCGCTCCTCCCCGCCACAACAGGAGCGGCGTCAGCAGCGCTTTCTCCTTTTGGGCCTGAACATGCGGCGCAGGCGACAGCAGCATCACCAACTGGTCCGGCCTGCGTTCCCTCAGCACCCGGTCCAAAAATGCACCAAGGTCAGACAGTACCTGATCGTACTGACGGGCGAACCGGTCCGGGGCCATGTCGTCCGCCGCTTGATAGAGGCGAGCCAGGTCAGACAGCTGCACGGTAATCAACCCGGAAGTGCGGTCTTCGCGAATCCGGTCGGCAAGGTAGTCGTAGCGAGTCCGCACGCCGTACGGGTAGTCGTCCCGCCGCTCCAGGACTGTAGCGGAGAGATCTCCCCGGGGAACGCGCCCCTGCTCATCCATGGCAAAAAGTACGGCGTGCCGCTGTCGCACGTCGTCGTAATCGCCGTTGCCGTAACTGGCAGCGGGAATGCCATGGCGGGCAAGCGTTTCGCCCAGCAAACCGATCCGGGTGGAGTACGGCTTGGACCGGTTTTCCGCGTGCAGGCGATATATGCCGGGAAACACGACCCGGAAACGAGCCGCGTCTGCCCCGTCGGCTGGACTTAGCTGCCGGGCACGCTCACCTGCCGTCACCCCGGAAGAGAGCAGCTCCTCCGGGTGATACGCCGTACCGCTGCGCTCCGTGTACACGGCCGGTCCGCCGCTGCCGAGCAGCAGGTAGCCATTGGCAGCCGTACGCGCCCCCGGTGTACGGATGGAGAGCGCGCCCGCTTCCGCCTGCTCCAGCCATGTATCCACATGTGGATAGCTGCGCAGGCGGTCCAGCTCCCGAAACGACATCCCTTCCACGAACAACGCCACCACCTGCCTGCCTGCCGGATGGTCTGCTCCGGTTGCATGCACCGGTTTTTCCGCTGTCACAGCAGCACCAACAGCGACTGCGGCAGCCGACGCTTCCGGATTTGCAACAGCCGCCAACAGCAGGCATAGAGCCAGTACCTGCAGCCCTTTTGTTCTCACCAGGCACCCTCCTCTGTTGATAACACCGATACTTTTATCCACAAATTCCACAAAAAAATCCACAGGAAAATGTCGATTTTCCCGGCAATTCTTCGTGTTATCACCAGTATTCACAGGAGCAGGTGAACGCATCCGCCGAAAATTATCCAGAGCCTGTGGATAAAGATGTGACGTGTCAGCTCGCTCTCTTCCGCTCAGCCGGCTGCCGAAAAAAATCGCGGCATTTTCAGCAATTTGTGCGAAAAAAAGAGACCCATACCTGGGTCACCATTGAGGAGATGGAGAGAGAATGGAGAGAAGAAGATGAATGTTATGTAATAAATTCTAACATGAAAATTCATGAAGTCAACCATTTTTCGGAAAAATCCGCAAATAAATGTTAGAAAATATGACATAGGGGATGGTCCAAGCGAGCTCCTTTGACGACCGGCTCAGCGGAAAAACGAAGACGCGGGGACCAACAGGGGACACAAGTCTCACTTCATCGAAACACCCAGATGTTTGTCCCCTGCCCGCGTCTCGTTTTGGAGCGGACTTCATCTGCTTCTGTGCTGGGCGTCAAGCGAGCGAGCGGGCCCGATCTCCCATGCGCCGCGAACTTTGTCTACACGCTGATATAATTTTCTTCCCCACACCGAGATGGAGTCCCTATGAAAAAAAGAGAGCCTGCGGAATCACTTCCGCAAGCCCTCTTTTATCACGATAGGGAAAGACCGGGCACGCCGTTCAAGTCAAGGTCGGCAAACTGGCCTTTTTGGTACTGGATGTACCCGGCGGCTGCGATCATCGCGGCATTGTCGGTACAGAGCGACAGCGGCGGGATGACCAGGGCAATGCCCTCCGCCTCACAGCGCTGCTGCAGCCGTTCACGCAGCCCGCGGTTTGCGGCCACGCCACCGGCCAGCAGCACCTGCCGGGCCTTGTATTCCTTCGCCGCCCGGATCGTTTTTTCCACCAGCACCTCGGTCACTGAATCCTGAAAACTGGCCGCCAGGTCGGCGGGATCGATCGTCTCTCCCCGCTGCGAAGCGTTGTGCAGCGTATTGAGCACCGCCGACTTCAGCCCGCTGAAGCTAAAATCATAGGAGTCGGGTTCCAGCCAGGCGCGCGGCAGCGGCACACGCGGCTCTCCTTCACGGGCCAGCCGGTCGATGTGCGGTCCGCCCGGATAAGGCAGTTTCAGCGCCCGGGCCACTTTGTCGTACGCTTCACCGGCGGCGTCGTCCCGGGTTTCTCCCAGAATCTCGTACTCGCCGTGCGCTCTCATCAGCACCAGCTCGGTGTGGCCGCCCGAGACAACCAGCGCCACCAGTGGAAACTGCATCTCTTCCACCAGCCGGTTGGCGTAGATGTGACCGGCGATGTGATGAACACCGATCAAGGGGATGCCGCGGGCAAAGGATATGGCCTTGGCCGCCGCCACACCCACCAGCAGCGCGCCTACCAGACCGGGGCCGTACGTGACCGCGATGGCATGGATGTCCTCCAGTGACCGGCCTGCCTGGCTCAAGGCCTCCTCGATCGTCAGCGTGATGTTTTCCACATGACGACGGGAGGCCACCTCCGGGACCACCCCGCCGAAGCGTTTGTGTATGTCCGCCTGTGAGGCGATCACGTTTGACAGCACGATGCGGCCGTCCTGCACCACCGCAGCCGACGTCTCATCGCAGCTCGTCTCGATCCCCAAAATGTACGTTGGTTCCCCCGAGTCCTTGTGCGCCTGGTATGCCTGCCGCACGCGTTCCTCGTAGCGGGAAGGTTCTCTTCTGTTCATTGCAGTGTCACCCACATTATGATCGCGTCTTCGTTATTGTCCGAATAGTAGTGTTTGCGCAGCCCCCGCTCCTCAAAGCCCAGTTTGGCGTACAAGCGTCGGGCCACGGTGTTGGACGGGCGCACTTCCAGCGTCATGCTCCTTGCTCCATACGCCACGGCCACTTCCATCATTTTACGCATCAGCCGCTCCCCGATCTTTTTCCCCCGCCAGGCGGGGTGCACGGCCACGTTGGTAATGTGCGCCTCGTCCAGCACAACCCACATCCCGCAGTAGGCAATTACCTTGTTTTCCCGGTTCACGACAACGACGTAGCGTGCGTTGGGGTTTCTTGTCAGCTCGTTGACAAACGCATCGGGCGGCCAGGGTGTGGTAAACGACAGCCGCTCCAGTTCCGCAACCGCTTGTACGTCGGCCAGTGTCATAAAGCGAAATCCTACCGGTTCTTGTTGCTCCATGCCTCTACTCCTTTTGGGAACCCTCCTGATTTTGGGCCAGCCACTTTGCTTCTGCTTCTGCCAGTTGCAGATACTCGGGCACCAGGGCATGCGCCGATCCGGCGTGCTCGATCTCGCCCAGTGCCAAAAGGCCGATATGGGCCGCCCGCGGATGGTTGTGCGAAGCCGGAGCAAACCGGGCTTGATCTCCCAGCGCCGCCGCAATCGTCTCCCGATGCAATCGGACGTCTTCGCCCAGGAACAGGATCGGTTCTCCTGCGGCTTCTTTGCACAGCAGCGGCAGCCAGTCGGAGAGCAGGATGATGCGTTCGGCCAACTGGACCTCGACCGCCTCCATTCCTGCTGTCCGGTACGCTCCGCTGTAAACTTGTCCCCGCCGCGCGTCGAACAAGGGAACGATCAGTCCCGGAAAGCCCAGCGCGTTTTGCGCCACCGCCTGCAGGCTGGAGACGCCGACGACGGGCAGGTTCAGCGCCCAAGCGATGCTTTTGGCCGTGGCGACGCCGATGCGGACACCTGTATACGATCCGGGTCCTTTTGCCACGCCGATGCCGGCAAGCTGTTCCGGCCGCGTGTCCGTCTCGTCCAACAGCCGGGAGACGCAGTCCATCAGGCGAACGGAGTGGTTTTTTTGCTGGTTGGTGGTCACTTCCGCCAGCACACGTCCCTCCTCCACCACGGCTACGCTCAATACCAGGTTGGACGTGTCAATCGCCAGTACGCGCATCACTATCAAACTCCTCGCACAAAGTCACATACCGCTCTCCCTGCGGCACGAATTCGATGCGGCGGGTGTCCGCCCCCTCGTTTCGCAAGATGATCGTCAGCCGCTCCTGCGGCAGCACATCCTCGATCAGGGAAGCCCATTCGACCACGCAGACTCCATCACCGAAAAAATACTCGTCCAGGCCGAGCGACTCCACATCGTCCCCCACCCGGTAGACGTCCATGTGATAAAGCGGCAGCCGTCCCTGATACTCTTTTATGATGGTAAACGTCGGACTGTTCACCACCTGCTTCACGCCCAGACCGCGGGCCAGCCCCTGGGTGAAAGTCGTCTTGCCGGCGCCCAGGTCACCCTCCAGCGCCAGAAAGTCGCCTGGCCGCAACCGTTCCGCCAGACGTTCGGCAAACTGCTGGGTCTCCGCGACTCCGGACAGCGTCCACCTGTATGTCATCCCTGTCATCCTCTCTTGTCAGTCGGCTTGTGCAAAATGATTGTAGCCCGCTTTTGCCATCGGACCGCATACGCCGTCGCGGCACAGCGTGACGGACGGTCCGCCCTTTTCCACGCGGCCGATAATGCTGAAGGATATGCCCGATTGGGCACATTGCCGCGCAAGTGTCTCCGCGCCCGCCGGGTCCACCGTGCCTGCCAACTGATAGTCTTCGCCTCCGTACAGCGCCCAGTCCAGCGGGTCCCTGCCCGCCTGTGCGGCGTACGCACGGGTCGCTTCGTGCATCGGCACCTGCGCGGCGTCCACCACCAGGCTCACGCCGCTCGCTTCTGCGATCTCCCACAGCTCGGAGGCAAGCCCGTCGCTGATGTCGTTCAGCGCCCCCGCCGATCCGGACGCAAGCAGCAGGCGTCCTGCCTCAATCTGCGCCGCGGGCCGCTGGTGGCAGGCGACCAGCTCCGACCACTCAGACGGCACGCGCGCTCCCGCGTCTCTGGTCTGCAGCAGCAGATGAAGTCCTGCGGCCGATCCTCCCAGGTGACCGGTCACAAACACGAGTTGCCCCGGCCGTGCACCCGAGCGGCGAAGCGCCCGCCCCTTTTCCACTTCCCCCAATACAGTCACGGACAGGTGCAGGGCGTCCGGCGCCGCCACCGTATCCCCGCCGATCACCCGGACGCCATACGCAGCGCACGCCTCGTAAATCCCGTCGTAGATTTCCCGGCATTCCGCCGCTGTCCAGTGCGGGGGTACGGCGATGCTGACCAGGGCAAAGCGGGCGATCCCGCCCATTGCCGCCACGTCGCTGATGTTGCTGATAACCGCCTTGTAACCGATATCGCTCGGCTTCATTGTCTCCCGCAGAAAATGGACGGTTTCCGCCATGGCGTCACAGCAAGCGACTACCTCCATGCCCGGGGAGGGGGAAAAGACGGCGGCATCGTCGCCAATTCCCACGGAAAGCCCGTTTCCTTCCTGGCCGGCCGAACGGCTCGTCCACTGGCGGATGAGCGAAAATTCGTCGTGCGCCACCGCGAACGCTCCTTTTTCCACATAGTGCATTCATTATACCGTTGTCGTCCAAAAGCACGCAAGGAAGCGGGCTTTCCCTGACAAGCCCTGTTGTCTCCCGCGCGCTCCCCGCCGACAGTCAGCTGCCGTCCGCCCGCGCCAGCTCCCTGAGCGACAGCTTGCCCCGGCAGCGGCCGCAGCGGTACCGAGCCGGGTTCATCTTTCGCTTGCGCTTGTAGCGCATGCCGCACTCCCGGCAGACCAGTTCGTACCGGTAGGGCAGCCGCGTCCGTCCGCCGCTTACCTGCTGGCAGTACCGGCTGCCGCCCACCTGTTTCAACAACTCGCGAAACTCCCGGTCGCGGTGCCGATACCCCCGTTTTTCCAGGTGCAGGTGGTAGTGGCACAGCTCGTGTTTGATGATGCCGATCAGTTCCGCTTCCCCGTGCTCTTGCAGATGGCGGGGATTTAATTCGATATCGTGTGAATGAAGCAAGTACCGCCCGCCTGTCGTGCGCAACCGCCGGTTAAAGCGGGCGCGATGGCGAAACGACTTGCCAAAAAACGCCTCCGAGATGGTTTCCACCAGCGTCTGCAATTCCTGATCCGTCATGGGTTCCTCCCCGTCCTCCGCCTGTCCCCTCGACCTCTCCCGCACGTATTGAAAAGTAACGGATGAATGAGCTACACTTGTTGGGAAAGACACGTAGAATGGTGGAGGACTTATGCGTTATCTGATCTTGCAGGAACAGACCGGGCTGCGCTTTGTCGCCATGCCCGAATCCCATATGTACCAACTGGTCGCATTGCTCAAACGGCTGCACAAGGAGATCGGCAAGCTGACGATCGCCGACCGTCCGGAATTGCCCGTCATCATCGCCGAGTGCACCGGACTGGAACTGCTGAGCGACGCCTGCCCAATCGAAGAGGGCCTCGCTTACGTCAGCCGTCTGGAGCGCTGTTTTGCCGCGCTTCAGGAGAGCGAGTATCCGCTCATTTCCCTGCTCACGGAAATCCGCGCCCTGCAGGCGCAGCTTGAGTTTTTGAACGAAGAGGAATAAGCATCGCAAAGAAACAGGTACCTCCGGCGCGTCTTCGGCATACATTGCCTATAGATGATTGACGCCAGGAGGTACTCTCATGCCACAGTGGATGCGCAGGCAACTGCAGCGTGCCTTCTTCGGAAAGGACGTGCGGCAGATTCGCCTGTTGAACAGTTGCTGGTTTTTATATTTGGAAAAGCACGGCGGCCGCTTGGAGTAAGCAGAGGCCGCTTTTTTTTGCGTGCAGGCGGCCTCCCTCGGCCGAGACGGAAGGACGTCCGGGCACTTACTCCTCTGGGGCAATCATCGTCAAGCCGACGCGCTGCCGCTGTTCATCAATCTCCACCACCCAGACGTCGACGATGTCGCCCACCGTCACCACGTCCAGCGGGTGCTTGACAAAGCCTTTGCGCATCCGGGAGATGTGGACAAGACCGTCGTTTTTCAGCCCGATGTCCACAAACGCCCCGAAATCCACCACGTTGCGGACCGTGCCCTGCAGCTTCATTCCCACGGACAAGTCGGAGAGCTGGAGGACGTCGCTGCGCAGCAGGGGCTTGGGCAGTTCGTCCCGCGGGTCACGTCCGGGGCGCAGCAGGCTGTCGACAATATCGGCAAGCGTCGGTTCGCCAATCTCCAATTGCCGCGCCGTTTCCGCCAGATCCAGCGCCTGCAGCCGTTCGCGGCAGGTCTGGCTGCCGATCTCATCGGGAGTGATGCCGATGATCGCCAGCAGTTTGTGCACCGCCGCGTAGGATTCGGGGTGGATCGGCGTTTTGTCCAGCGGATTGACGCCGTCCATGATCCGCAAAAAGCCGATGCACTGTTCATACGTTTTGGCCCCGAGGCGAGGCACGTCTTTCAACTGCGAGCGATCGGTGAACTTTCCGATCTCCTCCCGCTTCTTCACGATGTTGCTCGCCACTTGGCGGGTAATGCCGGAAACGTACTGCAAGAGGGAGGGGGAAGCGGTATTGACGTCCACCCCGACGTGGTTGACCGCCGACTCCACGACGAACTGCAGGCTTTCCGCCAGGCGGGACTGGGAGACGTCGTGCTGGTATTGGCCGACGCCAATTGATTTGGGGTCGATCTTGACCAGCTCAGCCAGCGGGTCCTGCAAACGGCGGGCGATCGATACGGCGCTGCGCTCGGCCACGTCCAGATCGGGAAATTCCTCCTTGGCCAGTTCCGAAGCGGAGTAGACAGAGGCGCCCGCCTCGTTGACGATGATGTAAAACACGCTCTGCTTTAGCTCCTTCAAGACCCCGGCGATGAATTGTTCCGTCTCCCGCGAGGCCGTTCCGTTGCCGATGGCGACGACGTGCACGCCGTATGTTTCGATCAGCTCCACAACCTTGGCTTTCGCTTCCGCCACCTTGTTGGCAGGCGGCGTCGGGTAGATGACGGCCACCTCCAGCAGTTTGCCGGTCTCGTCCACGACGGCCAGCTTGCAGCCGGTCCGGTAGGCCGGGTCAACGCCCAGCACCACTTTGCCCTTCAGCGGAGGCTGCAGCAAGAGATTGCGGAGGTTTTCCGCGAAAATGTGAATCGCCCTCTCTTCTGCCTTCTCCGTCAGCTCTGACCGCACTTCCCGCTCGATCGACGGGGCGATCAGGCGCTTGTAGCTGTCTTCCACAGCCGCTTCCAGCCAGGGGCGGGCCACCGTCTCCCGGGTGATGACGCGTTTTTTCAGATAGGCGAGAATCTCCTCCACTGGCGCCTCGACCGCAACCTTGAGGATGCCTTCGTTCTCGCCCCGGTTGATCGCCAGCACGCGGTGGGGAACCACCTTTTTCAGCGGCTCGCTGAATGCGTAGTACATCTGGTAGACGTTTTTCCCGTCCGCTTCTTCCGCCTTTTGCTCCGACACCAGCACCCCTTTCTGGAACGTCCGCTGCCGGACCCACTGCCGAATCTCTGCATCGTCCGAGAGTTGTTCAGCCACGATGTCCATTGCTCCCTGCAGCGCCTGCTCCGCTGACTCCACGCCTTTTTCTGGGTTGAGGTACGCGGCCGCCTCAGCTGCCGGGTCACCCGCCGCAGGCAACCCCAACAGGTACATGGCCAATGGCTCCAAGCCCTTTTCCTTAGCCATCGTGGCCCGGGTCCGCCGCTTCTGCCGGTACGGCCGGTACAAATCCTCCACTTCCTGCAGCTTGACGGCGCGTTCGATGGCCGCCTTCAGCTCGTCGGTCAGTTTGCCCTGCTCCTCGATCAGCCGGATAACCTCTTCCTTGCGCACGGACAGGTTGCGCAAATAGCGAACGCGCTCGTCAATGGCGCGAATCTGTGTTTCGTCCAGCTGCCCGGTCATTTCCTTGCGGTACCGGGCGATGAAGGGCACCGTATTGCCTTCGTCCAGCAAGGCGATCGTGCGCTCCACCTGATGCGGCTTGACGCCCGTCTCCTGCGCGATCGTCTGGATCATCAACGTTTGGTCCATTCCGTACCTCCTGCTCTCATCCTACGCGGTTATTGTATCACAACCGTCAAATCGCCCCCAGCGCGCATCGGACCAAAAAACGGAGGTGATCTCCACCTCCGCCGTCGTTTGCGTTATGATGTCGGGTTGTCAGCTTGCAGCGCCGCGCGCAGTTTGCCGAGAGCCCTGCGCTGCAGCCGCGAAACGTGCATCTGGGACATGCCCAGCAGATCCCCTGCCTGCTTTTGGCTCAAATTCCGAAAAAACGTAAGATGAATGATGGCCTGTTCCCGTTGGTCCAAAGCATGCAGGGCGCGGTCCAGCATCAATTGCCGGTCGATCCGGTCATACCCTTCCTCTTCTACCCCGACCATGTCCAGAAGCGAGACGGCGTTGCCGTCGCTGTCCGACTCCAGCTCGCTGTCGATCGACAGGGAATAGTAGCTCCGTCCCATCTCCAGCGTCTCCAGCACGTCCTCCTCACTGATGCCGAGCGCTTCCGCGATTTCCGCAATCTGCGGGGAGCGCTGCAGGCGGGCAGTCAGTTCGTCCGCGATACGCTTGATCTTCGGGCTCAGCTCCTTGATCCGCCGGGGGACGTGGACGCTCCAGGTCTTGTCGCGGATGTAGCGTTTGATCTCCCCGACAATGGTCGGCACGGCAAAACTCTCAAACGTGCGGCCCAGCGCAGGGTCAAACCGGCGTAAGGAGGCAAGCAGCCCGAGCATGCCCACCTGAAACACGTCCTCGTAGGAAATCCGGCCGCGCACGAATTTTCTCGCAAGCGTCTCGACGAGTGGGGTATAGGCGCGCACCAGTGTCTCCTGCAGACCGGGGTCCCCTGTCTCACGAAACGCGCCGACCAGCCGTATCAGTTCTTCGCGGCTAGGCTTCCGCTTCGGAATCCGCCCGGTCATCACAAGCCACCCCATCCCCCCGCAGGTACTTGGTCATGGTGACCGTCACTCCCTCGCTCACCTGAACGTCCACCTCGTCCATCAGCGCATGGATCAGGAACAGCCCCAGTCCTCCTTCGGCCACGTCATCGAGGTCGGCATCGGGGTGGATTGGCCGCAAATCTGCCGGCTCTCTGTCAAACCAAAACCCTTTCCCCTGATCGGCCACTTCGATGACCAGGCGATCCGGGAAGACACGGCAGGTGACGCTCAGCTCCATCTCCTCGGCGGCGCGGTCGTAAGCGTGATTCACCGCATTGGTACAGGCCTCGGCCACCGCCAGCTTGATGTCTTCGATCTCCTCGTAGGCAAATCCCATCCGGTTGGCAATGCCCGAAACAGTCAGGCGGACAACGCCCACATACTCCGCCTGGGCTGGCAGCGTCAGTCGGATCACATCGGCCTCAGGTCGTTGCGCCATTCGTCGCTCTCTCCTTTGCGGGGAACAATTCGTTCATACAATCCGGTGAGCCGAAACAGCCGCTCCACCCGCGGCGACAGGCGTTCCACAAGGAGCCGGCAGCCCGTCTGCCTGCACACTTTCATCGCCGCGACAAAAATCCCGATCCCCGTGCTGTCCATGTATTCAACGGCTGTCAGATCCACAGCGACGCTCCTTACGTCCGGCTGGTTGACCAGCGGCAGCAGGCGCTCCTTTAGCTGCGGCCCCGTATAGGCGTCAATTTCCCCTGCGAGTACCAGCACGTGTTCACCGCCGTTGCTCGTGTGCGTAATCGTCAGGTCCATCCGAACTCCCTCCCGTATGCTGTGCTCACGTCCGTCGAAGTACGATCATGGTGTAATCATCCGGCAGTTCAAACTGGGAGAGGAGCAGCAGCCTGTGGTAGAGACGGTTGGCCATCTCCTGGGCCGGCACTCCCACTTCCCCCTGCAGATAGGAAACCAGCTCCTCCCGTTGGAAGTACGCCCGTCCTACCTTGCGTTCCGTCACGCCGTCCGTCAACAGGATGAGGCAATCTCCCGGTTCGAGCTCGACTTCCCGCTCCTCGTACGTGCTTCCCGGCGCAATCCCCAGAGCCGCGCCCCTGCCTTCGAGATCGTAAAAGCGGTCCTCGGCCCGCCGGTACAAAAAGCCCGGTTCATGTCCCGCCGTCGCGTAGCAAAAGCGGTGAACATCCGCGTCGTAACGGCCGTACACCATCGTGACAAACATGCTCGGATCGAGGTTCCGCTCCACGACATTGTTCAAATGACGCAGGATGCCTGCCGGCCCCAGCTCCATCTCGCCCAGGCCGTCGATCGCGTATTTGAGCATCGACATGCACATGGCGGCGGGGATACCCTTCCCCGTTATGTCGGCGATCGCGAGGCTGAACCTGTGACTGTCGTGGCAGACAAAATCGTAGTAGTCGCCGCTCATCTGTTTGGCCGGCACACTGACCAACCCTACATCCACACCGGGGCAGGAGGGCAGCCGCTGCGGCAGCAGTGCCTGCTGCATCGCGGAAGCTACGGCGATTTCCGACTCCAACTGCTGGTGCCGGCTCCGCCAACTGTGAATCGAGCGGTACGCGTTCCCATACTCGATCATGATTTCCGTCAAAATCTGAAACGACTCCCGGACGAACTCGGGAACCGGCCCCAAACGCTCCAGCGCCCGTCCGTGCAGGTCGGCGAGCTCTTCCGGGGAGACGTTGCGGGCCAAGAGCTGCTTGCCCAACTGCTGGGCGCCGTACAAAGGGGCTTCTCCTTTGCCCTCCCGGTAATCTCTCAACAACCGTGCATACTGTTCTTCCAGGTCGTCATACGTCAATCGGGGTCACCTCCCCCCGCTTCGTTCCGCCACTTGACGACGATGACACGCGTTCCTTTTCCGGGAACGCTCTCCAGAAAAAACTCGTCCATCATCCGCTTCACACCCGGCAGTCCGGCTCCCAAACCGCCTGAGGTGGAATACCCGTCCTCCATCGCCTTGCGCATATCGGCGATGCCCGGACCGGTGTCGGCAGCCGTGATCCGCAACCCGATACGGCTGTCCCGCTCCACCTGTTCGATGAAAATCGTGCCGCTGCCCGCGTACAGGTAGATGTTGCGGGCCAATTCGGAAATGGTGGTGGCGATGCGGGACTGCATGATGGTGCCAAAGCCCAATTGTCTCGCCATGTTGCGGCCGATCTGCCTGGCCGTGACAATGTCCGCCTCTGTAGCGATGTTGACTTGTTCTGAAAAAGGCTCTGTCACAACCGGAAACTCCTTCCATCTGCACTTGTCACCGATCCGATTTAGCAAAACGTGTCAATTTTTGTCTACGAAATCATTTCGCTGCCGCTGTTTTGAATCCCTGCCCCGACAGCAAAAAAACCACTTGCTGCACAAGTGGTTTTTGCTGTCTGAGCATCAGGCAAACGATTAAAAGTCAATGAGTCCCAGGCTGATCTGCAGGGATTCATTGACGCGATCCATCATCTCGTCGTCCAGATGCGTTATCTTATCGGTCAGCCGTTGTTTGTCAATGGTTCGAATCTGTTCCAGCAGAATTACGGAGTCACGGTCAAATCCGTACGTTTTTGCGTCAATCTCTACATGCGTCGGCAGTTTAGCCTTCTGAATCTGCGCCGTAATGGCGGCGACGATGACCGTTGGACTAAAGCGATTGCCAATATCGTTTTGAATCACTAAAACAGGCCGTACGCCTCCCTGTTCAGAGCCAACGACCGGTGACAGGTCAGCGAAAAACACATCGCCACGTTTGACAATCACAAGTCACACCCCGCTAACTAAGCGGATAAGAGTATGGTCAGCCTCTTCCTCTGCGCCAAATGCCTCCGATGCCATTTTCAGATTGATTTTCGCCATTTCCATGTAACCTTTTTGCATGGTTTCGCGAATGACACGCTTTTTGCGCTCTTTCAAGTAAAGGTGCATCGCCTGGCGAATAAACTCGCTGCGATTGGATTTTTCTTTCTGAATAACGCCATCCACTTCCTGAAGCAGGTGATGTGGCAAGCTGATCATGATGCGTTTCGTGTTAGACTTAGACAAGACAAATCCACCTCCAACCATGACCGTAACATCCCGCAGACTCGTTCCACCGCGATCCAGTAGGAACAATACCATTATGTCGAACCATTTTCAAAAATATACCTGTCCGATCGCTGTTAGGCAAAAAAAAGCCTGTTTTGCGCTCTAGTTGTATTCGCGTTCCATCCGCAAATTCCTGCCTGATGTCGAGTGCTAGTTATTTACACTTTGTGACAGGGCACGCTGACCCGTCAGTAAATGGTACACGTCCACCACTTTGCCGTCCCGCAGATAGACGCGCGGGATGCGGTGATCAAGCATGCACGCGACCTCGTAATTAATCGTCCCCAAACAATCGGCCACTTCATCCAGCGAGATTTCCTCGTCCCCCTGTCTGCCGTACAGCACCACCTCATCACCTACCCGTGCCGTTCCGTGATCGATCCTGACCATGATCTGGTCCATGCAGACCCTGCCGACCACCGGCGCCCGACAGCCATTTACCAAAACCGATCCGCGATTGGACAGCAGCCGCGAAAACCCGTCGGCATACCCGATCGGCAGCGAGGCAATCTGCTCGCCCGGCTGCGCAGTGTACGTCGCCCCATAGCTGATCGTATAGGGCGGTTCGGTCATGTGCTTGAGATGGGCAATCCGGGTCTTCAGGGAAAGCGCAGGGACCAGCTGCACGCGAGCCTGCTGCTTCATGTAGGCGGATGGGTATAGTCCGTATAAACCTATGCCTAAACGGATCGTATCATACCCCCATTCGGGAAAGGCGATGGAGGCAGCGGTATTGGCGCAGTGAACGCGCGGCAAACGCCTGCCCGTCTCCCGCAAGGCACGCAAATACGACTGGAACCGCTCGTGCTGCTCGCAGACAAGCGTGACATCCGGTTCGTCGGCAGTAGCAAAATGCGTAAAAATGCCCGCCCAGCGGAGCAGGGGACTGTTTTCGAGCGCTTCCACCACGGCAAACAGCTCGTCTTTGGAGCGCACGCCAAGCCTGCCCATGCCCGTATCCACCTTGATGTGAATACCGACAGGCTTGGCCGACGCCTCCTGCAGCAAGCGATTCGCCTCCGTCATCCAATCGGCATGGTAGGCGGTCAGCTCCACCTCCCAACGGCTGGCGGTCACCACTGAATCCGTCGGCGTATAGCCGAGCACCAGGATGGGCGCGGTGATCCCCGCCTTCCTCAGCACGATCGCTTCGTCCAGCATTGCTACGGCGAGCGAGTTCGCCCCGCTGTCCAGCGCTTCCCTGCCGACGTGAAAGGCGCCGTGTCCGTAGCCGTCCGCCTTGACCACGGCCATGATGCCGGTGGAAGCCGGTATGTGGCGGCGGAACGCCTGCACATTGGCCCGAATCGCATCCAGATCCACTTCAACCCAGGTATCGCGGCAGTACGGTTTCATGTCGTTCGTTATCTCCTCTTTTGCAGCTTTTGATAGACAAACAGCCGTTCGTTGAGGTGGTTGAGGAACTGCCGAGACACCATCAACGAATGCCGCTTGCCGCCCAACTTGTACAAATGGCGGCCTTCAAAAATCGGCTCCACTTCCGACAGCGGATATCTCGTCTCCCGACCGCCCATGGAAACGATCAGATGCGTCTTGGTCAGCTTGTACGACGGCCGCAGCGTATACTTGTACACAAATGGCGCAAGGCAGACGACCGCGATCGCGATGGCAAAGGCAAGCACTTTGAAAGCCGGTGATTGTGTGTTGAAAAATTGAGACAACAAGAGCATCCCGACCACAAAGAATAGCGTCTCCATAATGCGCATTTTCATGTTTTTTCGCAGCAGCAGGTCTTTGTAGCCGGACTCTTCCTGGTACAAAATCTCATCGGACGTTTTTTTCATGGATGATGCTTCACCTCATCGCGTAGTTACTTCGACTTTATCGCTTTCTGACGCTGTATGTCAATTCGCTTGTCGCGGGCAGTATGTACTTTTCGTCCACCCCGCTGCTATTCCCGGCAACCCGCTGAAGTTCCCGGCACTGCAGTCGATGCGAAAGAGACAGCCCCATACACGACAAAAAAGGACGGCGAATGCCGTCCCGATTGATTATTTACCGCTCACGCCGTACGTGGATTGGGCCACCTTGACCATTTCCTCTTCCGGCAGGTCGCCGGTCAGCGTAAACTCCACGCCGTCCAGTTCCCAGCTCAGGTAGCGCTGATTGTCAGCATTTTGGATCAGCACCCCGATGGTGAAGCCCAGATCGACCGGAACCCCCTGCTCCGAGGACACCGATGTCGCCGTGGGGCGCGCTTCAATCAACTTGTAGTTGTACAAACCCTTGTACTCCAATACGACCGTCCGTTCACCGTCCCGGGTAACCGGCTCGATGTCGCCCTGCTTCACGCCTTCGGGGATGTAGGTGGGCACAATGACGCCGAACTGGCTGGATGGCGGTTTGCTTGTGTCGTTTGCCTGCGACAGCGTCGGCACCACCGGCAGCGAACTGGTGCTCATGTTGCGGTCTTTGTCAAACGCATCCTTGTCAAATTGCGGGTTGAACACAAAGTCGGTAAAGTTGATCGTAACCAGTGTATTCATATTGGAATCCATGATTTCCGCACGCGTCGGCTTCAGCTCCTCCGTCAGCCAGATCTTCTGCCTGGTCAGGGAGCGATTGCCGGAGTAATTGGCCTTGACTTCAAATACGTACTGCTTGTCGTCCATTTCCATCTTGCGTTCCGTGTCGTCAATGATGCTGCGGGCCAGCGTCTCGTACAGATAGAGCGGACCGTTGTTTTCCGGCCAGCCGCTCTGGAAGCGGAAGCTCTTGTTGAGATGCGGCGTCAGGACAAACACCCCTTCATTGTTGCGCAGGATGATCTGCGTAATGCCTCGCTGTTTGGACGTGAGCGCGACACGGTAGTTGGTCGGTTTTTCGTACCACACCGACACGTCGTACTCCATCGCCGTGGAGCCAGTCTGCATCGTCAGTACGGCCTGAGATTTGTAGCCGGCCATCTTGTCCAGCGTGCTGCTCAGGTCATCCACCACATCGTCCGGTGTTTTCTGACCGAAGCAGCCGCCGAGCAGCAGGGAAAAGACCAACAAGAAAACCAGTGGAAAAGCTGCCCGTTTCATTCAAAGAACTCCTCCTTGTCTGCTAATTTCGACAAAGAAGGGCACCCCTGTCTATTTCCTGGGAAATCTGTCAGTCTTTCGCCTCTTCCGCGCACATCGTGTCAATAATCCGTTCGGGTATCGGGGACGCGACATCGCCTTGATCGGCTGAAGACTTACCCTATCTGTTAGAGCAGGTAGTCCCTCCTGATCTACGCGATATAAATCTATGTCCATCCTCGTCCCGATATGCAGACAAGTTTTACAGTTCTTCCACTACAACCTGCGCCACGGCATAATCCCGGCTGTGGGAAATGCTGAGGTGAACCCGTACCCGCTCCGGTGTGAGTCCGACCCGCTCCAGCGCCTCCCTGCTGATGCGCAGGTCCGGCTTGCCTGTGTCTGAAGAGAAGATTTCCAGATCGTGAAAGCCTACCTGGCTGCCAATCCCGGTGCCGAGCGCCTTTGCCGCCGCTTCCTTGGCAGCAAACCGGCCGGCCAGATATTCCGCCCGCCGCGCCTTCTCCTTCCCGTCCAGCAGTGCTTTTTCCGCGTCCGTAAACAGGCGGTCAAGCGCTTTCGTACGCCGTTCGATCAGCGCCTGTACGCGTCCGATTTCCACAATGTCCGTGCCAATTCCCACGATCATACACAATCCCGCTCCCCATTCTTTGATTATGCAGTGACGATATCACCCCATTCTATTATTGGCAAGTGCTGCATCAAATCAAAAAACAAACCCCCGCAAAAAAGCGGGGGTGATTGTTCCTGTTATTCGGTAGGTTGCTGCGCTTGCTGAGCAGATTTCGCAGCGGATTGCTGGTTTTGACGGCGTACTTCCGATACGTTGGTTTCGCTTGCAAATTCGGTAGCGGTGTTTTGCGCAGCTTGTTGTTGCGCTTGGTTGGCACCTGCTTGTTTGTTTTGTTTCGGCATCGTCCATTCACCTCCTCCATGTCACTGAATATAATGTGCACCGCTAGCTATGTATCTATTCCACCTGATTTTTCCTCATCATGCAGCGAAACCACACGGGGACGGCTCAAGGGGCGGTGTCGGTTCGCTGTGGTTTTTGGGCATTCTAAGTGCCGATGGCGGCAGGAGTTCCCCTGTCCCGCCGCGAAGTATTCCCTTTCATTTGAGTACGAAAGGAGCAAACCCACATGGCTCGTACGGTCATTGTCTACACACAGCCTACCTGCGGCCCCTGCCAGGAGGAAAAATTATGGCTGACGCAGCAAAACATCCCGTTTGAGGACCGCGATATCCGCAAAAATGACGCCTATTTCCAGGAAGCGATCCAACTGGGAGCGAGCATGACGCCTGTTACCTTGATCGTAAACGAAGACGGCGAGCAAATCGTCGTTCACGGCTTTGACAAGGAGCAGTTAAAAAAAGCGTTGAATCTCTCTTGATTCAACGCTTCAGACTGAAGACAAACTGTACTTTTTCATTGAGGTTCCGCAAGGAAACAATCTTTCCATCGTTGTCAGGCCGAAAGGCCTGCACATTGATCAACCGAAGGTGGAGATAAAGTACGGGCATGGAGTGATGGGCCAAGCGAGCTCCTTTGACGACCGACTTAGCGGAAAAACGAAGACGCGGGAATCAACAGGGGACACAAGTCTCACTTCATCGAAATACCCAGATGTTTGTCCCCTGCCCGCGTCTCGTTTTGGAGCGGACATCATTCGCTTCTGTGCTGGGCGTCAAGCGAGCGAGCGGGCCCGATCTCCCATGCGCCGCAGACTTTGTCTACACGCTGAAGCGTGAATCTCTCTTGATTCAACGCTTTTTTCCTGATTAAAGAAATTTTATGCGTAAACATTATAAAGCCGCTTCCAATGCAGAAGCGGCTTCGCCAAATACTTTGGCGCACAGTCGTTTATTATGCGAGCGATTGCACACTCGCTTGTTTTTTCTCCTTGATGAGAGGCGACAGGTCCGGCAAGTGCGAAAGAATCTGCTTTACGGCAGGTGGGCACTCCGTGTTCAGGGAGTAAAACACCCAGGGACCCATGCGCTTCTCCTTCACCAACCCGTGTGTTTTCAATTTGGCCAAGTGCTGGGAAACAGATGGTTGGGATGTTTGCAAAATCTCCACGAGATCGCGTACACAGAAAGACTGTACCTGCAGGAGAGCCATGATCGTCAAGCGTGTTTTGTCGCCGAGAAGCTTGTAGATCTCAGACAAATACAGCACCTGAGTCAAATCCACATCCATAATACCCCACCTTTGCCTTGCATATCTGTTTATCAGTATACAATACACACATAAGGCAGGGAAGATATGATGTCGACAGTTCCGTGAACACCAATCAGACGTCTCTTGTCTTCATTGCTTCCACCAGGCGGTCCGCTGTCCGGGCGGCCAGCGCCATCACCGTGTTGGTCGGATTGGCGCCGCCTGAGGTGACAAACGTGGAAGCACCCGCGATGAACAAGTTGGGAATGTCGTGGGTTTGCCCGAATTCATTGACTACCGACGTCGACGGGTCCTTGCCCATCCGGCAGCCGCCCATCAGGTGGGCCGTGTCGTCGACGACGTGCTGCGGTGTGCCGCCCATCGCTTCAATCAGCCGTTTCATCTGCTCGATGGCGTGCGCGATCAGCTTTTTGTCGTTTTCACCGTAGGAAAAGGTCACTTTAGGAATCGGCAGACCGTACTCGTCCTTCTCGTCGCTCAACGTGACGGCGTTGTCGGGATTGGGAAGCACCTCTCCGACGAGCGTGATCCGGGCGTAGTAGTTGTAATCCAGCATCGTCTCCCGCAAGGCTTTTCCCCACAATAAGGTGCCGTCCATCCGTTCCGCCGCAACCCCACCGGCCATCGCCACCGGTCTGGCTCCATGGGCGCTGAGCGTGTACCCCCGGGCAAATCCCCGGTTCCGGTCCGTCTCGTAAAAATGCTGGGTCAACGCAAGCACAGGCGTCCCTTTGTACAGGCGCACTTCTTCCGGAAGCAGTCCGTACACGTCCTGACTGGAGTGGGTCATGATCGCCTTGCCCACCCACCCGCTGGAATTGGCCAGTCCGTCGGGAAAATGGGGCGTGGCAGAATTGAGCAGCAGGCGCGGCGTCTCCACGACATAGCCGGCGAGAATCACCACCCGGGCTGTCTGCTTGTAGGTGTCGTTGCCGTGTTGAAAGAGAACGCCGGTAACGCGCGTCCCATCGGTGAGAATCTGCGTCACCATGCAGTCGGACAGCACTTCCGCTCCCGCCTGGATCGCTTTCGGGATGTGGTGAATCAAGCCGCTGTACTTGGCGTTGGGCATGCAGCCCTGGTTGCAAAATCCACGGTTGATGCAGGGAGGCCGGCCGTCAAACGGCGCGGACAAAATGGCCAGCGGCGCGACGACGCTGTCGAAGCCCAATTTTGCGCACGCTTCGCGAAACAACTGGGAGTTGGCGCTGATCGGCTCCCGCACCGGAAACGGATACGGCCCGTTGAACGGCCCCCAGGGGAAGTAATCGGGACCGGACACGGCAATTTCCCGCTCGATCTTGTCGTAGTAGGGAGCCAGGTCCTGATAGCGGATCGGCCAGTCTTCGCCTACACCATCCACTGTCTTGGTCATGAAGTCGCTCTCGTGAAACCGCAGGAAAACCCCGGTAAAATGAACCGTGCCGCCCCCTACGCCCCTTCCCGAGTTGTTGTGCCCCAGCCGCAGCGGATTGTTCCCGTCGACCAGGCGGGTCTCCTGCCAGCCGAGGTTTTTCATCGCCAATTCGTCACTGGCAAAATCGGTCTGCGGATTCCAGAAGGGGCCGGCTTCGATCACGACGACGCGCAGCCCGGCCTTGGCCAGTTCGTATGCCAGCACGCCGCCTGCCGCCCCCGCCCCGACGATACAGACATCCGCCCCGTCCGCGTACCGGCGCTGATCCAGCCGCTTGGAACGATGCCCTTCATAATGGTCGATGTGATGCGTAACCCGGTCCTTATTCTCCATCCGCTTTCGCCTCCCAGGGATCCACCAGTCCTTTTTCCACGCGCACATAGCCGCGCGGATACGCCGGTCCTCCGTAGCCGATGTCCGACCAGACCAGGGGGTGAGAGTAATACGCCTCCACCGTGTCGCGGAGCAGCTTGGTGAAAAAGTCGACGGGGTTCAGCTGCGCCCAGGCGGTCGTAGCGGGAACCTGCCCGGCAGCCACCGCTTCCAGCACAGCCTGCTGCTCTTCCCGCTTCAAGCCGGGAAATTCCTCGCCGTACATCTCGCGGCTGGCCTCGTTGACTCCGGCCAAGCCCAGAAGGTACAACTGCTGTTTGGGCGGCACCCCCACTTTCCGCTGCGATTCACCGATCGGACTGGCGGCCGTTTCGTCCAGATGCTGGACCACGTACGTCAGCACCTCCAGCCGGTGGTCATCCACCAGCACGCTGACGATGGACTGCAGCAGTATCGCTTCCGTTTTGGTAAAAAAACGACAGGCCACTTGCGGAGTGCGCCGCTTGGCCACGATGTTCCGGGTGTGAGGGTCCCAGGCCTCGTGTTCCTCCCACACGTCATACGATGGGTAACGGCTCGTTTTCGCCATGCCGCCTCACCCCCAGTACAGGGCCAGCAGCCCCAGGGCCGAGATCGCTGTCATCAGCAGCGGCAGCATAATGGGCGGGCCAACCAAAAAGTTTTGGCTCTGGGAATACCCGCCTACGCGCTGTCCCACTCCCGCAGTATGCAGATAGGCTCCGTACAGACTGCCAACCAAGCCAATCCACATAAACAGGGCAAACAGCACGCGCAGCCACCCCGCATTGTAAAAAGCCAGGACGATGGCGGTCACGGCAAACAAAGGCCCTTCGATCACCGGCACCCACATCTCCCAGCGGCGAAAGTTTTGCCGGGCGTGGAACAGTGTCACCTGAACAGACAGCATCGCAAACGCAAGTCCCACAAACAAGAGCAGCACCCGCTCAAGGGGCCAGCCTTGCCACATTGGTCATCTCCTCCTAGGAATCACATGTTCATCACCAGTACTGTCCCTATTTTTTCCTCGATTTCCAGCGGCTATTCTCCCAATCGCGGCTCACTGCCCCAAAGACCCGAACCCAGCACAACAAAAAAAGGCCAGCCTGTCCACAGGCTGACCATGAGCGACCCGTTTATCCCGAAATAAGCAGCGTGAGATACAGGCCAGTCAACGTGAAAAACAATGTGGGCACGGTAAGGACGATCCCGGTGCGGAAATACTGGCCCCAGGTAATCGTCACACCCTTGCGCCCCAGTACGTGCAGCCAAAGCAGTGTCGCCAGCGAACCGATTGGCGTAATTTTGGGCCCCAGATCACAACCGATGACGTTGGCGTAGACGAGCGCTTCGCGAACCACCCCCGCAGTCGCCGTGCCCTGGACTGCCAACGCGTCAAACATCACCGTCGGCAAATTGTTCATCACCGAGGACAGCACTGCTGCAGTAAAGCCCGTCCCAACGGTCGCGTCAAACAGCCCGTGGACGGACAGCACATCCAGCCAGTCTCTCACCCAGTCGGTCAAGCGGGCGTTGTGCAGCCCCCAGACGACCACGTACATCCCGATGGAAAAAATCACGACCACCCACGGCGCCTCTTTCACAATCCGGCGCGGTTGAATCGCCGCGCTCTTTCTCGCTGCCAGGTAAAACGCTGCAGCCGCCCCGGCAATCAGCAGCGACACGGGAAGGTGCAGCCATTCACTAGCGAAAAAACCGGCCAAGAGAACGGCCAGAATCGGCCATGACAGGCGAAACAGCTCCTGATCCCGAATGGCCTCACGCGGCTCTTTCAGGTGGGTCAGGTCGCAGCTTCGGGGGATGCTGCGGCGAAAATACCAAAACAGCACCAGCAGGCTGGCCCCCACCGATACCAGCGTGGGCAGCAGCATCCTGCCCGCGTATGCGGCAAAGCCGATGCCGAAATAGTCGGCCGATACGATGTTGACCAGGTTGCTGACCACAAACGGCAAGGAGCTGGTGTCAGCGATAAAACCGCTGGCCATCACAAAAGCGAGCACCACCCGCCCGTCCAGCTGCAGGGCGCGCACCTGCGCAAGAACGATCGGCGTCAGGATCAGGGCCGTCCCGTCGTTGGTAAACAAGGCGGAAACGACCGTGCCCAACAGAATCACATAGACAAACATCTTCCGGCCGCTGCCTTTGGCCAATCGGACCATGTGCAGCGCCGCCCACTCAAAAAAGCCGATTTCATCCAGGATCAAGGATATGACGATGATGCCGACCAGGCTGATGGTGGCGTTCCACACGATGCCCGTCACTTCTCCGACGTCTGCCAGCGTGACCACCCCGCAGGCCAGTGCCAGCAGCGCGCCGCCGACAGCCGGATACCCGATCGACAGTCCGCGCGGCTGCCAGATGACTAGAGTCAAGGTAACTGCAAAAATGATGAATGCAAGCCAGACCACTGTTGTTTCTCCTCTCGCTCATCCCCCGCTGTGTCTGTTGTGTACGCGCGGCGGGACACATACATGAAAAAGAGCGAACCTCAAAAAGGCCGCTCTTCTTATATTACGATACTGTGGAGTTATCCGAAACGCCCCGTGATGTAATCTTCTGTCCGCTTGTCGTTCGGATGTTGGAAGATGACCGGAGTGGCGTCGTATTCCACCAGTTCTCCGTTGAGGAAAAACGCCGTCTTGTCGGAGATGCGGGCCGCCTGCTGCATGTTGTGGGTGACGATGACGATCGTGTAGGTACCCTTCAGCGTGAGCAGGAGCTCCTCGATCTTCGCCGTGGAGATCGGATCGAGCGCCGACGTCGGTTCGTCCATCAGCAAAATCTGCGGTTGGACCGCCAGCGCGCGGGCGATGCACAGCCGCTGCTGCTGACCGCCAGAGAGACCGTACGCCGGCTTTTTCAGCACGTCTTTTACCTCGTCCCAGAGCGCGGCTGCCCTCAGGCTGTTTTCCACGATCTCGTCCAGCGTGACGCGGTCCGTTATGCCGTGCAGACGCGGACCGTAGGCGATGTTGTCGTAAATGCTTTTCGGAAACGGGTTGGGCTGCTGAAACACCATCCCGATGTTTTTGCGCAGACGCTCCACGTCCACGTTGGGGCCATAGATGTCTTCGCCAAACACCTTGACCGTTCCCGTGATGCGCGTGTGCGGAACGTAGTCGTTCATGCGGTTCAGCGTCCGCAAAAACGTGGATTTTCCGCATCCCGACGGGCCGATCAGGGCCGTGATCGAGTGGGGTTCCACATCGAGATGGATATGATGAAGAGCTTGCTGTTTGCCGTAGTAGAGATTCAACTCACGAACCGAAATGACGCTCATGCGGTAATCGCTCCTTCGTTTCTCGTCTTCTCGATCGCGTCGCGGTGGACCACGAGGCCCTCCACCATGCAGTCAACCTGCGCGGCGAAGAGCTAGTCGCATTCAACATGCGGGCCATTCGACAGAGGGAGATTCAGCCGAAACGGCCGCTGATATAATCTTCCGTTTTCTTGTTTTGCGGCGCGGTGAAGATTTTCGACGTGTCGTTCATTTCCACCAGTTCTCCCATCAGGAAAAACGCCGTCTTGTCGGAGATGCGGGCAGCCTGGTGCAAATTGTGCGTCACGATCACAATAGTGTACTCTTCCTTCAAATCCAGCACCAGTTCTTCAATTTTCATCGTGGAAATCGGGTCCAGCGCGGAAGCCGGTTCGTCCAGCAGCAGAATCGTCGGCTGCATGGCGATCGCCCGGGCGATGCACAGCCGCTGCTGCTGGCCTCCGGAAAGGGAGAGCGCAGACTCGTGCAGCCGGTCTTTCACTTCATCCCAGAGCGCTGCCTTGCGCAGGCTTTTCTCCACCAGCTCGTCCAGATCCCGCTTGTCATGCACGCCGTGAAAACGGGGAGCGAACGCAATATTTTCGTAAATCGATTTGAAAAACGGATTGGCCCGCTGAAACACCATGCCGACCACCTGGCGCAGTCCTTCGATGGTGATCTTCTCGCTGTTCACCTCAATCCCGTCCACCACGATCGAACCGGTGACGCGGCAGCTGTCAACGAGGTCGTTCATCCTGTTCAGGCTGCGCAGGAGCGTTGATTTTCCGCAGCCTGATGGTCCGATAAACGCCGTGACCGCATTGCGTTCAATGTCCATGTTGATATTGGAAACGGCGCGTTTTTCGCCGTAGTACACAGAGACGTTGCGCATTTGAATGATCGTATCAACCGCTGTACCTGTTTGCATGGCGTTTATCCCTCCCCTAATTCGTTCCCGAAGTCATTTTCTTGTACAGCCAGCTGCCAAACCAACGGGCACCGAGATTGAACACGAGCACAGCCAGGACGAGAATGGCAGCCGCCCCGTCGGCGACGTCCCGGGCATCGGGGGTCAGCCCTTCGCTGTTTACTTTCCAAATGTGCACGGCAAGTGTTTCAGCCGGGCGGAACGGATTGAGCGGAGACGTCGGGCTGAACAGGGAAAAATCGGTGAAATTCAAGGTGGGAGACGACATTCCGGCGGTAAACAGCAGCGCCGCCGCTTCCCCGAAAACCCTGCCGGAAGCCAGAATCGCGCCGGTAATTATGCCCGGCAGCGCCGCCGGCAGAATGACGGAAACAATCGTCCGCCACTTGGTAATCCCCAGCGCCAGACTGGCCTCCTTTTGGCTGCGGGGGACGTTTCGCAGGGCATCCTCGGTAATCCGCACCAGCAGGGGGAGGTTAAACACGGTCAGGGCCAAGGCGCCGGACAGCAGGGAATATCCCCATCCAGTCATGTTGACGAACACCAGCAGCCCAAACAGGCCGACGATGATGGATGGAAGGGAAGACAACACTTCGATGCTCAACCGGATAAACTGGGTAAACCGATTATCGGGAGCGTATTCAGCCATGTAGATGCCGGCCCCGATTCCCAGCGGCAGGGCAATCAGCATGGTCAGCACCAGCAGGTAGATGGAGTTGAACAACTGCGGCCCTACTCCCCCGCCTGCATTGACAATGTCGGGCGGAGAGGTGAGAAAGTCGAACGTTAGCTTGTGCCATCCCTGCGAGAGGATGAAGCCAAGCAGCCCCATCAGTGTGCCGATGATCAACAGCGCAATCAGTGTAAGAACAACCGTGGCCGCGCGATCAATAACTTTTGCTCTCATTTGGTCACCATCTTCCTTCTGCCGAGAATGCGCAAGACCATGATGAAGACAAACGACATCAGCAGAAGCAGGAGCGCCATGGACCACAGGGCGTTGTTGTAGGGCGTCCCCTGGATCGTGTTACCCATATTCAGCGTAATCGCGCTGGTCAGGGTGCTGATCGGATCGAGCAGGCCGCCCGGCAGCCTGGTGGTGTTGCCAATCACCATCTGCACAGCCAGCGCCTCCCCGAACGCACGGGCCATCCCCAACACGACAGCGGTCAGGCACCCCGGCAGCGCAGAATGAAGCACCACATTCCAAATCGTCTGCCAACGGGTCGCTCCCAGCGCGAGCGAGGCGTTGCGCAAATCCTGCGGCACAGCCTCAATGGCGTCCATCGCCACACTGGTAATCGTCGGCAGAATCATCAGGGCCAACACGAGCCCCCCAGCCAACAGGCTGAACCCCAAAACGTCAAACTGCTCGCGGATAAACGGCACCAGCAAGGTAAGACCAACGTAGCCGTACACGACCGACGGAATGCCCACCAGCAGTTCGATGACCGGCTTGAGCACTTTTTTTCCGAACCCCGGGAACATTTCCGTCATGAAAATGGCTGCGCCAATGCCCAACGGGGCCGCAATGAGAGCAGCCAGCAGGGTGACGAGAGACGAGCCGAGAATAAACGGCAGCACGCCGTATACAGCCGGTTCACCTTCCGGGTCCCATTTTACCCCGATCAAAAACTCGCCCAGGCTCACCCCGTTGACCAGGAACGTCGACAACCCTTTGGAGGCGATAAAATACGTGATGGACAGCACGACAACCACCAGCACACCGGCGCACGCCATGGCGATAAAACGGCCAGTAACGTTCTCTGTAAACTGACGCTTGTTGTACGTAAGCAGCTTGCGATCGATCGCGGACGTCCGTTCCCCGACTTCCGACGTGCGGTCTGCGCTGATGCGGTTGTTTACGATGATTGACCCTTCCGAACGATGGCTCATACTCTCCCTCCATATGAATCAACGAACATATAAATCAGCGACACACGCAAAATGAGGGGCAAGTGCCCCCCCACCCCTCATTCTGCTGCCGATTGTCTGTCCATTATTTTTGGGTTACATTGCCTTGGGCGTCGCGCTCCACCTTCATGTCGGTGATGGGCAGGAAGCCCAGGTCCGTGACGGTTTTCTTCTGTACCTCATCGCTCAGAATGAAGTCGAGAAACGCTTTTGCCGTGCCGGTCGGTTCCCCTTTGGTGTACATGTGTTCATACGCCCATACCGGATACTTGTTCGCGGCGATGTTTTCCGCAGAGGCTTCCACGCCGTCCAGTTTCAGCGCTTTTAGCGAATCGTCGATGTAGGAAAGCGCCAGGTAGCCGATGGCACCCGGAGTTTCGGCTACGATTTTGCGGACAGTGCCGGAGGAGTCCTCGGTGATGCCTTCTGCTTCGTCATGGCCGTCCAGCGCGAATTTGTGGAAGGTGGCGCGAGTGCCGGAGCTCTTCGGACGGTTGACCAGCGTTACTTTCAGATCTGGGCCGCCTACTTCCTTCCAGTTGGTGATTTTGCCGGTGAAAATGTCAATCAACTGCTGCTTGGTCAGATTGTCAACCGTGACTTTCGGGCTTACCACCGCTGCCATCCCGACTACCGCCACTTTATGGTCAACCAGTTCGTTGGCCGGAATGCCTTGTTTCTCCTCGGCGAAGATGTCGGAGTTGCCGATGGTGGCTGCCCCGCTGGCAACCTGGCTCAAACCGGTGCCGCTGCCGCCGCCCTGCACCTGAATTTGCACGCCCGGATTCTTGGCCGTGAAGTCTTTGGCAGCTTGTTCGACGAGCGGCTGCAGCGCGGTGGAACCTACTGCGGTTACCGGCTCGCCGGATACGGAAGATCCGTTGTTTTGCGTTTTGCCTTGTTGTTCCGGTTGTGCCGGAGCCGCGTTGTTGCTTCCGCATCCCGCCAGAAGCGCCCCTGCCACGGTCAGCACCATAAGCAATTTGCCGAGCTTTTTCATCTGATGAAAATCCTCCTTAATCATCGGTTTGGATTGTTTCTCTTTCCATGAACAAACTATATCGCTCGAATGTTGCTGAATTGTGGTGCCATTGTAAAGCTTTCATAAAGTTTGCCGATTCGCCCATGCCCCTTCCATAACAAAAAAACGACATGTCCGATATTGGACATGTCGTTTTTCATTATTGGCTGTCTCTTGTCAACGGTTCCGTGATGTCAACGTGCCCCATCAGGGACTCGGTCGGCTTGCCGTCTTCCAGAATCACGATTTGCTTCACTTCGTCGAACTGGAAGAGCGTCTGCTTCAACGCATCAATGGCCAAGGCTTCGCCGCTGGAACCGAGGTTGTACACATTCTTGCTGTCAGCGTCAATGGTCAGTGTGCCCTTGTCAAACGTGACAGAGTGATAACGGAAATCCTTCCACAGCGGGCTGTGTCCCGCCTGCTTCGGTTTTTCCAACAGGGCGATCGCTTTTTTGTACTTGTCGAGGTCATCGGCATACGCGATCTCCTGCTCTTCCTTTTTCAGGTCCGTCAGGTTGTCGTCCGTGTAGTATACGGCGATTGTCTGCTTGGTGAGCTGCGGCTGCTCCGGCTGTTCAGCCTGAGGTTGCCCCGGCTGTTCAGCCTGCTGTTGCTGCGCAGGTGCGCCCGTCTGCTGGCCGGATGGCTGCGGCTCGGGCTTCGCCCCCTGTCCGCATCCTGCCATAAGCAGCACGAGAGCAGCAGCGAGTCCGATCAAACTGCGTCGTTTCATCGGGAACCCCCCTTCTGGTCATGTCGCCTGACTTGCCGCTTACCGGTACGTGAGATAGTACTCGCGAATGGCGGCGGCAAGCGCTTTGGCTACTTTGTCCTGAAACGCCGGCGACGTGAGTTGGGCGTTTTCCGTCGGATTGGAGAGGAAGCCCGTCTCCGTCAGCACGGCCGGCATTTTCGTGTTTTTAATGACGTAAAACGCCGTTTGCTTCACGCCACGGTCGGCAAATTTCGTCGCCCCCTGCAGGTGGCGGTGCACAATCCGGGCAAGGGCCTCGCTGTTGGCGTTGTAGTAGAACGTCTCGGTTCCCCCTGCGGTCGGCTTCGTGAACGAGTTGGCGTGAATCGAGATGAACAAATCCGCATTGCGGCTGTTGGCGAACTCCACGCGCTCTGCCAGGGTCAGATAGACGTCTGTGGTGCGCGTCATCTCCACCTGAAACTCGGGGTACTGCTTCAACTCTGCCGCCAGTTTTTTTGACACGGCCAGGGTAAAGTCTTTTTCCACATTTCCGGCTGTGCCGCTGGCCCCATTGTCGTGGCCCCCGTGCCCCGCGTCGACGACAATCAAAAAGCCTGTCTTGCCGGGAGCAGTCGCAGCAGGCGCCAGTTTGACGGCAATCCCGTCGTTAGTATACTCCAAATTATACTGACTCTTCTGGTTCAGCTCAATGACGACCCGAACCGTCTTTGGCGAAGAACTGTACTGGCTGTAGCGGATATTGGCAATCAACGTGTCGTCTTCAGGCTTGTCCGACGGCGACATCTGATTCGCCTCTTCCGTTTGATCCGGCTGATTCTGCCCATCTGTCTCTTCGACCTCGTCGGCCTTCTGGCTGCCCAGTTTGGCCACCAGGTCGTCGTCCAGCTCGGTCTGCGGCAGATCCAGCACGATGCGGTGCGGTCCCTCCAGGACGAACGTTTCAGGGGTTACTGGCAGCGTGGTGTCGATCCAGACGCTGTCCCCTTCTGCAGCAACACCGGTAAAGCGGCTGAGCCGTTTAATCTCGACGCGGTTGTCCCGTTTGTCCCACGTCATGCGGCCGCCCAATTCCTCTTCCAACCGATCCAGGGGCACGACCTGCTGATCGTCGATGGTGATGGCCTCGGCCGGGTGCTTCCAGGCGAAATCCTTCCATCCCACTTGTTCGGCCACCGCCTGTGCGGAGACGTACAGCGAGTCGCCCATCCGGTAGAAGTCCAGCGACTTGGACGGACTTTTGCCGTTGATCAGCACGGCTGGCGTCTCGTTGGCGATTACCGTGCGGGTGGACGCGTTCCATCCCACCGTGACACCGAGCGATTCAGCGACAAACCGGATCGGCAAAAGCATCCGCTGCTGGCGCACGACCGGCGGAGTGTCCAGCTTCACCTGTTTCCCGTTGACCTTGGCTGCCGTGGAATCAAGCGTGAGCACCAGATTATGTACGCCGCGCTTGATGGTGGCTGTCCGCGCGGCCTCATCCCACTTCACATCGGCGCCCAAGCCTTCGGCGATCACACGGATCGGCACCAGCGTGCGGCCGTTTTGGATAAGCGGCGGCACGTCAGGCTTGACAGCTTGTCCATCGATCATCAGGTTCACCGGTTCTTCCTTGGCGCTGCCAGCTGCCGCAGCCCACCCGGGGATGAGCAGCAGGACCAGCAGAACAAAAAATAGTAACGATCGTCTCTTCATCCTGACCTCCTCCGTTGGTATTTCTTGTTTTGGCATAAACTACCGAGCGGGATGCGCCATAGTATTAGACGCAACAAAGGCGGCAAAGTTTGTAGGAGTTTTGGACCAAATTCAGTCGAAAAAAGATAAAATACGTCGAATTATGTCACGTATTTTCCAGTAATTATTAGTTGACAAAAAAGAGGCGCTTCCTTGGAAGAGAACGCCTCAACGTTTGCCCCAGCCCAGAAAACGTCTTTCCTTCCGGCTGGCCTGGGTGACGGATTTGCCTGTCAAACCTGAGTTTGCCAGGAACTGCTGAATCATGGCGATCACGGCCGGGTTGGAAAGCACCTTGATCGACTCCGCCACCTTGGGATTTTTCAATTGGGGAAACGCACTGCTCAAATGAGGAAGCAAGGGCAGCAGGTCTTCCAAGGAGAGCTTGGGTTTCTCCGGCTCCACTTGGACCGGAGCCCTCCGCCGCCGGCCAAAAATCGACCCCCGCCTGCGAGGGACCGGCTGTACCTTCAAGCGGTTGAGCGTCTCCTTCATCTCCTGCAGTTCACTCCGCACCTGGTCCATTTCGCTGATGATCTGTTCTTTGCTGGTGTATTGAGCATCGGCCAACTGGTTCATTTTCTCAAGCAATTGCGCGAGGGAGACGGTGGTTTTTTTCTTGCCTTTCGTCTTCTGAGCGATAGTCTCACCTCCCCCGCTATTTCATTCGCTTCTTGATGTTGTTTAAATCGCCCAGCTTTACACCCTTTTGGGCCAGCTTGTTCATCAGGCTGTTGACGTCCTCCGTTCGAGCCATCCGCCGAAACTGTGCCACGTACTGATCCAATTCCTGCTCGGTAAACGACTTCCCGAACTTTCTGCCCAGATCGCGCATCACTTCCTTCAGCCCTGCGTCTGTCTTCAGCTTATCTTTCGGTATGGACCTGACCAGGTTCAGCAGCTTTCCAAGATCCACGGCTTCTCCCCCTTGGTACGGTTTATTCCTTGTTACTCTATGACCAAAGAGGCTCGGGGGATTGGTCGATTGTCCCTGTCGGATGAAAAAAAGAAGAGAAGCACACGCATGTGCTTCTCGGTTTTGCCCTTATTCAAAGGAAGCCCATTTCCAGTCGACGTTGCCAAGATCGCTGATGACAACCCCTTTGAGGTTCTCCTTTTGCACCCAGGAGTGGGTGTAGTAGTAGATCGGGATGACGGGCATTTCGTCCATGAAGATGGACTCGGCCTCGGCCAGAATCTGCTTGCGCTTCTCCGTATCATTTTCCATGCTGGCCTGATCCAGCAGCTCCTTGAACTTGGGATGTTCCCAACGGGTGTCGTTGTTGCCGCCCATTTTTTCCTTAAACAACTCCAGGAAGTTGATCGGGTCGTTGAAATCACCCAGCCAGCCCTGGCGGCCGATTTGGAATTTGCCTTGGTGCAGGTCTTCGATGTACACCTTCCACTCCTTGTTTTCCAACCTTACATCGACGCCCAACGCTTTTTTCCATTGATCCTGGATCGCCTGGGCGATTTTTTGGTGCCCTTCTGTCGTGTTGTAGGAGAGGGTGACCGTCGGCAGCTTGGTGATGCCCAGCTCCTTCATGCCTTCTGCCAGCAGCTTCTTGGCAGTCTCCACGTCGTTGTCCTTGAAGTAGCCGTCCTTGTTCAGCGCCATGGTCGGCGGTACAGCCCCCATCGCCGGAAGTTGACCGGCCTGCAATACGTTGTCGATCAGGGATTGACGGTCAATCGCGTAAGCAAATGCTTTACGGATTTTTGCATTATTAAACGGAGGTTGCTCTGTATTGAACTTATACCAGTAGACACCTGCGATGGTCTTGTTGTGCATCTTCCCGGATTCTTTCAACATCGGGATGGCGTCCGTCGGCAGTGCACTTATCGGCGCGCCGGCCCAGTCGAGCTCGTCGCGTTCAAACATGGACAGTTCGGTGTTCTCGTCATCTACCATGGAGAACTCGATTTTGTCCATTTTTACCACGTCTTTATCCCAGTAATTTTCATTTTTCACGAGCACCAGCTTGTTCTTGTGCTCCCATTCCGCCATCTTGAACGGACCGTTCCCCACGTGGGTGCTCGCCTGCATCGCCCAGTTCGGGTTGGATTCAACCAGCTTCTTGTTGACCGGGAAATAGGTCGGGAACGCCGTCAGTTCCTTGAAGAAAGGCGTCGGCCTTTCCAGCTTTACTTCCAGCGTCTTTTCGTCCAGCGCCTTGACGCCGACGTCCTCCGCTTTCGCCTTGTTCTTGTTGTACGCCTCTCCGTTCTTGATGTAGTACAGCTGATACGCGTAGGCTGCTCCGGTCTTCGGGTCGAGCGCGCGCTTCCAGGCAAACTCGAAGTCGTGCGCGGTCACCGGGTCGCCGTTGCTCCACTTGGAGTCGCGCAGATGGAAGGTGTACGTGAGGCCGTCAGCGGATACGTCGATTTTTTCCGCCACGGACTCGTGCGGCTGACCGTCCGCGCCGATCCGGGTAAGCCCGTCAAATGTTGCCCGAATAATGGCCGAAGAGGTTGTATCTTCGGAAAGACCCGGGTCAGCCGTAGGCGGTTCGGAGTGCAGGTTCAACCTCAGCACCTGCGAGCCGGTTTTCTTCGCTTCCTCTGCCTGGGACCCCTGGCTTGGGTTGTCGGAATTGCCTCCACACCCTGCAAGAGCGGCACCGAGCACGAGGAGTGAACTCATTGCAATGAAAATATTCTTTTTCATGCCACTTATCCCCCTTGTCTAAATCTTTCCTCAAATATACCTCTATATATGTTGTTTTTAAACAAGTTTTACGTTGATTTAATAAAATTTTATTTATTTATAAAAAAATTCGTTGGAATGATAAACATTCATGCAAAAGTGGACGGCAAACATAAAAAACGCCCGAATCAGCCGATTCGGGCGTCAGAGGAGGGACGGCCTTAGAATGCCGGCACAACCGCTCCTTTATACGTATCCTCGATGAACTTTTTCACATCCGGCGAGTTCAGCTCTTTCGCCAGCTTTTGGATGGCCTCGGAGTCCTTGTTATCCAGACGTGCTACCAGATAGTTGGCGTACGGAGAGTCCTTGTCTTCAATGATCAGTGCGTCTTCGGTCGGCACCAGTTTGGCTTCCAGCGCGTAGTTGGTATTGATCATCGCCAGATCCACTTCTTCCAGAACGCGCGGCAGCATGGCTGCTTCTACTTCTTTGAACTGCAGGTTTTTCTTGTTTTCGACGATATCTTTTACGGTGCCTTTGATGCCAACACCGTCTTTCAGCTTGATCAGGCCGTTTTTCTCCAGCAGGGCCAGCGCACGGCCGTTGTTGGTCGGGTCGTTCGGCAGAGCGATGGTTGCACCGTCGGCCAGTTCGTCAATCTTTTTGATTTTCTTGGAGTAAGCACCAAACGGCTCGATGTGCACTGCCACCACCGGCACCAGGTTCATGTTTTGGTCTTTATTGAACTGCTCCAGGTACGGAATGTGCTGGTAGAAGTTGGCGTCCAACTGTTGTTCGTTCAACTGCACGTTTGGCTGTACATAGTCGGTAAATTCCTTAACTTCCAGGTTAATGCCCTGTTCTTTCAGTTTCGGCTGGATGAATTTCAGAATTTCAGCATGAGGTACAGGCGTAGCGCCCACTTTCAGGGTGATTTCTTTTTGTTCGCCCCCGTCCGAACCGCCAGACGCATTCGGAGCGGTTTCGGTTTTCGTGCCGCATGCCGCCAGAGACAGTGCCAGTACAGTCGACAGAATGGAAACAGCCCATTTTTTCACAGATGATTACCCCTTTCTCTTTCATATTGTTGTCTTTATGGTAAAGATCTTACTTGCGGCTGAAACGGATTACCAATTTGTCTCCCAGCGTTTGCAAGATCTGAACCAACACCAGCAAAATCACGACAGTAACAATCATCACATCGGTCTGGAACCGCTGGTAACCGTAGCGGATGGCCAGGTCGCCCAGTCCGCCGCCGCCGATCACGCCAGACATCGCCGTGTAGGAAACAAGCGCCACGGTGGTAATCGTAATGCCGGCAATCAACCCCGGACGGGATTCAGGCAGCAGCACGTTCCAAATAATCTGCCACTTGGACGCTCCCATCGACTGGGCCGCTTCGATCACACCGCGGTCCACTTCCCGAAGCGACGTCTCCACCAGTCTGGCGAAAAACGGAGCCGCCCCGATCACCAACGGCGGAATCGCTCCCTTGACCCCCAGCGAGGTGCCGACCAGGATTTTCGTCAGCGGAATCAACATGATCATCAGGATGATAAACGGCACCGAACGCAGCACGTTTACGACAAAGGAAGCAATCGTGTAAAAGACGCGGTTTTCCAAAAGCTGTCCCTTGGAGGTGAGAAACAGCAGGACGCCCAGCGGCAGTCCGATCAGGACGGTAAACAGCGTCGAAAAGCCCAGCATCGTCAGTGTATCCAATGTGGCCTTGCCGATTTCCGCCACATCGACGTTTTCAAACGTCAGTCCCATGTTACATCACCTCCACTTCAAGACCGCGCTGGCGCAGGGTTTCGATCGCGCGGCTGTTCTGCTCCGGATTGCCGCTCAATTCGACGACCAGCTGGCCGTAAGGTGTATCTTTCATCCGCGAAATCGTACCCTGCAGGATGCTGAACATCGTGCCGGTCTCCTGCATGGTCTGGAACAGGATCGGCTGGTACGTCTTTTCGCCCAGGAACGTGATGCGCACAATCGTCTGGTCGCCGGCCGCCTTTTCGTGAGCCACCACTTCCCGCAGCTCGGCGGAATCGGCCACCTGCTCCACGAACTCCCGCGTCGTCGGATGCTGCGGTTTGAGGAACACGTCCAGCACCTTGCCTTCCTCGACGATGACACCTCCGTCGATAACGCCGACACGGTCGCAGATGGAGCGGATGACGTGCATCTCGTGCGTAATCAGGACGATGGTCAGGCCCAGCTTGCGATTGATGTCGAGCAGCAGGGCGAGGATCGAATTGGTCGTCTGCGGGTCGAGCGCGGACGTCGCCTCGTCACACAGCAATACTTTCGGATCGCTGGCCAACGCGCGGGCGATCCCGACACGCTGCTTCTGCCCGCCGGAGAGCTGGCTCGGATACTTGTCGCGGTGTGCTTCCAGGCCGACCAGTGTGAGCAGTTCGTTTACCTTTTTGTCAATCTCCGCCTTGGGCCGCTTGGCCAGCTTCAGCGGAAAGGCCACGTTCTCCGCCACCGTGGCCGAAGAGAGCAGATTGAAGTGCTGAAAGATCATGCCGATTTGGCGCCGCTGCTCCTGCAGCTTGCGGTCATCCAGTGTAGTCAGGTCGACGCCGTCTACGATTACGTGACCGGATGTCGGACGCTCCAGCATGTTGATGCAGCGAATCAGTGTACTTTTCCCGGCACCGGAATGTCCGATGATGCCGAAGATTTCTCCTTTTTCTATGGTCAGGTCAATCCCCAGCAGTGCGGGGACCGTCTTGCCCTGTACCGTGTAGTTTTTGCGCAAGTTTTGCAAGCGAATCATCCGGTTCACCTCCCTATACGGAACAAACCCCTTTTTCGGCATGAAAAAGGGGTTTGCATCGATATCCGATCACATCCACCCTTCTCATCTCTCAAGATTCTCCGATCTTGTAGGAATTGGCACCGCGACACCCATCTGTGCGATGAGCCGGTTGCCGGGCTTCATTGGGCCTGTCCCTCCGCCTCTCTTGATAAGAAGAATTTCTCCGTATATGCTGTTTGTTTGTATTTTCGTTGATACAAATCGGATTATATTCCATTTAAAAAAACGATGTCAATGGAAAATTAAAGGAAAAGTGCAGGGCGATCTGCCCGCTTGAAGAGAGCCTCAGCTCTGCTTCCCGTCCGTTTCCCCCGCGGAATTGGCTTCCGGTTGGGCTTGCAGTTTTTCCTGAACAAAAGCCTGAACACGTTCCACATCAGGAATAAGGACAGCACCGGCGCGATTGGATTCGCTGAACATCCCCATTGGCGGAAGCTGATACTGACCGGGCTGTTCGGTGTTCAGCGTCAATCCGAGCGAGGCCAGCTTCAACATGTCCAGAGAGCTGATGTTGGTCTGCACGTACGGGGTAATTTCTTTCAAAATGGACGGCAGTTGGATCAGCGTGGTGCCGCTCTTCATCTGGTCGGCCAGCGCGGCCATCAGCTTCCGCTGCCGCTCCGTCCGCGTGTAGTCGGACGTCGCGTCGTGACGGAAGCGGACGTATTGCAGCGCCTTGGAGCCGTCAAGCCGCTGCAGCCCTTTTTTCAGATCAATATCGTACATGCCCTTGTCCGTAGGGTCGCGGTACCGCATGTTTTTCTCCACGTACAGCTCCACGCCGCCGACAGCGTCAATCAGATGCTTGAAGCCCTCGAAGTCGGTGATCACATACCGGTTCACCGGCAGCCCGGTAAACTGGCTCACGGTTTCCATCGCCAATTCCGGCCCGCCTTCGACAATTGCCGCATTGATTCGCGCATGTCCGTGGTCGGGAATCTCTACGTAGGTATCGCGCAAAATCGAAAACAAGTCATATCGTTTCGCAACCGGATCAATGCTGAGCAGCATCATCGAATCGGAACGGGGCAGCGCGTTGCTGCGCATGCCGCGCCGGTCAACGCCCATCAACAGGATGTTGACGCGCTCCTTGCCGTCCCACGTGGGAATCTCCGCCGCCTTGGTCGCGCCGCCGGCGGGATGGTCGATTACGTTTGGCTGTTGAATGTCCTCGGCAAATTGATACAGCGAATATCCGTAGTACCCCCCTGCCGCAGCGACTGCCACGATCAGGAGGAGCAGCATTCGTTTCAAAAAGCGCATATGGAAAACGCCACCTTTGTCTCTTTCAGATAATATACTCCCCACTTTGTCTAGTATACTCGAATCCGGTCGAAGGCGGGCACCCTATATTTGGCTGGAATCTTGTTATGTAGGTGCGCATGTGACCTGGCGATGCTTGAATAAAAAATGACACCTCCCTGCTACACGCGGATGAGGTGTCATCACAAACATTGGGCTATGCTATTGTTAAACAGATTGACTGGGCCATCCTGTCACACAGGGACAGCCTCCAGCATTGAGACGGCTGCAGACGTCGGAATGATCCGCTGCAGTTCAAAGCCCGCTTTCCGGAAAAGCGTCCGGAACTCCGCCTCGGTCCGTTCCTTTCCCGTAGCCATGATCATCATTTCCAGATCAATCAACATGGACGGATGCGGTTGATTATTGGCCGGAACGACCATCTCGATCACCAGGAGCTTTCCGTCTTCCCGGATGGCCCGTCGGCAGTTGCGGAAAATGGCAACGGCTTCCTCGTCGTTCCAGTCGTGGATAATGTTCTTCATCATGTACAGATCGCCGCCTGCCGGAACCGATTCAAAAAAGCTGCCGCCGATACACGCGCACCGATCCGCAAGCCCGGCCTCGGCAATGTGCCGCCGGGTGCCCTCAATTACGGCGGGAACGTCATAGATCGCCCCTTTCAGCCCCGGATAAGCATTCAGGATGGCGGTCATTAATCGGCCGTGACCGCCTCCCACGTCGATCACCTTGTCATATGGGGAAAAGTCGTACGCCCGCACCAGCGCCGACGCCATCCGGTTGGACATGTCCGACATGGCCTGGTTGAACTGCTCACCCGCATCGGGATGACGCTCCAGGTACGCAAAAACGCCCATGCCGTGCACGTCCTGAAATGCCGATTTGCCCGTTTTCACCGTATACATGATGTTGCTCCACGCGTCCCGATGCCATTTTTCCCCCATCATGATCGCCATGCCGCGCAGGCTGTTCGCTCCTGACTGCAGATACGAACCGAGCGGCCCCAGTGCAAACCGCTGCTCACCTTCCTCCCGAAACAGCCCGATGCCGCACAGCGCCCTCAAAATGCGATGGAGCGACGGGGCATGCGTCTCGGTCGCCTCGGCAAGCTCGCCGACGTTCTTCGGCCCATCCGCCAGCAGATCAGCAATTCCCAGCTTGGCGGCAACATAGATGGCCTGCTGCACCCATCCCCCGGTGATCCATTCCATGACCCGATCGGCTAACGCCTGTTGTAACTGTGACTTCTTCTCGTTTTGCATCCTGTCTCCCCCGCTCTATGGATTTTGTCTCACTGCCAAGGGTATTCAGGCACGTACAATAAAATTCCAGTTCATTCAAATAATAACGCTCTTTTCCATTTTGGAAAAGAGCGTTTGTCTCCGCGGTTATCTCCACAGTTAAAACTTCAGCTCCGGCAGCTGGTACCACTCGCCGGACATCCATTCGCTTGCCTTCCAGCGCAGCACGTCGGGACGGACGAGCGAAATGATCTCCTGGAAAAAGGCGACCCGCTCGATGTCGGTCATTGGGACAAAGCGGTTTGCCGCCTCCACATCCGCCTCCAGTTCGCTCATCTTGCTGACCCCGAGGATCGCGGTGGACACGGGCAGACTCCAGGTGTAGCGCAGAGCCTGTTCCGTCCACGGCGCCAGTTGGCCCAGCGCCATCACCTTCATCCCGATGACAGCCACGCCTTTTTCCACCGCCAGCGGAACGAATTCGTGGGCAAAGCTGTAGATAAAGTGATCCAGCGCCGACAGGGCGACCAGTGCGCTGTCAAACGGGAAGCGGCGAATGGCTTCCGCCAGCAAACGGGGATCGGTATGGCCGCTGATGCTCAGCTTGCGCACCAGCCCCTGTTCCCGAGCCTCGACGAGTGCTTCCAGGGCGCCGCCCTTGGCAAAAATGGCTTCAAAGTCGTGCGGCTGCATGACGTTGTGCACCCGCCACTCGTCGACGTAATCGGTCTGGAGCCGCTTCAAGCTGGCTTCCAGATCGCGCCAGGCCAAATCACGCGTCCGACCGCCGGTTTTGGTGGCGATCCACACCTTGTCGCGCAGCCCTTTCAGTCCCTTGCCCAGCCGCGTCTCCGACTGGCCGTCGCTGTAACTGGGCGCCGTATCAAAGTAGTTGACGCCTAATTCCACGGCGCGGCGGACAATGGCAATCGCATTTTCCTCGCTGCAGCCGTGTTCATCCACAATGCGCTGGGCGCCAAAGCCCAGCAGGGAGACCTGATGAGGGTCTCGTCCAAATGAACGGGTAATCATGCTTGGTCATCCTTTCGCAACATGCGCCCGGGTGTTCCCCCGCGAACCGCATCCCACCGCAGCGGCTTGCAAGCAGCCTGGCGGCGGGTCCATGGGGGTGCCGGGCTGTGGCAATTCGTTTTTACAACCACGCAGAACAAGACGCCCGCAGCGGAGCGTCTTGCCTCATGTTCGATGTTAGTCGCAATATTTATCGTACGCGTCGGTCAACAGCTTGGAAATGGTCACCAGGTCGTTGTTTTCGATCTGATGGCGCTCGATCATCGTCACCAGTTTGCCGTCCTTCATCAGGGCAAACGACGGCGACGACGGCGGATAGCCTTCAAAGTACTCACGCGCCTTGGCGGTCGCCTCTTTGTCCTGACCGGCGAAGACGGTGTAGAGGTGATCCGGCTTTTTCGGATGGTTGAGCGAGTGAGCCACGGCCGGACGGGCCAGACCGGCCGCGCAGCCGCAGACGGAGTTGACCACAATCAGTGCGGTGCCTTTCAGGTTCGGCAGCGTTTTTTCCACTTCCTCCGCCGTGCGCAGCTCGGTAAAGCCGACGCGGGTCAGCTCGTCGCGCATCGGTTGAATCACTTGATTCATGTATGCCTCGTAGGACATCATGGGGCATTCTCTCCTTTTTTCCGGTACATTTGCTCGTTATCAATTATATCCCGTGAAAGCCCATTGGAGAATGGGTTCCGACACTTTCACCGGTTTGGCCGCGCCTACACTTCCATCAGGATGGTCAAAATCATCGGATTGCGGCCGGTTTTTTCATAAATGAACGGCTTGATCACTTCGTTGATCTGCGACTTCAGCTCGGACCATTCCTTGATCTTCTTGTCCAGCGCCTCCTGCAGCTTCTGGCGGACGAGCACAGTGGCCTCCTGGATCAGCGATTCCGATCCGCGCACGTAGACAAAGCCGCGGCTGACGATGTCCGGGCCGGTCAGGATCTTGAAGTTTTTCATGTCCAGGCTTACCACGACCACCATCAGGCCGTCTTCCGCCAGGTGCTTGCGGTCGCGCAGCACGATGTTGCCGACGTCGCCCACGCCGCTGCCGTCGATCAGGACAATTCCGGCGGGCACTTTGCTCAGCCACGCTTTTTCCCGCGTGCAGTTGAGCACGTCGCCGTTGTCCATGATGAAGATGTTGCTCTCCTCGATGCCCACCTGCTGCGCCAGTCTGGCGTGCATTTTCAGCATGCGGTACTCGCCGTGGATCGGCACAAAGTAGCGGGGGCGGATAAAGTTAAGCATCAGCTTCAGTTCCTCGCTGCTGCCGTGGCCGGACGCGTGGATGTCAAATACGTGGCTCAGCACCACGTTGGCTCCCGCCCGGTACAGCTTGTCAATCGTCCGGCTGACGTTTACCGTGTTGCCCGGGATCGGCGAAGCGGAGATGATCACCGTGTCCTCGGGATAAATCTGCACCGAGCGGTGGGACCCGGAGGCGATGCGGGTCAGTGCTGCCATCGGCTCGCCCTGGCTGCCCGTGCAGATGATCAACACCTGGTTGTCCGCGTAGTTGTCGATGTGCTTGACGTCAATCAGCATGCCCTCCGGCATCTGGATGTAACCCAGTTCTTGTCCGATCTGAAACACTTTTTCCATGCTGCGGCCGATGACCGCCACTTTCCGGTCGCACTCCATGGCCGCGTCCACCACCTGCTGCAGACGGTGCACGTTTGACGCGAATGTGGCCAGGATAATCCGGCCGCGCGCCTTTTTCACCACGTCGAGAATGCCTTCGCCCACCGTGCGCTCCGACATGGTAAATCCGTACCGTTCGCTGTTGGTGCTGTCCGACAGCAGTGCCAGCACGTCGCCGCTGCTGCCGATCCGTGCGATTTTGCCGAACTCCGTAGTGGGGCCGACGGGCGTCAGGTCAAACTTGAAGTCGCCCGTGTGAATAACCATGCCCTCCGGCGTGTGGATAACGATACCGAACGAATCGGGAATGCTGTGGTTGGTGCGGAAAAAGGTGGCTTTCAGCTTTTTGAACGGAATCTCCGTGTCCTCCGAAATCGGGATCAGCTTTACCTCGTTCTGCATCCGGTGTTCTTCCAGCTTGGCCTTGACCAGGCCCAGGGTGAGGCGGCCGCCGTAGATCGGCACCTTGATCTGCTTCAACACATACGGAATGGCACCGATATGGTCCTCGTGTCCGTGCGTCAACAGCAGCGCCTTGATCTTATGCTGATTCTCGATCAGATAGGTGATGTCCGGGATGACCAGGTCAATGCCGAACATCTCGTTCTCGGGAAATTTGACCCCGCAGTCGATGATGATGATCTCGTCTTCGTACTCGACACAGTACATGTTTTTGCCGATTTCGCCGAGACCGCCCATCGCGAAAATCTTTACGTCGCTCAATACTCGTTCCTCCCAATAGATTTCGTGCATGTGTTATTGGAAACCCGACCAATGCATGCCACCTTTTATTGTATCACATCGGATCGCCTTCGTTTCATCCAGTCTTGCCATTTTCCCGCATTCTGCAACCGGATCATGAAAAGAATCCGGCAGCAAAAAAAGAGCCCTCATGAACCGCCATCTGCCGGAAGGGCGCAGGGTCTATCTATTATCTTTGGTGGTCCTGGCTGCAGCGAGTATGATGCCGGTAATCGGGCACACTACCGCTCAAGCGATATTTTCTGCGGACATTTACTACGGAGAGGCAGGTGCGCCCTGATGCGTGACCGATTGCACCGACGGGGCTGGATAGCTGCATGTGCGGCGGTGCTGCTGCTCCTCCACGCCCTGCCGGCCTCTGCGCAGCCTCCCTACGCCAAATGGGGGCGGCTCGCGATCGAACACACGATGAAAACGTACCCGCAAGCGGAAATTGTCGACTACCTGCATGTCGGGCGGACGAGCAAAACGCCTGCTACGTGGGAAGAAACGTTCAAGCTGCTGCTCCGGGAGGGCAGACGCATGTGGGCCGTTATCGTGCGGATCGAGTTTGACAAGCAGACGGAGAAGGTCATCGCCATCCGTTTGGAAGAGACCGGCTGAACAGCCAATGTGACGAAGAGACCCGTGATGTTTGAATGGAACCGTCCATGAAACAGATGAACCCGCCCCGGGACTGAACACGTCAGGTCCGGCTTGGGCGGGTTTTGTCGAATATTGATTTCCGGCAGAAGTACTCCCGAAAGGCTGACTAATCAGCCAACAGCTCAATGTCTTTCAACATGCTGTCCATATCCATTTTGGACGCCATCCCGTACACGCGGCGCATGTTGCCGTCCTTGTCGACGAGGAACATGACGGCGGTGTGCGCAAACGAACCGTCTGGCTGTTTCAGCACGGCGATGCCAAAGTCCTTGGTCACTTTTTCCACGGTGGCTTGATCGCCGCGCAGGAAGTACCAGCCGCTCAGATCGGCACCAAACTTGTCGGCGTACTCCTTGAGCACGTCCGGCGTATCCCGCTCCGGGTCAAAGGTGATCGTCACAAACGCCACCTTGTCTTTGAACAGCCCTTTGGCCTTCAGCTGTTCCTGCATCTTGGCCATGTTAAACGTCGTGGCCGGGCAGATATCCGGACAGTGGGTAAAGATGAACTCCACCAGCCGAACCTTGCCGTTGGTTCCGGACAGGGTAAATGTGGACCCGTCGATGTTATCCAGCGCAAAGTCGTTTATCTGCTTCATGACGGGGATCTGACTTTTTTGCCAGTACTGGTAGCCGAATACACCGACGACGAGCATTCCCAGCACGGCGGCCAGCACGGCAAACCAGTAGCGCTGCCAGAACGACACTTTGCCTTCGCTCATATCACGTGCCTCCTCTTCCTGATCGCGCTGTTGCCAAACGGCGATCACGCGCGTTTATCTCTGCACCGATACGTTACGCTTCCGTTTCCCCCGGCCAAGCGAGCATACCGCCCACCATGTTGGCCGCATCGAAGCCCAATTCCTGCAAATACTGGGTGGCCATGTGACTGCGGGCGCCGCTTCGGCAGACCAGCACGACCGGTGTCTCCTTGTCCAGCTCATCGACGCGATGCGGCAAAAAGCCAAGCGGAATCAGTTTGGCTTGCTTGATGTGGCCCGCATTCCACTCCTCCAACTCGCGCACATCGATAACCTGCACCTTCTCTCCCGCAGCCAGCTTCTCCATCAGCTCCTGCGGCGTGATTTCCTTTACCCCTTGTTCCGCCATATGTACAAGCCTCCTGTATCTTCATAAATATGGATTCCATACCGTCACCCATCATACCATACCGGCGGCTGTTTTCGTATATGACCCTCCCTGCACGGACGTGTGTTCAATAATTCGTCAGAATCAGGAAAAATATAGAAGGAATTTTTTGGGCGGGCACCATCACACGAAACGCAATCACAACAAATCCCCTTGACTTACCCGGAAATTCTTATTGACCAAACCCGGCGGCCCCCCTATAATACCAAGTAAGCACAATTTGCAAAATCTTTCGATTTCATCAAGAGCGGCGGAGGGACAGGCCCAATGAAGCCCGGCAACCGGCAAGCATCCTGCTTGCATGGTGCCAATTCCTGCAGAATCCCGGATTCTGAGAGATGAAACGGCCGCTTGATTCGGAATGACCGAAGCCTTCTTTCTCTCCGGAAGAAGGCTTCGCTTTTTATCCATTCATTTTCATGCAGGAAAAAGGAGAGATGACCATGTCGGATCAACGTCAGTGGAAGCCGGAAACCATTGCGCTGCACGGTGGACAGTCGCCTGACCCGGTGACGGGCTCGCGCGCGGTGCCGATTTATCAGACGACCTCGTACGTGTTTCGCGATACGGAGCACGCCGCCAACCTGTTCGGGTTGAAAGAGGCGGGCAACATCTACACGCGTATCATGAACCCGACCCAGGACGTGTTTGAACAGCGGGTCGCCCTGCTGGAAGGCGGTGTCGGGGCGCTGGCCACTTCCTCCGGGCAGGCGGCGATTACCTTTGCCATCCTCAACATCGCCCAGGCCGGAGACGAAATCGTCGCCTCCACCAGCCTGTACGGCGGCACCTACAACCTGTTCTACCACACGCTGCCGCGGTTCGGCGTCACCGTTCACTTCGTGGACCAGTCCAATCCGGACAATTTCCGATCCAAAATCAACGAAAAGACAAAAGCGCTGTTCGTCGAAACGATCGGCAACCCGCGCATAGACGTAGCCGACATCGAGGCGATTGCCGCGGTCGCTCACGAATACGGAATTCCGCTGATCGTAGACAACACCTTTGCCACCCCGATCCTCTGCCGTCCGTTTGACCACGGGGCCGATATCGTCGTGCACTCCACCACCAAGTTCATTGGCGGACACGGCACGGCCATCGGCGGCATCATCGTTGACTCCGGCAAGTTCGACTGGAGCAGCGGCAAGTTTCCCGGCCTGACCACGCCCGACCCGAGCTACCACGGCATCGTCTACACGGAAGCGTTCGGCCCGCTGGCGTACATCGTCAAGGCCCGGGTTCAACTGCAGCGGGATATCGGGGCAGCTGTCGCGCCGTTCAACGCCTTTTTGTTCCTGCAGGGGCTGGAAACGCTGCATCTGCGCATGGAGCGGCACAGTGAAAACGCTCTGGCCGTCGCCCGTTATCTGCAGGCACATCCCGCCGTGGAGTGGGTCAGCTATCCGGGATTGGAGAGCGATCCGCACTACCGCCTGGCGCAAAAGTACCTGCCAAAAGGTGCCGGAGCCATCCTCACGTTTGGCGTGCGCGGCGGCGTCGCCGAAGGGAAAAAGCTGATCGAGTCGGTCAAGCTGTTCTCCCATCTGGCCAACGTCGGCGATTCCAAGTCGCTCATCATCCATCCGGCCAGCACCACCCACCAGCAGTTGACGGAAGCGGAACAGCTCGCCGCCGGCGTCACCCCAGGCCTGATTCGCCTCTCCATCGGGACGGAGGCGATCGACGACATCATCGCCGATCTGGAGCAGGCGCTGAAGCAGGCGGTACCCCAGCAGGTTGGCTAAGGTACGAGACAGGTCAACGCACGGGCGCCCGTCGCGCGCAAAGCGTCCAAGGATGGCGAGCGTCCGCGTTCGTTTGCATCAAACAGCGAAGGGAGTTCCCCTTCGCTGTTTTTCTATTGCAGGACGCCGGATTTTCCACATTCGGGCGCAAGATTACATCATGGTGATATCGGGATTCTCCTTCTCTCTATTGCCTTCGCCAGTCATACACGTCATTGTTTAAAAGATTTAACGAATGACCGTTAATAACAACAGTGTGATCGTCCTTCCATTCAATAGATGCTGTATCAACGCGATACTCCCAATAGATATTGCGTTTTTCCCCTGTACTTGTTACCAGTTCACCCCTGATCGCTGTAGAAAAAGTAGCGCCGCCGTCAACAAGGTATAGTTTGATGACGTATTCATTTGAAGGCGAAGCCGATTCCTTGATGAATGTCCCTTCTGGAAGATTGGACATCGAGAAAAAGAAATGGTACACGACGATGCCAACAAGAGCAGCAATCAAAATCAGGACACCCAAAGCCACGAAAAGCACTTTCTTTATCCGCAAAGCACCAGCCCCTTTACCTATTATTTATTGAATTACGTTTTGTCGGGATTTGCGGCTCGCTCGTTTCCCTGCGATTTTATCAAACCCCAAAAATTTTATGAAGATTTGGCAAAATAAGGTGTCGCGCTGTATAATACCTTCCATACTGGAACTACCGGTGCCCTATTTTCCGATAAAGGAGACGTCCGCATGATCCATCGTCCTTTGGACACATTGCTGGAAAGCATCAACCGCGTCATTGTCGGCAAGGCGCCGCAAATCCGGCTGCTTGTGACGGCTCTATTGGCCCGCGGCCACGTGCTCCTGGAGGACCTGCCCGGCATGGGCAAGACCGTGTTGGCCAAAACGCTCGCCCAGGCGATCGGCGGTACCTACAACCGGGTGCAGTTTACCGCTGACCTGCTGCCTTCAGACGTGGTCGGGCTGCACGTGTTCAACCAGCGGACCGGCTAGTTCGAGCTGCGTCGGGGACCGGTATTCGCCGACGTGCTTCTGGCTGACGAGATCAACCGGGCCACGCCGCGAACGCAATCCGGCCTGTTGGAATGCATGGAAGAACGGCAGGTAACCATCGAAGGGGTGACACTCCCCCTGCCGCCGACGCTGTTGGTGATCGCCACGCAAAACCCGATCGAATCAGAGGGAACCTATCCGCTTCCGGAAGCGCAGCTGGACCGCTTCTTGTTCCGCCTGTCGCTTGGCTACGGCAGCAGGGAAGACGCCCGGGAGATCCTGCGGCGGTTCCGGACAGGCTCACCGCTGGAGCAGGTGAAGCCGGTGATCACCGTCGACGAGATCGCTGCCATGCAGCGGGACGTGACAGCGGTGCACGTCAGCCCCGCCGTGGAGGAGTACATCATCGATCTGACGGCAGCCACCCGTCACCACCGCTCCGTGGAAACGGGTCTCAGCCCCCGCGCCATGATCGCCCTGCTGCGCTCGGCGCAGGCGTCCGCTTACCTGGACGGGCGCACCTACGTCCTGCCTGACGATGTCAAAGCCGTGTTTCCCGCTTTGGCCGTCCACCGCATCCGCCTGTCAATGGAAGCGGAACTGCACGTGACGGAGCAGGAAGTGATCGACGACATCCTCAAAAGCGTGGCGGCTCCGGTCGAAGAAGGCGTGTGATCCACACATGAGCACGAGACAGGTGTATCACGTCTTGGGGTTTCTCTGCCTGCTGTTTGCCCTGTTTTCGGGCAGCCGCTTTCTCTGGCTGTTTGGCGGCTTCTACTTTTTCATGACGCTGGTTCACCGCTGGTGGCGGGCCAATCTGCCGCGCTGGGTTCGGCTGGAGTGGAATGCTGACCTGCGCCGGGTGATGCAGGGGATGCCCGTCACCATCCGTTTCACGCTGCACAACCGCTCCTGGCTGCCGCTGCCCGGCACGGTGATCTCTCTGTCCTTTCCCGAACACGTGACAGTCGAGGGAGCGGACGAGGTGACAGCAAACAGACAGCGCTGTACAGCTCGCTTCCGTTTGGACCTGCCGCTGAGGACAAGCGCGGAACGCACGTTTACGATCACCCCGCACAAGCGCGGCCTGGTGTGGCTGACGGAAGCCCAGGCGGACACGCTCTCTGTGTTTGGCGAGGAACAGGACCCGATTTCGCTCCCGCTGTCGTTTTCCCTCCTGGTCTATCCGCTGCCCTTGGCGCTGCCTCCGCTGTTGGCGGCGGCAATCGAGCCTGACGGCGGCAAGCTCACGCGCAGACGCCGGGAGGAGGATGTCACGTTTTTTCGCGGCGTGCGCGGTTATGTGCCGGGAGACCGGTTAAAGCACATCCACTGGAAAGCCAGCGCGAAAACCGGTGCGCTGCAGACGCGGCTGTTTGAGCCGACCGCCCGCCCCAGCTGGAAGGTGGTGGGACACATTCTGCCGTCCTACGAACCGCTGCTGCAGCGGAACAATGAACCGGCGAACGAGCGGGTCATCTCCGCTCTTGCCGCGCTCTCGGTTCTCTGCCGCCGCCAATCGCTGTCCTGCGACATGTTCCTGACCGTGAAACAGCGCGGCCGGGAGCAGTTCCACCTCCCTCCCGGCAGCGGCAAGGCGCACCACATCCAGGTCATGACCCAACTCGCCCGCCTGCATCAGTACCTGCCGACTTCGCTGGCGGCCGCATTGCGCGGTTGGAACACGGCGTCACCCGTGACACGATCCTGATCGTCACCCCGCGTCTGGACGAGCCAGCAGTAGAAGCAGTCAAACGGCTGGTGCGGCGCGGTCACAACGTCATGGTGCTGGACGTGTCGCAGGAGCAGCCGGTCCTGCGCCGGCACGAGTCCGCCCGCGCCCAGGCGAGGAAGGAGGTCTTTTCATGACGTGGTCCATGTTGGGACGCAGGATGCTGGTGTTCTGGATGGAAGCGCTGCTGACGGCCTCCGTGCTGATGCTGTTCCAGTGGCTGCCGGCCCAGCCGGAAAGCATGATCGGCTTTGTCCTGGCCGCCGTGCTCCTGCTCTCTCTGGGAAGCTGGCTGCACCAGGGAGGAGGACGCCATCTCCTGCTCCACCTGCTGCTGTATCCGCTGGTGGCTTCCGTCGGCGGTTTGTGTTTTGCCGCGTTCGGCTCCTGGCTGCTCGCCCTGCTTTTGGCCGCCCTCTTTTACTCGCGCATCCATACAGCAGCATCAAATCCGTGTACGCCTGTCCACCTGCGCAACCACTTTGTGCTGGCGCTGATCATCTGCTTGTTCCAGCTGGTAGTGGCCGGTCTGTTCGGCGCTCTGACCGCCCCGCAGACGTATGACGTTCGGGCGTATTACGCAATCCTGGCCTTCGTGCTCGCCAGCTACCTCTTCACCTGCTGGGGAGAGCACCTGACCCGTGAACAGCCAGGCGGCAGTGCCGCGCCAATCTCCCTGGCGGCCGCCATAGGCGGTCAACTGCTGGCAACTCGGCTGCTGCTGGTGGCGGGATACATCCTCGCAGGCAGCGGCCTGCTCTGGCTCCTGGCATGGCTCTGGGGGCTGGTCAAAGGACCGCTGGGAGACGGTCTGTACCAGTTGACCAGTCCGCTCCTGCAGGGAACGGCTGCGCTGTTTGGCAAGCTGGCGGACGTCCTGAATGGAAACGGCCGCGTCAACGAGCCGTTCAACAACGAAATGGATGTCCCCGAACTGCCTCAGGAGGAGTTTGCTCCGACCGGTGACGAGACGCTGTTTTCGCAGGTGGCGCCTTACCTGATTGCATTCGGCTCGGCGCTGGCCCTCGCCAAGCTGGCACAGTACATCTGGGAACGGCGCTACCGGCACGTCGGCGGCACGGCTGTCTCCCCTGCTTCGGCTGATACCATCTTGCGTCCGGTCGACGAAGACGCATCAAGTGACGACGATCCCCTCTGGGAGCAGGATGCGTTGGTGCGCAGCCCGGCCGGTCCCATCGACGATCCGGTGCGGTACGCGTACTACCGGTTTCTTCAGCACATGGCCAAAGCGGGGCTGCGGATCGAACGGCACGAGACCAGCCACGAATACTTGCGGCGCATCCGCTCGCAGTGGGCCAACGCCGACGCAGTAGAACTGGCCGAACAGATCACCAGTTACTACGAACGGTACCGCTACCGCCAACTGCCTCTTTCGCTGGAAGAACGGAACCATCTGGAGCAGTGCGTGCGCAAGCTGCGGGACGCAACCAAGCGCAAATGCAAATGATGGATTGGCACAACCGCGCCCTTCCCCGGCGTGCTGCTTGTACCGTGAGCACCTCCGTCTTTTTTGTGGAAACGGCATATGATCAGACGGGCAGCATGGTGTTGAAATAGAGGAAAGCTGCCGTTCATTCGAGCGTTTTCCCGGAAAAACAGCGGGATTGAAACTCCCCGCTAGCGGCCGTCCGGCAAATCCGGCATTAAATACCCGTACAAGGAGGGATTCCATGGAAAGCCTGATGCATCTTGAGCAAGCGTTTACCCGACTGTTTCGCATGGACGAGTGGGAATCCGATCCCGGCTTCAGCCGTTTCATTCCCATGGTGTACGATCCGATCGGGTTTGACTGGCGGCGGTTTTTCGAGGCGGAGTTCGTCCGCCGCTTCAACGGCCTGATGCTCAAAGGACGCGAACAGGTACACACCGTCTTTTTGGCCGTCTTCCCGACCGAAGAGGTGCTGAAGCGCTTCCTGGACGAGTCAGCGCCGGGCGACCTGTTGTTCATGCACCACCCGCTGCTGATGGAATGCGGCGACCCGCGCGGCCGCTGGGGCAGGGGGTTCGTGCCGATCGGGCAGGACTTGCTGCTGGCGCTAAAGGAGAAAGAGCTCTCCGTCTTCACCTGTCACCTCCCGATGGACACCAGTTGGCCGCTCGGCACTGGCGGCGCCATCATGGAAGCGCTGCAGGCCGAACCGATCAAGCCGTTTTGTCCGGCAGGAAACGGACATGTCGGCATGATTTGCCGGGTAACGGCGACGGATACCCGCTCCTTAATCGATCGTTTAATCACCTTGTTTGACATTCCCTACGTCGATTTTGAGGGGAAGGAACGGGCGCGCATCGAACGGATCGCCATCCTCCCCGGCTGCGGTGACGTGGCCGCGATGATGCGGGAGGCGGAAGCCGGCGGAGCCGACGCGTACGTGACGGGAGAGATCCACTGCCACATCGACAACGAATACGGGCGCACCAATTACGCCGCAGTCATGGCGTACGCCGCCGAAACGTCCATGTCGCTGATTGGCGTTTCACACGCCGCCTCGGAATACCTCGTGATGAAAACCCAGGTGAAACCCTGGCTGGAAGAGCGCTTTTCCGTAAATGTGACGCTGCTCCCGCAGTCGCGGTGGTGGTGGTAGGCGATCACGATCATGTACCTTCCTGCCATACCGTTTCGCTTTCTGCACGGCATTTTGCCGTGCCAGCGTGTAGACAAGGTCCGCGGCGCATGGGAGAGCGGGCTCGCTCGCTTGACGCCCAGCACAGAAGCGAATGATGTCCGCTCCAAAACGAGACGCGGGCAGGGGACAAACATCTGGGTATTTCGAGGAAGTGAGACTTGTGTCCCCTGTTGATTCCCGCGTCTAGCGTTTTTCCGCTGAGTCGGTCGTCAAAGGAGCTCGCTTGGCCCATCCCTCCATGCGATGCCCATTGTCTTTTGCTTCGGTTGATGAATGGGCAGGCCTTTCGGCCTGGAAATCATTTTTTGTGGACGCTAACTCAATGAACCGTTTGTCTTCAGTCTGGCACGGCATTTTGCCGTGCTTTTCTATTTTTCCTGAAACATTTCGGTTGTTTTTAGCCAAAACAAGCGAAAAAGGTTGGGTGTGCGCCTATTTTTCTGTAACCAACGCCAATCCCTTTGCGGTATATCTGTATGTTTTTCTTGCAGAATCAATCCCTGACTGTTCTTGAACGTGAAAGAATGGACGAGTATACAAGACACTCCATGCCTTTGTCAGCTTGTTTACATCTGCACTGACAATCCGATTGTCCCTCCATGTGTAAATCCGGGTATGAAACACATCAGGGCTCCCGTAGGATGTTACAATTTCCTCCACGCCATCCTCATCCAGATCTGCTATATCTGCAACAGGTTCAGATAAAACCAGAAAAATGGACGGCTTCTCTTCCTCGATGGTTATATAATAGCGGAACGGACAGTTTGCTCCGCATAACCCTTCCACTTTAATTACAGATTTATGGAACAGGGACGATGTCTGAATATCCAGCCTGTCAACATAATGTAATGCACCTACATCTCCAAATTCATACAAGTCATCTCCAATTTGAATGCCTCCAATCAAACGGAGTGGATCATCCTCATCAACCTTCAAGAACGAAAACAGTTTGACGGTATCAAGCTGTTCCTCCTTTACGATCTGCTTGATTTTCCCCCTATCCAGTAACGTCACCTGTTGTTCCACCTTTACTTCTTCAAATGAAAGGGGGATGGTCGTTTCTTGTTCTGCGTTTGTGGATGCGGCAGAGGTATCGTCTCCGTACGTCTGGGCAGGGGAACAACCTGCAGCTAACAGGCACATGAAGAGAAAAAGCAGCACCATGTGCTTCAATCTTGTCACCTCAGGTGTTTGGTCGCCTTGAACAAAATGAATAAATTTCCAAAACATTATAAATCGGAGTGAGCCCCCTGTCAAAACAGCGCAAATCCTCTATGTACACCAAGAAAATGAAAAAAGACACGGGTTTCTGTCCCGTGCCCCATGAAGATTCGCTCACCCATGCGTCATCCTGACGTCTAACTGCCCCGCCCTGCCTGCCTCGTGCTGGATTTGAGGGCGGCTGCGCGTTCCAGGGGAAAACGCGTCTTTTCGGTTCGTTCGATTTGCGTAATTTGCGACTCGTGCACGACGATGTGCAGGGTACCGTACTCCAGACCTTCCAGTGCGCGCAGGATCATCTCGATGCGAAAATCGGCGAGCTCTTCGCGATTCCGGTTCGCCATGTGATTCACTCCTGTCCAGCCGTTTTTCCTTCCCGGTCCGTTCAACCGCTGCCTGTCACTCCAGCGATGCAGGGCACGGTTGATTTGCCGGAAGCGGGAGTGGTTTGAAGAAAGCATAATTCTTATTAATCTTATGTGTCAAGTCGGAATTAGGTGAACATAAAGGTTACAGCCGCTTTCCGATGGACGAACACGAGCGCTTGCAAAACAGGATGGGGACGTTTTTCGCCTTTGCCTGATGTTTTACGTGCCACGACAGATTGTGATTCACAAAGTCGGTAAACACGACGATCAGTTTGGTGTCGACAGGAATATGTACCTTGTATTGGGAGTGTTTTCGACCCGTTACGTGATAAATCTGCCGGTATCCCCTGCCGTGAAGCAGCTCGGTAATATTCCCCAAGCGGTCTCCTCCGATGACCAGCACTGCAGACATTGTTTTCCTCCCTTCTACTGATGCTAACCGGTATAAGCCCGGCTGAAAAAAAAGAGATTTCTCCCTTTGGGGAAAAACCTCTAGTGGTCTAGTCGGTTTTACCGCGGCCGTTAAATTCCGATTAAACATATCGGTTTTTGATAATTATACGGTGCCAACTTCTCGGTTGTCAACCGCTTCCATCTTATCACGGCCGCGAAACCGCGCTTGTCATCTGTCCATTACCATTTCCCGCCCGGCAGAACTGCCCGTTTAAAAAGCACGTTCGTACTGTTTGGGCGGAACAACCTCGCCGGAGACGGTACGGATCGCGTGCAGCGCCCAGTACGGGTCGCGCAGCATACCCCGGCCCACCGCCACCAGGTCGGCGTCGCCGTTGCCCAGTGTCGCCTCGGCCAAATGAGGATTGTCCAGATTGCCCACGGCGATCACCGGCACATCCAGCGCTTGCTTGATCGCCCGAGCCATCGGCACCTGATAACCGGGGTGGATGCCAGGCCGTCCCCCTGAACCGATCGGACCTTCGCCTCCGCTGGAGATGTGGAAGATGTCAACGCCCGCTTCCTTGTAGCGGCGGCACAATTCCGTGCTGTACTCCAGGCCGTAGCCGCCTTCCACGTATTCCACCGCAGAGATCCTCATGATCAGCGGCATATCCTCCGGCATTACGCTCTTGACTGCTTTGATCACCTCCACGCCAAACAGCGCGAGGTCCTTGCCGTATTGGTCGTCACGCTTGTTGGTGAGCGGCGAGTGGAACTGGTGAATCAAATAGCCGTGGGCGCCGTGGATTTCGATGGTGTCCATACCGGCTTCGACCGCCCGTCTGGCCGCTTCCCGGAACTTGACGACCATCGCCTGCACTTCTTCCGTGGTGAGAGCGCGGGGCGTCTTGTATTTTTCGCTGAAGGCGATCGCAGACGGCGCGACCGGCACCTCGGCATCCTCCGCCTTGCGACCGGCATGCGCGATCTGCACACCGATTTTCGCTCCGTACTCGTGCACCTTCGACACGATCCGAGCAAACGCCGGGATCTGTTCATCCGACCACAATCCCAGGTCGTAGTCGGAGATGCGGCCGTCCGGTTCGACGTCGGTCATCTCCATGATGATCAAGCCAGCTCCACCGACAGCACGCGAGACGTAGTGGACAAAGTGCCAGTCGTTTGGTTTCCCATCCTTGGCCTCAACCGAGTATTGACACATGGGCGGCATAACCACCCGGTTTTTCAATGCGAGCCCTTTCCATTGAAAAGGGGCAGACAAGAGAGCCATGACTACCACTCCTTCCTTTTTTTTCATCTTCGCAAAAGACCGCCTCATTTTGCAACATCTGGCTGCACTTTGCTACACTTTGCCCCCCTGGACGCCAAACGAGCACCTTTTGCCCAACAACATCCCCAAAAAAGCAAGGAACTCTCCCTATACGGGAGAGTTCCAGTTTGCTGGTCGTCACGAGCGCGAGCGGACACTATCACCCATGCGCCACGGACCTTGTCTGCACGCTGAGCAAGACAGTCGTACAGTCTGTTTATTTTTCCTGAAGCGTTATATATTTGACCGGATTGGTATCAAAAACGACTTTTAGCAAATGGTCATTTCCTGCATACTCCAGAATGAATGTGTCATCACCCGAATCATTCAGCACCTCACGAGAAGGGGTTCCCAGCTTTTCCTTAATATCAAAAGGTTTGCCGGTAAGATTCACGATTTTGGGGTCAGCAAATATAACGATAACTTTGCTATTCTCGCTGAGCTCATCAATGGAATTGGCATAATCCTCAAATCCCAGACTAAAACCATCGTAATACATGGCAAACCCAAATTCATCATTTCCAGTGCGAGCCGGTTTTCCCAACTTCTCGATTACTTCCTTTTTCGTTGCTCCGAGTCCAATTGACACACCATGTAATTGTCCATTTTTCGCCTTCTCTAACACGTCAGATGTAACAGGATTCGTTGAATGGCCCGCCACTGTTTCAGAATCCAGCTTCTTTGCAGTGTCAGATTTTTCAGAATGAACGGGGCCCCCGTCTGCTGTTTCAGAACTTGTCGAACACCCGATTAACACCATTGAACAAAGAAGCCCCACACAAAAAAGCGTGCGATACATTCTACGCAATGACATCACCTTGTCCTCTCAATAAAATTTCCATTTTTACTCCATATTGGAAATTATATAACTGAAATGGGGTTCATTAAAAGGATTGGGGAAGTTACAATGCAAGCGATGCTTGTTTATGCCTGCGTAAGCCTCAAAAACTAGCGAACCGGCTGTGGAGAAACGAGGGGGAAAAGGGCTTCGTGCTGTTACAAGCCGCTTCTTTTATTGCGCATATACGTCAAAACTCCCTCTTTGCGCTTGCAGAAGAGGGAGTTTTTTGGCGGTCTGAGGAACCCTCCCCATCCGGAGAGTCCCATGTGCGTTTTCTATTCGTGCACCATTTTGAGGATTTTGCCCAGTTCCTCCATGGCCGCCTGTTCCTGTTCGCCGCTTACTTCCAGCGTGATTTCGTCGCCTTTGGCCAAGCCCAGGGTCATCACTCCCATAATGCTTTTGCCGTTCACTTTTTTCGTGCCTTTGATGAGGTTGATCTCGCAGTTAAACGATGTCGCCTTTTGCACAAACAGCGAAGCGGGACGTGCGTGCATCCCTGTCGGGTTTTGAATGACGAATGTTTTGGTCAGCATGTTTCATCCACTCCTTGTTTTTTCTGTGTTTACTCTGTTCCTTCTTTTGCTGCTCGCTTGAGCAGATTGATCATCAGTGCCGTCACGACCGTACCGGCCAGAATCGAAACCAGGTACAGGACAGCGTTGCCCACGACCGGCAGAACAAACACCCCTCCGTGCGGCGCAGGCAGCGTACAACCAAAGAGCATCGACAGACCGCCCGCAACTGCGGAGCCCACCATGATCGAAGGAATGACGCGCGTCGGATCAGCCGCGGCAAACGGAATGGCCCCTTCGGTAATAAATGACGCACCCAGTACCCAGGCGGTTTTGCCTGCCTGCCGTTCCTCATCCGTAAACTTCTTCTTGAACAGCAGCGTTGCCAGCGCCAGGCCCAACGGCGGGGTCATCCCTGCCGCCATGATCGCCGCGTGAGGAGCGTAGTTTCCTTCGGCAATCATCGCGATCCCGAACGTAAAGGCCGCTTTGTTCACCGGACCGCCCATATCGAACGCCATCATGGCCCCAAGCACCATGCCCAGGAGTACGGCGTTGCCCTGGTTCATGTTTTTCAGCCAGTCACCCAGCGCCGCGTTGGCGGCCGCTACCGGCTCTGACACCACGTACATCATAACAAATCCGGTAATCAAAATCCCGAACAGCGGGTAGAGCAGCATCGGCTTGATGCCTTCCAGGGACTGCGGCAGTCCGGCAAACAGCTTTTTCAATCCGGCTACCGTGTAGCCAGCCAGAAACCCGGCAATGAGCCCGCCCAGGAATCCGGCGCCGGACGAAGCCGCCAGCATCCCGCCGACCATGCCGGGCGCAAAAGCCGGGCGGTCGGCAATGCTCTTGGCAATAAACCCGGCCAGCACGGGGATCATCAGGCCAAAGGCTGTGCCACCGCCGATATCCATCAGCGCCTTGGCCAGCGGGTGGAAAGACGGGTCGTTTGGATCGGACGCCTTAATCCCGAACATGAAGCTAAGCGCGATGATAATGCCGCCGCCCACGACAAACGGCAGCATGTTGGATACCCCGTTCATCAGATGCTTGTACACAGCGGGCTGCTTCTGTTTGTTTTCGGCCTTCGCCTGATCAATCTTTTCCTTGTAACCGACCTTCGCTTCGCCGCTGTAAACGTACCCGTCCCGGTTCACCGCGCGTTTCAACAGCGTTTCCGCATTGCGAATGCCTTCCGCCACCGGCACCTCGATCACCACTTTGCCGGCAAAGCGCTCCATGTCCACCTGTTTGTCAGCGGCCACAATGACGGCTGCCGCTTCGGCGATGTCTTCCTCCGTCAGCCTGTTTTTCACGCCGCCGGAGCCGTTTGTCTCCACCTTGAGGGAAATGCCCAGCTCGTCGGCTTTCTTCTTCAACGCATCGGCGGCCATGTAGGTGTGGGCGATTCCGGTTGGGCACGCGGTTACGGCGACAATTTTCACTCCGCCGCCGGATTGTGCGTCGGAAACGCTTTCACTTTCACCGTGAATGTCCTGCTCTTTCCGGCAGATGATGTCCACGACCTGCTGTTTGGTTTCCGCCTGCATCAACTGCTGCCGGAACGATTCGTCCATCAGCATCTGGGAGAGCAGCGCCAGCGTCTCCAAATGCGCCTGGTTGGCATCCTCCGTCGCCGCGATCATGAAGAACAGATGCGCTTTTTGCTTGTCGAGCGAGTCAAAATCGATCCCTTCTTTGGACAATCCAAAAGCGATGCTGGGCGTTTTGACCGCTGCCGTTTTGGCGTGCGGGATGGCGATCCCGTCCCCGATCCCGGTCGAACCCAGTGCCTCGCGGGCCAGAATCGCCTGTTTCATCTCTTCCCGACTGTGCAGACGACCGGCTTCATCCAGCGTGGCGATCAGTTCGTCCAGCACTTCCTCTTTTGTCTTCGCTGCCAGGTGAAGCACAATCGTGTCGGCCTTCAGCAAATCGGCAATGCGAATGTGATGCTGCATGGTATTGCCCCCTTTTTTTATTGCCCTGTGTTTATTCCACTGTGATCACGCTGATCTCGGGTAAATACGTGCGGATTGTTTCATGCGTACAAAACCCTTCCGACAGTGCGGTCGTGGTCCCCGCCGCAACAGCGAAGCGAAACGCCTCTTCCGCACGCCACCCTTTTGTATGCGCATACAGGAAACCGGCAACCATGGAGTCTCCCGCCCCGATCGAATTGACCGGTTTTCGCTTGGGAATCCGCGCGGCGAATGCCACTTCACGGTTGACGAATACGGCACCCTGCTCGGCCATGGAGACAATCACGTTTTGCGCACCCAGTTCCAGCGCCTTTCGCCCGCAGGCGATCGCCTCGTCGTGCGTGGTGATCTCCACCCCGAACAGTTCCCCCAACTCGTGATGGTTGGGCTTGATCAAAAACGGTTGTTCCGACAATCCGCTTTTCAGCGCTTCTCCCTTCGCGTCCAAAAACACGCGGACACCTTTGCCCTGAAGCCGTTTCATGATCGTCGGATAGATGTCGAGCGGCAAGCTCTTCGGCACGCTTCCCGCCAGCACCAGGTAGTCGTCCGGCCCCAACAGGTCGATCTGCGCAAACAGCTGCTGAAGCGCTTCCGCCGGGATTTCCGGGGAGACGCCGCTGATGTCAGTCTCGGTGTCGGCCTTGATCTTGATGTTGATTCGAGAATCCTGTTCGATGGAAAGAAACTGATGCGCAATGCCGGCCCGCTCGACTTGCTGCCGGATAAACGCGCCCGTAAATCCGCCGACAAATCCCAGGGCCGTGCTGTCCACTCCCAACAGCCGCAGGACTTTGGAGACGTTGATGCCTTTTCCCCCCGCATCCTTCCACTCTTTGTGCGCTTCGTGTATGGTCCCTTTGTCCAAGGCAGGAACCCATACATGGTAGTCAATAGAAGGATTCAAGGTTACTGTGTAAATCATGCTTTCACCACTTTGAGATTTGTTAATCGACTGTACGCCTGCTGCTCTTCTTGCGACAAGCCGTCGTCGGTAATCACCGTCACCTCGCGCAAGTCGGCCACTTTGGCAAACGTGACGCGGGAGAACTTGTCGGAGTCGCACAGCACGAACCGCTCGTCGGAAAATTGCAGGGCCAACTGCTTCACGTACGCTTCGTCAGGGTCCGGCGTGGTCAAGCCGTGGTGCTTGTCGACCCCGTTCATGCCCAGGAAGCATTTGTCGAAGCGGTACTGGCTGATGGTTTTGAGGGCATCGCGTCCCACCAGCGACAATGTTGCCGCTTTCAATTCACCGCCAATTAAAATTGTCTTGATGTTCCGCTTGCTGAGCTGCAGGGCCATGTCGGGACTGTTGGTCACCACGACGATGTTGTCGTAGGGAAGGAACGGCAGCATCTGGTACGTGGTCGTGCCGGCATCGATGAAAATCGAGTCCCGTTCCTGCACCAGACTGGCAGCATACCGGGCGATTGCCGTTTTCTCCTTCTCGCGTTTGACCGCTTTTTCCAAAACCGTAGGCTCTTCAATCTTGTTCTGCAAGGAAGACGCCCCGCCGTGAACGCGCTTGAGCAGCCGCTGTTCTTCCAATTCGCTCAGGTCGCGCCGGATGGTCGACTCGGATGCCCCTGTCGCTTCCACCAGCTCGTGGATGCGGACAACATCCTTTTCTTTGAGCAGGGACAAGATGATGTGATGACGTTCAGGCGTTAGCAATTGCACCCTCCTTTCCGGAACGGGAAAAATACATGTTGAATCGTACCGTCATTATACCCCACTTTTCCGTCATAAACAACCACAAACGATCATTAACAATCATTTTTCGTTCAAAAACGATCAATCGAAACATTGAGCGGCTGCCCAAAATGAAAGGAGCAGCCCCCCACAGGGCTGCTCCCGTCAAAAGCGCAAACTGTATCAACAGCCGGGCCCGATGTTATTTCGGCATCGGACCGGTGTAATTCGACTGCGGACGAATGATTCGATTGTTTTTGGCCTGCTCCAGAATGTGAGCGCTCCAGCCGACGACACGGCTGACGGCAAAGGTCGGCGTGAACAGGGTATCGTCCAGGCCCACTGCCCGCATGACTGCAGCGGCGAAAAACTCCACGTTGGTGTTCAGCTTGCGGCCCGGCTTGTATTCCTCCAGCAGCTTCAACCCTACCTGTTCCACGTGCGTCGCCAGGTCAAACCACGGGTCGTCGCCAGAGAGCTGCGACGCCACGACGCGCAGCGCGGTCGCGCGCGGATCGACGGTCTTGTACACGCGGTGGCCGAAGCCCATCAGGCGTTCTCCCTTTTCCAGCTTGGCGCGCATCCACGGTTCGGCGTTTTCCTTGGTGCCGATCGCTTCGATCATCTCGGTCACTTCGGACGGTGCGCCGCCGTGCAGCGGTCCTTTCAGCGCGCCGATGGCGGCCGTGATCGACGAAATCAGGTCGGACTGGGTGGAGCTGACAACGCGTCCCGAGAACGTGGAGGCGTTCATGCCGTGCTCCTGCGTCAGAATCAGGTAGGCGTCCAGTGCTCGCACATGAGCCGGGTTGGGCTCCTGTCCTTTCAGCATGTACAGGTAGTTGGCCGTGTGATCCAGAGCGGGATTGGGTTCCAGCGGCTCGCGGCCGTTGAGGCGGGCGTAGCGGTACGCCACGATTGTCGGCATCTTCGCCGTCAGGGAAATGACCTGGTCCAGCGTCGGCGGCCAGCTGTAATCGGCGCTGCCCAGTGCGGATACGCCGGTGCGCAGCACGCTCATCATGTCCACCTCGGCCGGGATCAGGTCGAGAATGCGCTTGACGTGGTCCGGCAGTTCCCGGTTTTCCTTCAGTTTGCCCTTCAGCTCGGCCAACTCCTGTTCGTTGGGCAGATGGCCGTACCACAGCAGATGGGCCACTTCCTCAAACGTATGGGTGATCGCCAGGTCGCGCGCCCAATGGCCGCGGTAGACGAGCAGGCCATTAAGGCCGTCCACCAGGCTGAGGTCGGTTTCAGCGACCGCAATGCCTTCCAACCCAATGGCTAATGTATGCTGTTGACTCATCCACACCACTCCTTCTTCTCCAGTCTGTTCGTGTCCATTCTCTTTGTAATCAGTATATCGATACAAAAACGATAAGGGAAATAGAATAATCCAGGTATATCAATTAAAAACCGTAATCAATTTCACTCCCCGGCAGGTCGTTGATTTGTCCCTTCACGCCCGGCCCGCCCCGTGCACCTCTGGCAGCGGCGGATACAAGGCGGCCAGGATGTCGACAAAGCGCTGGACCGGTTCGCTTCCTTTTCTCTTCGGCAGCACCAGGTAGGTCGCCACCTTCGGAATGGTCAGGCCTGGCGTGGGCAGTTCCATAAAACGGTTTTCAAACAACTCCCTGCTGATGGCCGAGCGGGGCAGAAAAGAGACGCCCAACCCTTCCTCAATAAACGCCTTGGTAATGTCCACCTGGGAAACAGCCATCGTCCTCAGCGACAGTCCGCGCTGCCTCAGCAACAGCAGCAGATCGTCCCAGTAGCCGGGGTGATTGTGCGTCAGCAGCCGTTTGGTTTGCAGTTCCTGCTCCCAGTCGGGCAGCGGGGCCTCCATATCTCCGCCGCTGTGGGGAACGGCAAACACGACCGGATCTTCGTACAGCCTGTATGTATGCAGCGTAAGTTCGCCCGGGACCATTCGCGTCAGCCCGAGATCGGCCTGCCCGCTCTGCACCATGGGACCGATCTCCACGGAGTCAGCGATTTTAATGGAGAGGTCCACGTCCGGATACAGCTTGGTATAGCGGTGAATCAAATGGGACAACCGCGTGCGGGCAATAATCGGAGAAACCGCAATCTGCAGCTTCTCCCGGTACCCCTGCCGCCACGCCAGAAGGTCCTCCAGGCCGTGGTGCCATTGTTCCAGAAGCGCTTTGGCATGCGGCAGAAACCGCTTCCCGGCCGGTGTCAGCCGGACGCGTTTGCCCACCCGCTCAAACAGATTGATTCCCAATTCCCGCTCCAACGTCCGGATGTGCTGACTGACTGTCGGCTGGGCGATATACAACGCTTCAGCCGCCTGGTGAAAATTCTCCGTGGCAGCCGCCATGACAAATGTTTGCAGCACCCGAATATCCACGGCGCTCCCTCCTTCATGATAACCATGCGTTATATCATTCTGCCCAATCGGCAGTACGTCCTGTTTTCCCGCTGCAGGTACGCCAGCTGCCCAATCCGAAACATGGTTGTTCCTCCTCATATTCCCTGTATGATTTTCCTTTTATTAATAAATTTTTTCAAAAATATGGGCATTATTTCCACTTGCTTGTGGTACAATACGGTGTCGGGGGAAAAATCCTATCCACAGCGCCCCATATAGTGAAGAGAAACCATACAAGGAGGAACATTATGGAAACCACTACAAACGTGATTCCGCCGCGCAAACGCTTCAAGAAGACTCTGCTCGTGATCGGGGCGGCCGGGATCGCGGTGCTGGGCGGACTGGGCACAGCGTACGCCAAGCTGGATTTGTTCAAAAGCGCCAAAACGGTCTATCTGGAGGCGGAGGCAAACAACTTTGCCCAGTTGTCCGACGATATTTCCCAATCTTTTAACGAATACGAAGAGTACATCAAGCCGTACCTGGAAAAACCGGTTCACTCCACGACCGAACTGAGTCAAATCACCGTCGACGGCACTCCTCCCAACCCGCAGGCCGAAAAAATCCTGGACCTCTTGAAAAGCGCCAAACTGGTAATCCAGTCCAACGTGGACGAGTCCAAGCGGCAGCAGTCCGGCGGTGTGGAGGTGCATCTGAAAGACCGCAAGCTCCTTACGCTGGACTATTTCATCGATGACACCAAAATAGGCTTCCGGCTCCCGGACTTTTACCCCAAATACGGTTACGTGGACCTGAAAGACCGCGACACGATCAAGGAGCGATTTGGCGAAGAGCTGCCCAAGCGCCTGATCACGCCCCGCGACCTGTACGAGGCAGTGAAAGTCCCCCGCGATGAAGTGGCCGACGTGATCAAGCCGTATGCGCTCCTGTACGCGGAAAGCCTGAAAGACAGCCAGGTGACGATGAACAAGAACGCCTCCTTCTCCGAGGAAGGCTACCAGACGAGCGTCCGCGAGGTGACCGTCACCTTCACCGACGAGGAAGCAAAAGCACTTATGACGAAAATAGCGGAAAAGGCCAAATCCGACGACAAGCTGTTCGACCTGGTCTATGGCCGCTACCACAACGTCGCCTCGCTGCTGAAAGACAGCGGGTATCAGGACGTGGAGGAACTGTCCAAAGAGGAGTTCAAGAAAGAATACGTCAAGGTGTTTGACGACATGTTGGCCGATTTGAAAAGGACCACTGGCACGAACGACCAGCTCAAAATGGTGATGCTCATCAACAGCGACGATGAAATCCTCTCCCGCAAGCTGATGATCACCGGCAAACAGGGCAAGGAAGAGCAAAACCTCTGGCAAAGCGTCGCCTTTGCCAACGGAGCCGACAAGTACCGCCGCTACTCCCTGTATGTCGACGACCACGGCGAAAAAGGCGAGATGACGTTCCGCTACAAAGGCACCACGCACAGCGACAAAACGACCGGCACCATCGGCGTCCTGGTAAACGTCGAACGGGAAGCGAAACTGGATCTGTCCACCACGTTCGAAATCAGCAAGCAGGACAAAAAAGAGACGGGCACCTACGACTTCACGCTGAACCTGAAGAGCGAGGATCATCCGGAAGACATTGCCCTCTCCGGCCGCTTCTCGACGACAAAAACCGACAGCGGACGCGATTCCGAAGGCACGATCAAGCTGAATTTCGACAATGCAGCGCCCGACATGCCGAAGGGCATCAGCCTGAACGTAAAAGTGAAGGAAGCGTTTGGAAAGCCGCTCAACATTCCGGCCATGACCCCGGAAAATGCCGTCAACATCGCAACAGTGACCGACGAAGAAATCATGTCCATCCAGCAGGAAGCGGGCACGGCCGCGCAGTCCCTCATGATGAAGCACCAGGATTTGTTCCAGGAATTGATGCCGGCCATGCTGATGCCATGACGCTTGGATGCGAGTCCCCCTTTCCCCGCGGAAGGGGGATGTTTTTTTGTCTCTGTCCCCCTGTAAAAATAGGAAAATTTTTATCGAAATATGGCGAAAAAAAAGAATTTTTTTAACAAGGAAATCTCTTCCACAATACCGAAAACCAATAGCGACTTTATGAATTTTTATTTTTTGGTAGGAGGAGAAAGTGTGAAAAAAACGAGCAAAACCGTTGCCTCGCTCTCTCTCGCAGCTGTCCTGCTGCTCACGTCCCTGCCGTACAACGTGTACGCCTCAGAGAAGCTGAGCAGACAGGAACTGTCCAAGCTGAACAGCGTCACCAACGCAGTCGTCACCGAAGGGACCCGGACAGCCAAAATCTCTCCCCGTCTCAACACGAAATCCGACAAAAAGGTGAGCGTCATCGTCCAGTTCAAATCGGAACCGGCGGCCGTATCGCAGGAATACCGCCGCGGCTCCCGCTCGACCAGTTCACAGGAGAGCCGGGTCGCACGGGAACAGTCTTCTTTCCTGAAAGAAGCGCGAAAAAAGAACATCGACCTTGATGTAGAGCGCCAGTTTTCCCTCGTATTCAACGGCATGGAGCTGACCCTGCCGGCCAACCAGATTCCCAAGCTGGCTGAACTGCCCCAGGTCCAGGCTGTCTATGAAAACACCACCTACTCCGTCCCCGATGTGGAAACGGCCGATAGCGGTTCGTACAAATACGACATCGCTCCGCTGAAGCAGATCGGTGTCCTCGACATGTGGAAAGAGGGGCTGGACGGCAGAGGATTGAAGGTCGGGGTGATCGACACCGGTGTCGACTACCTGCATCCAGACCTGAAGGATGCCTACAAAGGCGGCTACGATTCGTTTGACAACGACAAGGACCCCTACGAGGAAGCGCCCATCTCCCCGGATGACGACCGCAGGGGAACGGGATACGAAGGCTCTTCCCACGGCACGCACGTCGCCGGCACCATCGTCGGCCGGGCCAAAAACAAGGATTCCGACGTACAGGTAAAAGGGGTTGCCTACGCAGCCGACCTCTATGTGTACCGCGTATTGGGCCGTGACGGCGGCAGTTCCGCGCAGGTAATCGACGGCATCGAAAAAGCAGTGAGAGACGGCATGGACGTCATCAACCTGTCGCTCGGCGCCGCCATGGAAAAGAACGCCGACTCCCCCGATTCGATCGCGGTGAACAACGCCATGCGGGCAGGCGTGATCACCGTCATCGCCAACGGCAACTCGGCACAAGACGAGCCGGGCCGCTACTACTATACGGCTGGTTCGCCGGCCGGAGCCAAACTGCCCATCACGGTAGGCGCAGTGACACCGCCAAGCGTGCTGTACGACGCCTCTGCCACGTCGTCTTTTGGCGACACCTACAACTTCCACGTGATGGCATGGCAGATTAATCAAAACAACTTCCGTGATCTGATCGGCACCGATCCGCTGCCGGTCGTGTACGCCAACCTGGGTTCCGCTCAGGACTTTGCCAATGTAGACGTAAAGGGCAAGGTAGCGCTTGTCTCCCGCGGCACGCTTGCGTTTACGGACAAGATTCTCAACGCCAAGAAAGCCGGCGCAGCCGCCATCGTCATCTTCAACGGCAACGACAAGGACGGCGACGGACTGGCCGACCTGGATCTCCCGCCCCAGGAACGCGGGGATTACATCGACACCATCCTGGGCGATCAAATAGAGGGGATTCCCACCTTTGACATGAGAGGGGTGGAAGGCCGAGCGCTGGCCAAGGAACTGCTGAGCGATCCGGAAAAGGCCCAGACCCTGACGTTTACCTTCTCCGGCGACTACCCGACCACCAACGATCCCGGCGACAAGGTGGCCGGATTCAGTTCGCGCGGTCCGGTCATGGGCGACAACTACGCCATCAAGCCGGACGTCACCGCTCCTGGCGTCTCCATCCTCTCCAGCGTACCCGCCTGGGGCAAGCTGATTGAAGGCGCCCAGTACGACAAGGCGTACGCCCGCTTCAACGGCACCAGCATGGCGACGCCGCACGTGGCCGGCCTGGCGCTGCTGTTGAAGCAGGCCCATCCGGAGTGGACCCCGTTTGAGGTCAAAGCAGCGCTCGCCAATACGGCGGAACGCCTCTACGACGAGGAGGGCACCCTGTATGATGTTTACTCCCAGGGAGCCGGGCGCGTTAACGGTCTGGCTGCAATGAAGACCCCGGCCGTGCTGCAAGTCGTGGAGCCGGTGACCATCCTCAACGAAGACTATGAGCCGGAGACGATCAACAATTACACCGCCAATACCAGCTTTGGCCTGATGAAACCGGGCAGCGCACCGGTCACCAAGACCCTGCAGCTGAAAAACACGTCAAGAGTGGACGTCACCTACGATGCCGAAGTGATCATGCACACCGCCGTTACCACCGACCCGTGGCATCCGAAAGAAACACCTGACGTCCGCGACATCAAGGTGAAGCTGTCGAGCGATACGATTTCCGCCAAAGCGAAGAAACGGACCAAGTTTACGCTCAGCCTCGCACCCGACAAAGACGCCGAGGAAGGCGTGTACGAAGGGGAAGTGGTGCTGAGGAGCAGGGACGAGAGGTACCCGGACCTGCATGTGCCGTTCGTCGTCCACGTCGGCGAAAAACCGGAGGACACCCACTTCGGTCTGGCCGACATGAAACTCTCCAGCTCCATCCTCTCTCCCGACGGGGACGGCAAGGATGACACCATTACCGTAGAGGCAGAGCTCCAGGCGACCGGAGTCAACCTGATCGAACTGGAGGCGTGGAGCCTGGACGACACGTACATCGGTACGATGGCTGTCCGCTTCAACGACTTCGAACCATTTGAACCGGGGCCGTTTACCATCTCCAACATTGACGGCACGTACGTCACCGGTTCGCTGGTGCCGAGGATGCTGCCGCCTGGCAAGTACAAGCTGCGCCTCGTCGCCTACGTCATCGATCCGGAAACCGGACAAGTGCTGGACATCTACGAGCTGTGGAAAGCCCTGCGGGTAAAAGAGCCGGTGTTCGACGAGTTTGCAGCGTCAGAGGCGCGCAGCAGCCTGAAAGAGACCGCAGCTGCGTTCCAGGCGGACATCGTCAACACGGAGACGATCGGGGAAGCAGTCCTGGCGCTGCCGACTGAATCCGAGGACGTCACCTACGCAGTCACCAAAAGCTCCAAGCCAGAGCTGATTGATAACGATGGCATTCTCGTGGCCCTTCCGGAAACGGACAGCGAAACGGTCACGCTCTACATCACCATTTCCTCCAAAGAAAATCCGGACGAGCAGGAAACGGTGAAGGTCAAAGTCACATTGAAGGGGCAGGAGTAATCCCCTGCCTTCCACGTCCATAAGCAAACAGGGACAGCCCTTTCTCCCACGGGAGGAAGAGGCGGTCCCTGTTTTCATTTTCACATGCCGCGCTTGATTGTATTCCCATGACAGGGCAAACCCGGTACAATAGGAACGTATGTTTCGCTGAATCCATCAACAGGGAGAGGTCGTTCATGTTTCTGCTGCCGCAAGACACTACATCCATGATCCTGCTGTTGATCGCACTCGGCTTGATCGTCTTCTCCGTCCGCGCCATGCTGCGCGCCATGTACAAAAAGGCGAAACGGGCGCTCTCAAAACGGTATTTCGCCGGCCTGATCAGCGGAAAAGCGCTGCTGATCGGGACGCTCTTGCTCGGGGGCGGAGATGACGTGCAGACCCTGCTGCGTCACACCCCGTCTCCCTTCCAGCAATTCATGCTCGCTTCCGATTTTGACCTGGACGTAAAGGATAACCGCATTCTCTTTTCCAAAGACAAGGCGATCTCGGGGTATGTTCAGTTTGAAGAGCAGCGCGCCACCGTGTTTTTGACCGCCGAGATCAGCTATCCCCAAAGCGTGCAGACCGTCTGCGAGGCCGTGAATGCATTCGCCCCGTCCGCCCAAGCGGTCTCGGCCATCCAGGAGCTGATCCGGCAAAAGGTAAACCGCCGGATTCCCCTCCCGAACGGATACGTGGAAGTGAACGGAAGCAACGTGAAAGTGCAGCTGGATCGCCCTCTCGCGACACCCCTCTGATCCGGGCCGCAGTGCTCCCATTCCCTCCAGCGTTCCGCCCAACACCAGCAGGTTTATTCCGGTTCCCCCTCCGTTACAGCCGTTCGATGACCTTGTCGATCAGGCCGTACGCCTTGGCCTCTTCGGCAGACAGGAAAAAGTCGCGGTCTGCGTCGCGCTCGATCTTTTCCAGCGGCTGTCCGGTGCGTTCGGAAATGATGCGGTACAGCATGCGGCGCTGCTGCAAAATGCGCTCCGCCTGGATCTTGATGTCGCTCGCCTGCCCCTGGCTGCCGCCCCACGGCTGGTGAATCATCATCTCCGCGTTGGGCAGGGCGTAGCGTTTGCCCGGGGCACCGGCCACCAGCAGCACAGCGCCCATGGACGCGGCCAGACCGACGCAGATGGTGGAAACGTCCGGCTTGATGAACTGCATCGTGTCGAAGATGGCCATCCCGGCCGTGACCGAACCGCCCGGAGAGTTGATGTAGAGGTGGATGTCCTTGTCCGGGTCCTCCGCTGCGAGAAACAGCAACTGGGCGACGACGGTGTTCGCCACTTGATCGTCAATGGCGCTGCCGAGAAAAACAATCCGGTCTTTCAACAGGCGGGAGTAAATGTCATACGATCTCTCTCCGTAATTCGTCTGTTCCACGACAACCGGTACGAGATTCATCAGAATGCCCCCTTTACGGACTTGAATGGATGGCGATGGGCTGCGGCGACAGACGGCAGATGCACTTTCCCCAGCCGGCCCGGGCAAGCCTCCGCTATGCCGCCAAACGCATGAGCACAGCTTGCGGCGCGGCTGCTTTTTCCTCGCCAAAGCCGGATGAGACAACGGTCACGGTGGCCGGCCGTTCTTCCGGCCCCACCGTCCATCGGGTGACCGTGGCCTCCTGTGTCCTGCCTGTCTCCCCGACTTTGTGCGCGGGCAGGGAAACGACACTGCCGTTCCGTTCGGCGCCCGTTTCCCACACGACGACAGATTGCGGTTTTGCCTGCGGTCTCATCATTCTTCTCCTCCTTGTGAAAGCTGCGGGTAGACGGCCAGCACCACCTTATAGCTGTCCTCCCCGTCTGCTGACTGGTACTTCTCCACCAGTCGGTTGACCAGTTCCACGTATTCACGGACAAAGGCGCTTCGCTGTTCCGGGCCGGCCAGCCGGATACTGGTGTCCAGCGTGGCGCTGGGAATCTCGTCATCCCGGTCGGACCGCTCCATCAAGAGCAGCGAGTCCCGCTTGATCCGCTCCGCCATGGTGACCAGGTGCGACAAGGAGCCTTGGTCTTTGATGCGCTGAACGGTTTCCTTCGGCCAGTTCAGCGTCTCTGACAGGACGTACGTCCGCGCGATCGCCTGGTACAGGACTTCGACCAGATTGCGGACATTCCGGGTGCCGACCCGGCGCACCAGGCCCACTTTTTCCAGCGCCTTGAGATGGTAGTTGACCCGCTGCGGGATTTCGTTGATGCCGCGGGCCACCTCGGCGGCGGAGGCAGGCTCGACAAGCCGGCTCAGGATTTCTGCGCGAAGCGGGTTGAGCAGGGCCATCGCCTGCTCCGGCGTCTCGACCACGTATGTTTCCAACACTTCCTGTTCCACATTGAACACCTCAGAAAAGGATTCATTCACGTAAAAACATTTTATTACGTAAGCGCCCCATTGTCAAATGGTGGAATTGCACCCAAACAAAAAAGCCCGTTGTCGGGCGCTGCAGCGTGCGGCATCAGCTGTATCGGAACTCGGAAGACATCGGCTGCTGAACAAAAAACCCCGGCACAGACTTATACTGTGCCGGGGAGTCCTGCCTGTTGACCCATGTTGTGCAGGCTTTTTTTCGCATCAGATCAGGCAGCTGATTTTCTTTGCTTATTGATCACCAGCCTGGACGGTCGGGAATCCGAAGCCGGAAGCAATGTCATCGCCTGTCCCCGCGCTGATGCCTCCCTTGATGTCATTTGCTTTCGCGCGTTTTTGCAGCTCCGCACGGACATCGTTATTGCTCCATGTCGGATTCGACGCCCAGATTTTGGCTGCCAATCCGGAGATATGCGGCGTTGCCATGGACGTACCGCTGATGGTGTTGTATCCGCCATTGGGCCACGTCGATTCGACCGACCGTCCCGGCGCGGATACTTCCACATCCCGCTCCTGAATCACGTAATCGCCGGCCGTTGACGGATTACCCCGGGAAGAGAAGTCAGCCACACGATACGTGCCGTTTTGCTGTACATTTTCCAGAGCGGCTACTGCTACGGCATCCTTCAACCCTCCCGGATAGCCGATCGTATTGGCGGAAGGACCGGAATTACCGGCTGCCGCTACCACCAGCGCTCCTCGCTGCTGGGCATAGGTCACGGCATTGGCAATCAACGAATCCTTCGCGGAGGAGCCAAGCGACATGGAAATCACCACTTTTACCCCTTTGCTGACGCCTTGATCAGCGGCGTAGCGGATCGCGTAGGCGATATCATCCGCATACCCGCTGCCCCCGTCACTCAGCACTTTATACGCCCACAGCTTGGCCTCCGGAGCGACGCCGTAAATGCCGCTGCCTCCTCCTCCGTTGGCGAGGATGGTACCCGCAACGTGGGTCCCATGTCCGTTGCCATCTGCGCAACCATTCACGACAGGCGAACTCGTAGTGAAGTTGTAGCACTGCTCCACATTGGCCGACAGGTCAGGATGCGCGGTATAGGCGCCGGTATCCAGGACGGCTACGCGAATCCCTTTGCCGCCGCTGGTGGATTGGATCGACGAATTCCGATAAATTGCTTCGATCCCCCAAGGCGTTCGGTCGGAAGGAGTCGCCATTGCCTCGACGCGCCCCTCCTCCTGGAACTCGGCAATCGACAGCGTGTTGACCAGCGTAACTTTCAAGGACTTGTCCGACGTCAATTTCTTCAGTTCTTCTTCCGTCACTTCGGTGGTAAAGCCCAGGTCGTCAAAGTCGTGCCGCTCTCCAAGCTGTCTCTTCAGGCTTGCCTTCAGCGACCTCACGCTTTTATCCGGCTGAATCAGCACCCGAAGCTTGTCCGAACTTGAACTTGTGTTTGTGCTTTCATCAACAGCCCCTGCACCTCCTGAAAACGCGGACAGTACCAATGCTGCTGACAACACCATGCCTCCCAACAGCTTTTTCCTTTGCCTCCTCATACAATCGCCCTCCTAAATTTGGTTATAATTGGTATCTGTGGCTCAATTATACATAATTCCGAAATTTATATCAATTACCAATTTTAGTTATTTTTGCAATTTCTTCTAAATTTTCTCCCCCTCGAAAAACCGTCATCCAAAAACAAAAACACTCCCCTCTTCAAGGGAGTGTCAGACTGATGACAAACTGTATTTTTTTGATCGAAGTTCCGAATGTAAAACCATCTTTCATCGTTGTCAGGCCGAAAGGCCTGCAGATTAATCAAACCGAAGGTGGAGAAAAAGTACACGGCATGGAGTGATGGGCCAAGCGAGCTCCTTTGACGACCTGCACAGCGGAAAAACGCTAGACGCGGGGAATACAGGGGACACAAGTCTCACTTCGTCGAAATGCCCAGATGTTTGTCCCCTGCCCGCGTCGCGTTTTGTAGCGAACAATATCCACTACTTTGCTGGTCGTCAAGAGAGCGAGCGGGCCCGATCACCCATGCGCCACGGACTTTGTCTACACGCTGACACTCCCCTCTTCAAGGGAGTGTTTTGTCAAACCGCATCACTTCGCCGTCTTCCGGCACCAGCACCCGGCCGTCCAGCTCTCGCTCCCGCAGGTGAGCGCGCAGTTCGGAGCGGCTCAGCAGACAGTGATTCCACGCTTCCATATGGGCGACGACGATCCGAGCGGACGGGCAGGCGCCGGCCAGGCAAACGACGTCCTCAGCGGTCATCGTGATGGGACCGCCGGTTACGAATTGGGCAGCTCCGGCAAAGACCACCGCCACTTCCGGCCGATGGTCGGCGGCGGCCCGCTCCACCTCTTCACACCAGATCGTGTCGCCGGCCAGGTAGAGGCACGGTTCCCCCTCCGCACGCAGCACAAATCCGGAGACAGGCCCCATCTTCTCACCGATGTCCCCGGTGCCGTGCCGGCCGCCCGTCCGCCCGAGGCGGATTCCTTCCCAGACGATCTCATCCGCCACCGGCGTAACATTTAAAAATCCGCACTCCGTCAGCCGCTCCCGATCCTGCGGCTGGCAAAAAACCGGAATCTCCTTGGGCAGCAAGTCGGCAGCCGCTTGGTCAAAATGATCGCGATGGATGTGTGTCACCAGGACGGCATCAATCCCGGCAATCACGCTTTCCGCCGGTACGGGCAGCTCTACAAGCGGATTGGGCCGCTGGTTGGGCGTGTTGGGAGTGGCCGCGAGTTCGCCCGCCCGGCTCAGCATCGGATCGACAAGCAGCGTCCGGTTGGCGTATGTCACGCGCAGCGTGGCGTGTCGGACAAGCTGGATTTCCATACAGGTTCGCTCCTTTACCATTATAATGGATACAGGTGAGTCCATTATAATCGGGTTATCGTTAACGCTGTGAAAAGATTCATCCTTCTGCGCTTTCAGGTTGAAAGGAGACTGCCTCATGCTCGATCAAACCGACTTGCACATCCTCGCCCTGCTGCGCGAAAACGCCCGCTTGTCGTGGAAAGAAATCGGCGAACAGGTGCATCTGACCGGCCAAGCCGTGGGCAACCGCATTCGGCGGATGGAGGACATGGGCGTCATCCGCGGATATACGGCCGTTGTCGATCCTGCCAAACTGGGCCCCTCCCTCACCGCGATCGTCACGATCCTGATGAAAACGACGGATCACGGACAGTTCGAACGCTTCGTCAGGGGCCGCCCCGAGATCGTCGAAGCTCATCGCGTCAGCGGGGAAGGCTGTTATTCGCTGCTCGTCCGCGTCCCCGATCAGACGGCCCTCAACGCGCTGTTGGACGACATCCTGGCGTACGGCAACTACCGGCTGAGTCTGTCGATCGGCCGGCTGAAATAGGCACGTCCCGCCCATCATCCGACCATTTCTGAACTGACCGATCATCCTTATGGCGATGGCGCCATCGATCCGGTTCGGCCTGAGCCTCTCCTCCAGCTTTGTACCGGAATTGCACTTCGAGAATTTTTTCCGGTTGCCCGCTTCCGCCCAACGGGTTTACAATGAGGGATGCCAGGAACCCAGGTTCTTGCAGACGTCAAGAAAGGGGGGAAATCGCCGATGGAAGAAGCGCTTTTGCTGCTTTCGCTGGATGATTTCTTCGCCTTGCTTGCCCTGTTTGCGGGCTGCTTCCCGTCCGTAATATACATACGGCGGTTGCAGCGCTCGCAGAGCGTGACCATTGGCTGGCGTAAAAACGACAGCTACGAACCTTCCATTAATCTTTGCTTGGTCGAGACGTATCCGATGGCGGTAAGGCAGACGCAGCGCATCCGGCTGCATCGGCGCGTACGGTGCGAAGACGGCGACTCGGATGCATCCGCACTCCGCTTTTCGCTCTGATCAGAAGAATCAGAATCGAAAAAGGAGCGTGACGGTGCATGATCGCCAAGTACATCGGAGAAGCTCTGTTGGTTTGCTTCAGTCTGCCGCTGTTAGCCTATCAGACCGCGGAGAGCCTCCACGCGCTGGCGGACGCGTTTGCGCAGATGTCCGAGTACCTGCCGTGGAAATGACAACCGCAGCATGTATGACAAAACCCTGGCCGAACGGCAAACGGCCAGGGTTTTTCTAACTGTCGCGACAGCCGGGCGCAGGTCTCCCGTGCGCTGGCGGCGCGTGTGATCAATGCCGGCCGGTTCCCTTGTTCCCCCTCGCCGTCAATCCGCCGGCACGCGATCTCCCCGCGACGTCGGCTGGGAGATGACGAGAAATTCCGTCTCCGCCCCGCTTTCATTTTTCATCTGGTGCGGCACGCCCGGCGGCACTTCCATGCCTTCGTGGGGATGCAGCTCCCACGAGACGCCGTCCACTTCCAGCACCGCTGTCCCGGACAGCACAAAGAAAAACTGCCGCGACCGCTCATGGTAATGACGGACTTCCGCCGTTCCCGCCGGCATCCGCTCGTGGATGACACTCAGGTCGCTCCCCTTGACCAGATGCCAGCCGTCACAGCGCTCCCCCCAGACGTAGTGCTCCGCGCTCCTCTTGGATATTTTTTTCAATGGCATACCGCCTGACTGCCCGGATTGGCGAGGGGTCGACTTCGCACGGGGCTGGGGTTGAAACCCTTTGAACCGCGTGCCCTGATACGTGAGAATGCCTTCTTCGTTATCGGCTATCAGCCCGTACTCCGGCCCGTTTACGCGAAACTCCAGCCGTTCCCCGCTGTCCAGCTCAAACGCCACGTAATACGACGTATGAACGCTTGAATCGCCGGCTCCTCCCCACGTATTTGTCCGCTTCCCCAACACCCTGGCCGGAACGCTGCGGACCGGCGCGGTGTTGTTGGACATCCACGTGACCACGCCTCTGACCAGAGCCGTCCCGATCAGCACGATGATTACCCCAAAGATCAAACCGGGCGCCAGCGTAAACCACAAGGGTTCTCCCGGCATGGAAAAACTCGCATCGAAAAACACGCTCCACCCTCCTGTCCATCACGCTACCCTGTTATACGCCAGGAGGAAAAAAATGTTTCGATCTTTCCCGCGATTCAGAAGGGAATCCGCCTGTTCTCCATGCAGTCATACCCGTTTCGGACGGCCCACTCAATGACCCCGTCCCAGAAGCTTTCGCAGGTGCTCAGGATCGCGTCGGGCTTCGATAAATCCCCGGCCATCACCAACCGGCACAGCGCGTCGAAACCGGCAGGGCGGTCAGACATCCCCAGCGCTTCGGTCAGGACGAGCGCCCTGGTGGAAAAGCACCGGCGATGATGCAGGCCGACAAGCATGGCGCCGTACGTGGCCGTTTCGATTGCCAGCGTCGGCAAAAACGTGCAGGGCCCCTGGACCCTGACATTTCTCCACTTGCCGGCCAATTAGTACAGTTCGCCTGTGATCACGCCGCAAACCGCACGGCGAAAATCATCCCTGTCAGGCGATTCCGCCACGCTGCGCAGTTCGGCGAAAAACGCTTCCGGATCATAAAGGCTCCGCACAGCGAAATACTTTCCGTGCGTGAGCGGCCACAGGCCATCGACGGACGCCGCATCCCGCAGCATCACGTCCTCGCTCAGAAAGTTCACCTCCGCTTTCCACGCCCCGACGGCCCATTCGCAGTCATCGTCCTGACCCGAAGAGCGCAGAACGCAGAACATCTCCAGATCGGAAAACGGGCCGTCCGTTTCCCGTGCCGCTGAGCCGTAGATGCCGATCGCCTTGATGTTCTCTCCGTGGACGGACAGCGCCCGTTCGGCGATCTCGTGCGCCAGGCGCGCACGCTCTTCTCTCGTCATTGGCATTGGTCCATTCATGTGGGTTCACTCCTTTTGTTTGGTACGAAGCGTTTCGAAAAAGCCGTACACAAACAGACAGGAGGGCCGCGGCATCAACGGGGGACTGTTTTGGCGTGCATGCCACCAACCTCCCGGACTGTGTGATCATTTCCGCCATTTTCCCAAAAAGGAAAAACCATTCCGAATCCATTATCCGGAAAATCCCGGAAAAAGACAAACCTCTCAAACGCCCCCCGGTTCTTCCCCTGCGGCACAGGCTGCCCGTCCGGCTGCCGAGTCAGAACAGGCCGGAGTCATTCTTTATTGACTTTTCAGGAATTAACGGTTATGATGGATATGCGTAAACGTGAATATGCGATTTGAATGGAGGAGCCTGTCACCTGGGTTTCCTATTGCCTTTTTTACGAAAAAGGCGGGGAAATCGAGGTGGCAGGCTCTTTTTTCATTCGCATCCGTTGCAACACATCAAAGGGGGAGTGTCCATGATTGTCTTTGAACTGGCGATGATTCTGCTTGCTTCCAAGATTGCGGGGGACATTAGCGTCCGCTTGGGGCAGCCCTCCGTACTGGGCAAGCTGCTGATTGGCATCGTGCTCGGGCCTACGGTGCTCGGGGTGGTCAACGATTCGGAAATTCTCAAGGAAATCAGCCAGATTGGTGTCATTCTGCTGATGTTCATCGCGGGGCTGGAAACCGATCTCGACGAGTTCAAGCGGACGGGAAAAGCCTCCACATTCGTCGGCGTGGCCGGCATCCTGGCGCCGTTGACAATGGGGTATCTGGCGGGCACCGCCGTCGGCATGTCTCCGCTGGAAGCGGTCTTCCTCGGCCTGCTGCTTTCCGCCACCAGCGTCAGCATTTCCGTGCAGGCGCTTAAAGAGCTGGGCAGGCTGAAGTCAAGAGAAGGAGCAACCATCCTGGGTGCCGCAGTCATTGACGACGTACTGGTCATTCTCGCCCTGGCGTTTGTGATGAGCTTTACCGGCGGCGATGTCAATCTCGGCATGGTGGTTGTGAAAAAAGCGGTGTTTTTTGCCGTCGCCCTGCTGCTCTCCTGGAAAGTGGTGCCTTGGGTGCTGAAGCGGTTTGCTCCGCTGCAGGTAACCGAGTCTGTCGTATCCGCCGGACTGATCATTTGCTTCACGTTCGCCTTCCTGGCCGACTATGCGGGAGTCGCCGCCATCATCGGCTCCTATATCGCCGGCGTGGCCATCAGCATGACCCCGTACAAGCAGAAGATGTGTGAAAAAGTGGAAACGCTCAGCTATTCGGTGTTTGTCCCGGTGTTCTTCACCTCCATCGGGGTCACGGCGTCATTTGCGGGCATTGGCGAACATCTCGGCCTGATTGCCGGCCTCAGCATCCTTGCAATCCTGACCAAACTGGTCGGCGGCGCGCTCGGCGCGAAGCTGTCCGGTTTTACCTGGGGCAGCTCCCTGGGCATCGGCGCGGCGATGGTGTCCCGCGGGGAAGTGGCGCTGATCATCGCCTCCATCGGACTGGAAACCGGGTTGCTGGCCGAAGACATGTTTGCCGCCGTCATCGTCGTCGTTCTCGTGACGACATTGGTGACGCCGCCGCTGATGAAGCTGTTTTTCACCCAACAAAAGCTGGCGGCGGAACGCCCCGTGTTGAGACGAGAAGCGTAATCCGCCGCCGAAAGCCGGGACAGCAGTCCCGGCCAATTTTTTTGGTCAATGACGCGATTCGTTCTACTTCGTTTCCCGATGCACCGTCCGCCGCTTCAGCCGCGGCGAATACTTCATCAGCTCCAGCCGCTCCGGGGTGTTTCGCTTGTTTTTCGTCGTGATGTAGTTGCGGTCTCCCGTCTCCGTGCACTGCAGTGTCACTGTTACGCGCATGGTTTGTTCCTCCCTCTTGTGTTTTTCGGCCTGCCTTGATCAGCCATGTCTTGCAACTCCTTACGCACCTGTAAATCGTAACGAATACGATTTATCCAGTATTCTACCCCAATGGCAAACTGTTCGTCAAAACAAAACGTAATCTTTCCGATCTAAAACGTGTGGGAATCCTTACCCGATACAATGAATAGACCCATACTCTATGTCCAGCGGAAGGAGCCCGCGGAAGATGAAATTGACTCAATCCCTCGCCGACCGGATTGTCAAACGCACAATGGAAGTGACCAACCTGAACATCAATGTCATGGATAAGGACGGCGTCATCATCAGTTCCAGCGATCCATCGCGCATCCAAACCTTTCACCAGGCAGCCCGCCAGGTGATTGCCACCGGGGAGGAAATGCTCCTCGGCGAAGAAGATTGCCAAAAATGGACGGGAACAAAGCCCGGCATCAACATGCCCATTCGCTTTCAGCAGGAGATTGTCGGCGTGATCGGCATATCCGGCGCCCCGCAGGAAGTGGTTCCGTTTGGCAAAGCGGTCAAGATGATGACGGAAATGATGCTGCAGCAGGCGTATCTGACGGAACAGATGGAAATGGCGGAGCGCTCCGTCAATTTTCTGGTGCAGGAGATGATTTCCGGGACGCTGGACCCTGCGCGCGAAGTGGTAATGTCCCGCGGTGCCCTGCTCGGTCTGGATTTGTCCCGTCCCCGCTCGGTCGTGATCATCCAGGCAACCGGCTTGAAGGACGGAGATGAATGGCATGCTGACCGCAGCTTCCCCCGCAAGGTTGCCGCCTGCTTCCGCAATTCCGATCAGGTCTGCGTCTCCGTGACAAAGCGGAACTGCTGGATCGTCGTCACTGACTTGAGCGGTCTCCGCAGCAAAGAGCAGATCAGGCAGTATTTGCACGAGGCCGCCCACAAACTGCTGGAAGCAGCCCCCGCCTCCCTGCGCAGCCGCCTGCTGATCGCAATGGGGCGCGGCTATGAGGACGTCTATGAGCTGGAACTGTCGTTCAAGGAGGCCATGCAGGCCCTGCAGGTGCTGGAACGCTTCCCCGCCAAGGGGGCAATCGGCCATATTGACGACATGACGCTGGAACTGCTGCTGCTCGAAACACCCCCCGCCACCCGGCAGGTGGTGGTCCGTGACGTTCTCAAGGATCTCGTCAAACACGACGAACTGTTGGAAACGCTGCACGCTCTGTTTTCCGCCGATCTCAACCTGACGGCAGCGGCTCAAGCGCTCAACATCCATCGCAACACGCTCCTGTACAGGTTGGACCGGATTGAGGAGATGCTGGGACGCAATCCGCGCCGCTTTGCCGAAGCGGCCAAAATCAAGCTGGCGCTGGAACTGCACCGCCTCTCCCAAACTGGATAATTCTCACAGAAATCTGACAGCATTCGACACGCTTTTTTGGTGGTTTTGCAAAATGTAATCGCCTTCCCAATTCTTGTATAGTAAATGGTAACATCAGACAAACATGAGAGGAATGACTATGAATACTGATTCGTTTTTGCAGGATGGTTTTTTCGACGAAATTGTACAAATTTTGCACGAGGAGACCGGTCAGCACATCAACATCATGGGTGAGGGAGGTGTGATTCTTTCCTCCACGCGCCCGGAACGCATTGGCACCGTGCACGAGGCCGCCAAAAAGATCATGCTCGGCTTGATTGACGAAGCCCTGGTGACGGAAGAGCAGGCACGCCAACTGGAGGGCGTGCGTCCAGGCTCCAACCTGCCGATCGTGTACAACGGCAAGCGAATCGGCGTGATCGGCATGTCCGGCAATCCGGACGAGATGCTGCCGATCGTCCGCGTCGCCGCCCGGACCGTCGTACTGTGGCTGAAAAACCGCGAACAGATCACGGAACAGCAGAAGGCCTCCCAGCAGGTGTACGAACACCTGCACAACATGGCGGCCACGATTCAACAGATTTCCGCCAGTTCCGAAGACTTTGCCGCAGCCAGCCGAAACGCCCTGCAGGTGGTGACCAATGGCGAAGAACAGATCAAACAGATCACGGACGCGCTAAAGATGATCAAGGAAATCGCCGACCACAGCAACCTGATCGGCTTAAACGCCGCCATCGAAGCCGCGCGGGCCGGAGAAGCGGGCAGAGGCTTTCAGGTCGTCGCCACCGAAGTCCGCAAACTGGCATCTGTCTGCCAAAACACTGTCAAGCAGATTCAGGAGATTCTTCGCCAGGTGCACGTCACATTCGGCAGCATCAGCGAACAGGCCAAAGCAAACGACGACAAGGCACAGGAACAATCCATCGCGCTGCAGGCGCTGGTCAAATACGTGGACGACATTGAACAGATGATGGAAACCCTGGCCAAGGGAGGAACAGCATGAAGATTGTCATCGCACCTGATTCGTTTAAAGGAAGCCTTACCGCCAAACAGGTGGGAGATGCCATCGCGGCAGGCGTGCGCAAAGCGCTGCCGGACAGCGACATCGTCATCAAGCCGATGGCCGACGGCGGTGAAGGCACCCTTCAGTGCTTGGTGGACGCCACCGGCGGCAAGATTTTGCAGGCCACGGTCAAAAATCCCCTCGGTCGACAGATCACGGCGGAGTTCGGGATTCTCGGAGACGGGAAAACGTGCGTCATCGAGATGGCAGCCGCTTCGGGTCTCTACCTGATCGACGCGTCCGAGCGCAATCCGCTCGTGACCACCACCTACGGGTTCGGCCAATTGATCAAAGCCGGGTTGGACCTGGGCTGCCGCCGCTTTATTCTGGGGATCGGCGGCAGCGCTACCAACGACGGCGGGGCCGGCATGCTGCAGGCGCTCGGGTTCGCCCTGCTGGACGGGGACGGCCAGCCGCTCGCGTTTGGAGGAGGTGAACTTCATAAACTGGAGCGAATCGATTCGAGCAGTGCCGATCCGCGGCTGTCAGAATGCGTGTTTACCATCGCCTGTGACGTGGACAACCCGTTTGTCGGTCCAAACGGCGCTTCCCATGTATTTGGCCCGCAAAAGGGAGCCACGCCCGAGATGGTCAAACTCCTGGACGACAACCTGCGCCATTTTGCGAATGTAATTGAACAAACCCGCGGCATCGCCATCCACGACCTGCCGGGGACCGGTGCGGCTGGCGGCGTGGCAGGCGCCCTCCTCGCCTTTCTGAACGGCGAGCTGAAGTCCGGCATCCAGATTGTCAGTGAAACCACCCGGCTGGCCGAAGCGATGGAAGGCGCCGATCTGGTGTTTACCGGCGAAGGGCAGGTCGACCATCAGACGGCACAGGGCAAAACACCCTGTGGGGTGGCAAAGTTGGCGCAGCAGCGCGGGATTCCCGTCATCGTCCTGGCGGGTTCCATCGGCACTGGGATCGAGGCGCTGTACAAGCATGGCGTCACCGCAGTAGCCAGCATCATCAACAAGCCAATGACGCTGGAACAGGCAATGGCGCAAACCGCCGGACTGCTGGAACAGGCAGCCGAACAACTCACGCGCATATTCGCAACCAAGGGAGGATTGTCATGAGTCCTGAAGTTATTCAGTTGGGACCAATCATTTTGCTTCTTCTGCTGCTGGCGATTGTCTTCATCGTCTACGCGACCGCCAAGTGGAAGCTCCATCCGTTCTTATCCATCATTTCCAGCACATATCTTTTCGCATTGGCGACCAACTTTGTCGGCTCCCTCAGCGGTGTCGAGGAACCGATTATCGCCGACATCGGCAAAGAGATTGCCGGCGGATTCGGCAGCATCATCACCAGCATCGGTCTGGTCATCATCTTCGGAACAATGATCGGCAAAATCCTGGAAAACTCCGGTGCCGCCGTCAAAATGGCGGAAGTGGTGCTGCGCCTTCTGGGCGACCGCCATCCGGCGTTGGCCATGTCGATCATCGGTTGGATCGTCTCCATCCCGGTCTTTTGCGATTCCGGATACGTCATTTTGTCATCCCTGAAAAAATCGCTGGCGAAAAAGACAGGCGTTAGCGTCGTTACCCTGGCAGTCGCTCTGTCCACCGGCCTGTACGCCACCCATACACTGGTGCCGCCGACACCGGGTCCCATCGCCGCCGCGACCAACGTCGGCATTGGACCGGACGGCCTGTTCTGGGTAATCGTCATCGGTCTTTTCGTCTCCATCCCGGTCGCGCTCGCCGGACACATCTGGGCCCGCAAAGTGGCGGCCAAGCTCCCGGTGGAACTGGATGAGGCTGTGGAAAGCTTTGAAGAGTTCAAAGCCCGTTTCGGCCAACTGCCATCTGCCTTCGCCTCGTTTGCGCCAATCGTGGTTCCGATTGTCCTGCTGGCCCTCGGTTCGTTTGCCAACTTCCCGGTGGGAGTCGATGCCCAAGGCAACAATGAAGTGCTGATCACCGGCTTTGCCAACACACTTCTCACCTTCCTGGGCGCCCCCGTGAACGCGCTGTTTATCGGTTTGCTCTTCGCTATTTTTGGACTATTGCCACAACGCAATGAGGAAACGCTGACCAAGTGGATGGGCGAGGGCCTGCTGGACGCTGCTGTCATCATCATGATTACCGGTGCGGGCGGATCGCTCGGCGCGGTCATCAAGGCTACTCCCATCGCCGATTACGTGAAGACGCTGATCGACGGCAATGTCGCCTTTGTCGGCGTGGGCGCGCTGATCATCACCTTCCTGATCGCCGCCGTCCTCAAAACGGCTCAGGGCAGCTCCACCGCCTCATTGGTCATCACCTCAACAATCATGCTGCCGCTCCTGCCATCCCTGGGCCTGGATGCGATGATGGGCACTGTTCCCATCGGGCAGATGCTGACGGTCATGGCCATCGGCTGTGGTGCCATGGTGGTCAGCCACGTGAACGACTCCTATTTCTGGGTGGTCACCCAGTTCTCCAAAATGAGCCTGTCCACCGCCTACCGTGCCCAAACGATGGCCACGCTGGTTCAAGGCTTGGTCGGCATCGTGGTGGTATCCATTTTGGGAATCATTTTCCTGTAATCTTTGCCACAACAAACATCCCTCTCTTCTCCCGCAGGAAAGAGAGGGATGTTCGTTTGCAGACACAGCCTCAGGGTGCGCCTGCTGTCATTTCTGTTTCTTCGGCGTCACCTTGTGGAGGCCGATCGCTTCTCCGTAACGACCGATGACAGGCTGGTAGACGGCCGGATTGTTCACCGTCCGCTGGTCGATCAGCGCCGCCGGGCGGTTGTCTTTCCACGTCATCACGCTGTAGACCTTTCCCGTTTCCGTAGGCATGGTGATCAAAATGTCGTTCACGCTGTCCTGATTATAGCGGCCGATGTGCAGTTTCGGCAGATACGCCCGATCCCATTGGCCTACGGATGCATACGTCTGCTGGTTGGTTTTCCCCTCGCGGACGACGAGACGCAGATTGTCGGCCAGCAGGTTCATGGACGCGCCCATTTTGTGCCCCACCAGCAGCACGTGGTCGCGCACTCCATCCCCCGTCACATCTGCGTACCTGGTGTCCAGCACAAAGGTGCTGTCATTGTCCATGCTAAATCCTGTGTTGACGTCCACTTCGGGGGACGGCAAGTTGTCCCAATCGCCTTTGTCGATGGTGAGTCCGACGAGCTGCGGTTTCTGGTTGACCAGTGTCCAGACGCTGGTGGCCACGGCGATCCGGTCGTACCCGTCCACGCCATACAGGACCTGGCGGCCGAGATAGCGGATACTCCCGTCCGCCTCGTAGTACGGGACCAATTGGACCAGCTTTTCGGCAAAGCCTTTGATCGGTTTGCGCAGCTTGCCGTTGGCCTGGTAGACACCGTACCTCACATATCCGTCCTTGTTGGGACTCACGTCAACGGTGGTGACGCCTTTGAGATGGCTGCTTGTCACCTGTGCCCGAAATCCATCTACAAATGTTATCCCAAACGTAATCGAGTGCTCAGGCTGAATGCGCACCACGGTGGCAAACGCTTGCGGATTCACCGCCTTCGCATGAACCGGCTCCACATTCGGTCCCGGCGCCAAGAGAATCGCACCGCCGCAAAGCACGGCCGATACGGTCTTGCACCACGCTTTCATCACTTCTTCCTCCCTTTGTCATCCCTGCTGATGTGTTTGGCATCCTGCCGTCTGTAAAAACAGATTGCAGAACAGTCAGTTTCTCTAATCCGTCAATGAGCTGACTCTGTTTTCATAAACGGTGGCAGTTGCCAAATTGTTGCAATTCGGCATGTACCTTTTTCACCCTCGGCAGTGGATCAATGTCACCGGTTTGCAACTCTTTTTCCTTCCAATCCGGCTACAATAAGGGCAGATTTGCCAACACTGCATAGAAAGGAACGAAACCACCATGAAAAAATCGTGGCTGTTGCCAACCGCTCTCGCTGTTTTCACTAGTGCCTGCGGCCTGAACGACACGCCAAATGCATTGATGCGGGCGCCGTTGGCAGATGCCAACCAACAATCGATCAACCAAACGGTTATGCAGTTTTTGCCGCCCGGCTCACAGCTGACGGTGCCGCTTCACCCTGAAGAGGCCAGCGCGGTCAACCTGCAGGACCTGACCGGTGACGGCAATCCCGATTTGATCGCGTTTTACAAAACGGAAAAAACGGATTACGAAATTGGCGTGCTTGTCCTCAGTCAAAAAGAGGGAAAATGGAAAAAGACAGCGTCCTTGACCGGAATCGGCAGCGAATTGGACTACGTCCAGTTTGTCGACGTTACGGGCGACAACGTCCCAGAGATGCTGATCGGCTGGGGCGGCGGTGAAGGGCTGAACAAGGAACTGTCCATCTACTCCTGGCAGCAGGAACAGATGCGTGAGCTGTTGAAGCAATCGTACGCAGCCATGGCCGTCGGCGATCTCACCGGTGACAAGAAAGCGGAGCTGGCACTGATCTCGCACGACCACGACAAGCTGACGTCCAAAGCAGAGGTGTACGGTATCAAGGACGGACAGTTGGACAAGCTGGCCGAACTGCCCCTGGAGGGAGGGGTAAACGGCTATGAACAGGCGACGATCGGGAAGGCGACACCGACCCAGTCGGCGATCTTTGTCGACGCGGGCATCGGAGCACACTCCGGCATGACCGAGTTGTTGGTCTGGCAAGACGGCAAGCTGGTGCGTCCGCTGACCAAGGCGGACGGTGACATCTCTATGACCTTTAAACCCTATGTATTGCCCAGTGAAGACATCAACAACGACGGCATTGTTGAAATCGGCATTCACACCCAGCCGCCGGGCACCGACGATCTTGCCATGGTGGAAATTCCGTGGATCGCTTCCTATTACCAGTGGGACGGAGCGGCCGGCCTGCGCCACGTCGAGGACCACTATCAGTCGTACGGCATCGGCACGGATTTCCTCATTCCCGCCAGATGGAAGGACAAGTACACCATTGAAGTAGACCGCGACTCTGCCAATCCTCCCGTGCGCCTGCTCTATTACGGCCAGGGAGGCAAGGAAAAGGCGACGCTGCTCACCCTGCAGGCTGTCCCGCAGAAGGATTGGACAAAGGTCGAAGCGTCCCTGAAGGAAAAGCAAACGCCGTATATCGTGCTGACGGAGCAGGGACAACAGGTGGTAGTGGCGATTCAGCCGCAGGAAGCCAGCGGGTTGAGCGGTGCCGCCCTGCGTGAGTACAATGCCATGCTGCTGACAGCAGACGAAATCCGTCAGTTGTTCCGTCCGCTGAAAATGCCGATGTAACCGATTATCTTACCCGCAGGAGCAAGGAGTAGAGACGATGAAAGTGTTGTTGCTGGAAGACGAGAAGTCGATTCGCGACTTTGTCCGCATTAACCTGAAACGGGCAGGCTGTGAAGTGGTGGAAGCGGCCAGCGGGGAAGAAGCGCTGGAAATCGCCGAAAACCAGCCGGACATCGAGATCGCGATTCTCGACGTGATGCTGCCGGGGATCGACGGCTTTACGGTATGCGGGCACCTGCGCCAGAAGTTCCCCCGGCTCGGCATTATCATGCTGACGGCCAAGAGCCAGGAACGAGACAAGGTGATGGGCCTGGAGTTTGGGGCGGACGATTACGTGGTAAAACCTTTCAGTCCGGCGGAGTTGCTGGCGCGCGTCAAGGCGCTGCACCGCCGGCTCTACTCCCTCCCCGCTCCTGACGAGGCAAAACACCTCATCGACATCCATCCGTTCACGCTGCTTCTGGACGAGCGAAAGCTCTTGAAAGGCAGTCAGGAGATCGTGCTGACCCCGAAAGAATTTGCCATCATCAAGCTGCTTGCGGAAAACGCGAACAAGGCGATCAGCCGCGACGAGATTCTCACCAAGGTCTGGGGTCAGTTTTTCGTCGGCGACCTGAAAGTGGTCGACGTGAACATTCGCCGCATCCGCCAAAAAATCGAAGAAGACCCCGCCCACCCCAAATTCGTGGAAACGGTTTGGGGCTATGGTTACTTATGGCGAAAGGAAACGAACAATGAGAGGGATTAGGGCCAGACTGATCATCCACTTCGGGTTCATCCTGTTGTTGATCGTGCTGGTGTTGGAAGGGTTGTTCTACTGGGCGGTGCATACCTATTACTTCGGCACCGCCACCGAAACGCTGGTCACGCGGGCCACTACGTTCACCACCTTTATCAACAAGTATGCAGGCACGTACGGGCTGAAAGAAAAGGCCCGCTATATTTTGGAGAATGTTTCAAACGGGGAAACTGCCAAAGTGGAAGTGCTGGACACCGGGGGAAAAGTGCTGCTCAACTCCTACGGATTTCAAACCGCCGAGGTGATTGACACGCCCGACGTGAAGGAAGCCCTGACAAACACGACGGGCATCTACGTCGGCAAGTCACCGCAGACACCGGAGCGGGTCATCGCCGTCTCCAACCGGCTTACCTACCTGGGGGAAACGGTCGGTGTCTTGCGCTACACCATTTCCGCTGAACCGCTGTACGCAGCCGTCTACAAGATTGCGATGTACGGCGCAGGCGTCGGGGCCGTCGTCGTACTGTTTGCCTTTGGCCTGAGCCTGGTGACAGCCAAGCGCATGGTCGACCCGATACTGGAGCTGACCCGAGCGGCTACGCAAATGGCGACGGGCAATTTTTCCGTCCGGGCGGCCAAGCGCTACGACGACGAGGTGGGCACGCTGGCGGAGACGTTTAACTACATGGCCGAAGAGATCGGCAAGAACGAAAAACTGAAAAACGACTTCATCTCCTCCGTCTCCCACGAACTGCGAACGCCGCTCACCTCGATCAAGGGCTGGGGAGAGACGCTCCTTTCCGGCGGGCTGAACGATCCGGAAGAAACAAGGCTTGGCCTGGAAGTGATCGCCAAGGAAACAGATCGACTGATCGGCTTGGTGGAAGAATTGCTGGATTTCTCAAAGTTTCAGTCGGGCGAGCTGAAACTGTCGCGGGAGCGGCTGGACCTGCGCGACGTGCTGGAAGACGTCCGGGTGCAGTTCGCTGTCCGCTCGCACGACAAGGGTGTAGGGCTGCAGGTTGTCGTGCCGGATGCCCCCCTGCCGGTTACAGGTGACGTCAACCGGCTGAAGCAGGTCTTTGTCAACTTGCTGGACAATGCCTTCAAGTTTACCCCCAGTGGCGGGACGATCACCGTAACGGCGGAGGAGACCGGGAGATGGGCGGTCATCGCCGTAACGGACACGGGCGAAGGCATCGACCCGGAAGACCTGCCCCACATCACGGAGAAGTTTTTCAAGGGGCGGTCCAAACAGGCCGGCAGCGGCCTGGGCCTCTCCATCTGCCAGGAGATCGTCCAACTCCACGGCGGCCATTTCCACGTCGACAGCCGGCTCGGCAGCGGAACCACGGTAACTGTCGAACTGCCGCTGACAACGAAATGACGCCCAGCTCCCTCAGGATGACCACTGCAAAAACAGACCACGAACGGCAAATAGCCGGCAGCCCTCTCCACGTGGACGGGCTGCCGGCTTGTTCGTTTTTCGCCTGATGGGATGAGAAGCTGATTAGAAGCTGTTTTCGATCACCAGTTGATCCAGGCCAAAGCGCGCGGTCGGACGAGCGGGCACACTGGCCTTGCCCACCGTAATCATCATCACTGGAATGTAGCGCGGCGGGATGTTGAGCGCCTGGATAAGCGCGTTACTATCAAAGCCGAGCATCGGGCACGTGTCGTATCCTTTTGCTTTGGCGGCCAGCATCAACTGCATGGCTGCGAGCGAAGCATTGCGGATCGCCTCGTCGCGCCCAATTTGCGGATTGTTGCGATACGTCTCTTCGATTTGGTTGATCAACGTTTCCCGCACTTGTTCGGTGACGTACCCCTTGGCCAGCGCATCGTCATAGACCGGACGTGCCGATTTGTCCGCCTCCAAATCGCCGAGTACAATAATAGTGGCGTAGGCGTCTACCACCTGCTGCTGCCCGTAGGCGATCGGCAGAAGCTGCTCTTTTTTGGCCCTGTCCGTCACCACGATAAAACGCCAGTGCTGCAGGTTCCAAGAAGACGGGGCAGTCGCGGCCAAACGCAGGATTTCGTTTAATTCCTCGCGGGGAATCTCTGCGTTGGGATCGTATTTGCGCACGCTGTGGCGTGCTTCCATGACTTGTTCAGCCGTCAGTTTTACGTCTGCTTGCATACGGGAAGCCTCCTCTGTCACTCATATGGTAACACTCTTACTTTATATTAGTCGCTTACGTATTGCAACAATACAATATGCCGGAACACCAGTCTTGCTCCTTTACCAGTGTTCCACACCCGTTTCATTCGAGGGGCCGGCCCATTTTCGTTGACAGGAGGAATTAATCATGTCGTTTGCAAACAAAATTGTCGTTGTCACCGGAGCCGGGCGGGGAATTGGCTTTGCTGTCGCCTCCCTGTACGCCGCCCGCGGCGCCCACGTGGTAGTCGCCGAACAAAACCGAGAGTCGGGAGAAGCCGCAGTTTCAGCCATCACCGCGGCAGGCGGAACCGCGGTTTTCCATCCGGTCGACGTCAGCGTCCCGGCCGAGATCGAGGCACTTATGCGCATGGTTTCGTCCCGCTTGAACAGGTTGGACATTCTCGTAAACAACGCCGGCATCTCACAGTGGGCCTCACCGTACGAGCTTTCGGTCGAGGAGTGGGACCGCATTCTGAACACAAATCTGCGCAGCGTCTTCCTCTGCTCCCGGGAAGCGGCCAAGCTGATGCGCCAATCCGGAGGCGGCGCGATTATCAACATCGCTTCCACGCGGGCACACATGTCCGAACCGCACTCGGAGGCATACGCCGCCTCCAAAGGGGGCATTCTCGCCTTGACGCACGCCCTGGCCGTTTCTTTGGGACCGGACAACATCCGCGTCAATGCCATCTCGCCCGGCTGGATCGAGACGGGCGATTACGATGCACTGCGGCCGGAGGACCACCACCAGCACCCGGCCGGACGCGTCGGCAAACCGGAAGACATCGCCCGCGCCTGCCTGTTTTTGACCGATGAAGGCAACGATTTCGTCACCGGCGCGGAGCTGGTGATCGACGGCGGCATGACGCGGAAGATGATTTACGTGCCGTAAGCCGCGCCGCCGACTGCGAACAGCGCATCGAAAACATAAAAGGGACGGTTCCGAGCAGATCACGCTGCGTGAACCGTCCCTGTTTCATGTGCCAATCCTTCGTTGCTACCAGGTGCGGATTGGCGGCGAACCCGGCGGATGGTGGTTAAGCTGTTCCAGGATCGGGTAGCCGTACGCCATCACGATCAGGAAGACCAGCACGCCCACCCAGACCGGCCAGCGCTCCAGAATGCGCGGTGTATGTTGTACTGTCTCCGTTTCCGCAATCGGATACTCGGTTTTTCCTTTGGGTGCAAAGAACGTCAGATAACCGAGGATCAGCAGCAGCAGAATCGCCGCCGTAAACAGCAGACCCCCGCCAAAGGCCATGACGCGCTGATAATCCATCCATTCGAGCGCAACCGGGTGATCCATGTAGGTCGTGTAGCTGGTTCGCCGAGGCGATCCCTGCAAGCCCATGTAGTGCATCGCAAACGACATCAGGAACATGCCGACTGCCCAAAAGACCGTCTGCACCATGCCCATGCGGTTGGCTGTACGGGTGAGCGTCCTTCCCGTCAGCGCCGGAATCAGCCAGTAGCTGACACCGAAGAAGGTGAGCGCGACTGCCGCTCCTATGGTAATGTGGAAGTGGCCGGTTACAAAGACTGTGTTGTGGACGACGGCGTTCATCTGGTTGCTGGCGTTGATAATCCCCCCGGCCCCGGCCGGAATGAAGAACAGCATGCCGACAAATGGTGCGAAGAAGCGCACATCCGACCACGGCATTTTTTTCAGCCAGCCAAACAGCCCGACTCCGCCTTTTTTTCGTCCGGTCGTTTCAAATGTGGCAAACATGGAGAACGCGGTCATCAGCGACGGAATCACGACAATCAGCGTCAGGATGACGTGGATCATCTTCCATCCCGGCGAGATGCCCGGTTCCATCAGTTGGTGGTGGAAGCCGACAGGGATGGAGAACAGCAGCAGGCAGATAAATGCCAGCCGGGCCAGCGAGTCGCTGAACACGTGGCCGCCGATGACCCGCGGCACGCATACGTACCAGGCAATGTACGCCGGCATCAGCCAGAAGTAGACCAGCGGATGGCCGAAGAACCAGAACAACGTCCGGCTGAGCATGATGTTGATCGTCGAGGTCCAGCCAAACGACCAGGGAATCAGCTGGAACAGCACCTCCACTGCCACGGGCAGCGTGGCGATGATCCACAGCAGGAAGGTCGTGACCGACATGAACACGAACAGGGGTGACATTTTCCCGCTATTTTCCCGTTTCCATTTGCGATAGCTGCTGAAGATCGCGAATCCGCCCAGCCAGCTCCCGACGACCAGCAGGGCCGCCCCGATGTAAAAGTACGGCGATGCCTTCAGCGGCGCGTAAAAGGTGTAGAGAACGGACGCGTCGTTGGTGATGATCGTCACGAGCGCCATGGCCGTACCGACTGTCATCAGCACCCAGCCGGCCCAGCCCCATCTCAAGGCAGCGGCGTGCAGGGCACCGCCGGTAGTACGCGCTACCCCGGAAAGCAGAAAGCCGATGATGAAGTACGTGGTAAAGATAAGTGCCATCAACACGCCGTGCGCGGTCAAAATCTGATAGTAGTTGGTCCAGCTCGGCAGTTCGATGAGGCCGCCGCGCACCATCCCCTGCAGCATTCCAGCCAGCGCCGCAAGTCCAAACGCGACATACGCCACCCAGATGTACGAAAGACTGAGACGAGCCGTCGAGCGGTCTACAGGCGTCTGACTAAATACAGCGATTTTCATGTTCCGTCACCTCCTTATTTCACCGTGATTGTGGTCGCCATGACCTGATGGCCGGCGCCGCAGTATTCGTTGCACAGAATCAGGTATTCGCCCGGCTTGTCAAAGGTGTACGACGCGGAGTTGATGTGTCCCGGCATCACCATGAAGTTGACGTTGGTTCCGGGAATCTGGAACCCGTGCACTACGTCCGGGCTGGTGACGTGGAAGTTGACCGTGGCTCCCAGCGGCACCTCCATTTTCCCCGGAGCAAATCCGAAGGCAAACGCCGTCATGTACGCGTCGTATTCATTCTCTCCCACCTTTTTCAGCCCCGGGTTGTCAAACGGAGGCGTTTGGGTCACCTGGGCCGGGTCAATCATCTCCATGTTGCTTGGCGGAGCCATTCCCATGGCAAACGCGTTGACGCACAAGAGTGCGATAAACAGCGCCAGCCCTCCCGCTCCCAGCGCAAGCCAGATTTTCTCGTAACGGTGCAAATGCATCGTGTCATCTCCCTTCTGCCTTTCACCTTGCTACGCCCGATTCAAAAACAGGGCAAATACGCCAAACCAACTGAGGAGAATGAACGCCCCTACCAACAGCACGGCGGCAAACGTGCCCTTCAGGTTCTCCTGCTCGGGCTGCGTCGGCTTGGCCTGGTGCTGCGATTCCGTACGCGTCTCCACGGCTCGCTCCTCCTTTCCATGCCGTACCGGCTGCGTTTTACGCTTTCATTCTATCCCCCGGCATGAGGGAAGTAAGTCAGGGAAAACCCCTAAAATGATCCAGGAACCTCCCGATTTTTCCCGATTTCTGTCACATTTTGGCCAAAAAGAAAAGACGGCGGTATGCGCCGTCTGCCTTCTCTATTCAAAATCAAGCCATCCTTTTTTGATCGCGTAGCGGACCAGATCCGGCCGGGTGCGCAGATGAAGCTTTTCCATGATGTGCGCCTTGTGCGACTCGACCGTCTTGACCGAAACGGTCAGCTGCTCCGCAATCTCCCTGTTGCTGAATCCCTTGGCGATCAGGATGAGCACTTCCTTTTCCCGATCCGTCAGTATCTCGTATTTGTTCTGCTCTTCGCCGTTTTTCACCATCTGCAGGAATTCCTCGATCAAGGACTTGGTCGCGGACGGGTATAGGTAGGCCATGCCCTGGTGAACGGTCCGGATGGCAGCAATCAGGTCCAGGTCGGGTGCACTTTTCAAAATGTAGCCGGACGCCCCCGCCTGCAGCACGCGAAACAGGTATTCCTCGTCGTCGTGCATCGTCAAGACCAGCACCTGGATGTCAGGCGCTGCTTCTTTTAACCGGGCGGTGGCTGACAGGCCGTTCTCCCCCGGGGGCATGCTCAGGTCCATCAGCACGACGTCAGGCCGTATCTCCAGCGCTTTGTCAACCGCTTCTTTTCCGTCGGCGGCGTAGCCGACCACTTCGATGTCCGGATGGGCGTTGAGCAGCATGCCCAGCCCTGAGCGGACGATGGCATGGTCATCGGCGATCAGGACGCGAATGGCCATCTTCTGTTTCCTCCTTTGCGAGCGGTATGCGCACGATCACCGTCGTCCCCTCGCCGGGGGCCGAGCGGATGTCGACTGTGCCTCCCAGCAGTTGGGCCCGCTCCTTCATGCCAAACAGTCCCAGGCCGGTCCCCTTCTTCTGCGCCCGTTCCACATCAAATCCGATCCCGTCATCCACAACCGTCACCACCAGTTCTTTGTCCCGATCCTCAAACACAATGCCCAACTTGTCCGCCTGGGCGTATTTGGCGGCATTGGTCATCGCCTCCTGCACAATCCGGTAGAGGGCGGTCTCCACCACGGCGGGATAGCGCCGGCGGTCCCCCTGCACGTGCAGGTCGATCAAGAGGCCAAAGCTCTTTTCAAACCGCTTGATCAGCGAGCGGAGGGCGGGCAGCAGTCCCAAATCGTCCAGGGCGGAGGGGCGGAGCTCCAGCGCCATGCGCTTTACTTCCTCCATCGCCTTTGCCGTCATCTGTTGAATGTCGGCCACGTGCTGCCGAAGCGGTTCGCTCAGCTTGCTCTGGCCGACCACGTTGAGCCCGACGAGGATGCTGTACAGCGCCTGTCCCACGCCGTCGTGCAGCTCGCGGGAAATGCGCTTGCGCTCCTCCTCCTGGGCCTGAATGACGTAGTTCGTCAGCTTGTGCTGATACCGCTCCTTTTCAGCCCGCTGCTGATCCGACATGTCCCTCAGGATCAGCACCATTTTGCCGCCGTCTATCTCCGGCAGCTGGGCCGAGCTGGCAGCCACAGGGTAATCCCGTCCGTCCTTTGTCTTCAGCCGCATCTCAAATGACGGCATCTGTTCCTGCTTGAAAAAGCAGTCGGCACAGGTCGCTTCCTCCCGGCAGGTTGCCATGCCCAGGCACAGCTCACATATGTGCCGCTTCCCGATCAGTTCTTCAGTGGCCCAGCCGGACATCTTCTCCAGCGCGGGGTTGGCCGTCACGATCATTCCCTCTTTGTCCACCACCAGAATCGCGTCGCTGACGTTGGCAAAGACGGACGAAAGCAGGGTGAAGGCTTCCTCCGACGAGCCCAGTTTTTTCATCCACGCGTCCATGCGCTCCTCCTCAAGACAAACATCCTTACCGTTATTGTAGAACGCGGACGGGGGAAAGTGTATCGGGGAATTCCCCTACCTCCCTGCTCTTCTCCCTCAAAGGAGCCCGTTTCCCGCAGGGTGATGTCCTGGGTGTGGCCGGTGTCCTGCCTGCCTGTACACCGTGGAAGCCTTTTATTTGGCCTGCAACTGGGTGACGTAGAACACGTAATCGCCGCCTTTGTACTTTTTCCCCGTTCCAATCGCGAGAAAAGCCTCGTCGGAGATTGGCAGCAGCAGATGCTGTTCCCGCTGCTCAGTGCTGTTGGGCAGCACCTTTTCCCATACCGTTACGCCGTCTTCACCCAGTCTGGCAGCGTATCCGTCCGAACTGGCGTCGTTCATGTTGAACTCTTCGTATTTCACGCAGCCGCTGACCAAAAGATCGCCGTCGTCCGTCACCTGGATGTCGTTGAGTGCGCTGGTCTGGGTCTTCTCCGCAAACCTCTTTTCCCACACGTTTTTTCCGTCTTTGTCCACCTTGAGCAGATACCCCAGACCGTATCCAGCCCGGTAGTCGCTGATCGTCCGATCCGTCCCGGCGATGACCAGACTGCCGTCCGGCGTTTCCGCAAAAGCACGGGGAACGGTGTCCAGGCCGGTCTCGTGCCGGCGTTCCCAAACGGTCTTTCCGGACTTGTCCACTTTTGCGAGGAAGAGATCCCGGTTAAGGCGGTACGAGTCATCTTCCTGACCAACCGCCCCGAGCAGCACGATGCCGCCGTCAACGGTCTGGCGTACCGCGGTGACCGCATCGTATGCCGCTCCTTCAAACGTCGTCTCCCATTTTGACTTCCCGTCCTGTTCCAGTTTGGCGAGATACAGTTCGGTGCTGCGGTCCGGCTGTTCAAGCACCGCTGCCAGCACATAGCCGCCGTCGTCCGTCTGCAGGAGGCGAATGTCCATGCCGACGTACTTGGGGTAGGTGTTGGCCCACGCGCTTTCACCGTCGCCGTTCACCTTGATCAGGCGGAGATTCCCTTCTGGATCATTCGACCTGGTTAGTCCTGCCAGCAGAAAGCCGCCGTCTTTCGTCTGAATAAAATGGGACAGACGACCTAATTTCTCGTCAGTCACCGTCTGTGCCACCGTCAGTGTGCCTGATTGCTCCACCCGGACGATTTCGTATGTACGTTTGTCAGCCGCCTGGCGCGAGAAGAAGATCTCGCCATTCGTTCCGCGCTGCACGTTTCCGTAAAAGTCGCCGTATCTGTAGGGATGGGATTTTTCCCAGGTCACTGCCGGTCCTTCGATCGTTCCAACGGCCTGCGCCTGACCGCTCCACAGCAGCGGACCCGTGCCAACCAGGGCCAGCGCCAGCAGGCTCGTCCATTTCCACGCCCGTCCCTTCTGTCCTCCATGCGGTATCAGTCCCATTCGATTCACGCTCCGTCATCAAATATTCTCCTTATTTTTACATGAATTGCCAATTGACGTGAATATGTGAAAGGTAATGTTTTTTCTGGTCTTTTTGGTGGAGTTTTTCCTTCCCGGTCCGGCAGACAAAACAAAGACGGGGCGGCCTTCGCCGCACCGTCTCTGCTGCATACTCCGCCAAGCGTTTCACGGCTGGGTGACGTTGGAATCGTTTCGCGGCAGCGGTACGTCCGGTTTGCCGGTGGGATTGCCATGTTGATCCCCGCCTGTTTCAGCCCGGTCTCCAACCGGGTTTTGACCGATCCGACCGGCACGAACGAGACGGGAATCTCCGGTCCGAAGTGCTCCAGAAAGACGTTTTTCGTGGCCAGCCCCAGCGGCACCGTCACCACGACGTTCTCTTCCTCAAACTCTTTCAGCCGGGCTTGAATGCGGGAAGTAGTCTCCCCCACAATCCGCGCATACTGCTTGAAGTTGAAATTCACGGCCAGGATGTTTCCGTCACTGTCCTTTTCCAAAATGACAATGTCGTCGAAATCGATCCCTTGCTGTAGCAGCCGCTTGGTCACCGCATCGCTGATGGCCAATTTTGCGATCTGATCCGTTTATTTGCGCGGCAATCAGCATCAGGGTCGGCTCAAAATTGCTGCCCAGACGCTCCCGCTTCATTTTCCAGTCTTTTTCAAAGTCTGATTAATTCTTACAGAAAAACCGGGACAGCAGGTGCCATCCCGGTTCTTTTCCATTCCGTTAATGAGACTTCTCTTATTATCACGTCAGCCAGTCGTTGCTGTTTGGCCTTTTTTATTCAGCGATATCCACAACGATTTTTTCTGCTACACCGATTGGTGGCAGACTGCGTGTCAGCTTTGGCCCGTAGAACGCAAACACGTTCATGTCAGCCTTCAAGTCTTGCGGTTTGAGTGCTTTGTTGTCCTTGGCATTAACGATGATCGTCTTGTCATTAATGATCAGCGCTACTTTTTCCGGAGAGGTCGCTGTCAGACCGCGTCCTTCTACCAGCATTTTATAGGTGCCTTGCTGGTCAGGCTCGATGCTGACTACTATACCTGTTGTCCCTACTACTTCCGCAGATTCCAGGCTGCTTTTGACAACAATGCTGAGCGCGCCTGTCTGCGGTGGCCGGCTCATCGCCATGAAATTATGGTGTGTCGCTTCTACTTCCATGCCAAGCTTCAAGTCTTCCGGCTTCAGCTCTTTGCCCGCAGCGTCGGTAATTTTGGTTTCCGCGCTGATGTGCAGGATGATTCCTGTCTCATATCCATTCAACGCAATGGAAACTTTGCCATCGTCTGTTTTGTTGATCGTCGTGATCGTGCCAGTACGCACTGGCGCTTTTTCTGCCTCTTCGTCCACTACCGTCACCGCACTGTCTGTCACATTGACTTTTGCTTGCAGGATTTCATCCACGAAAGCGACTGGAACATAGGTGCTGCCGTTTAGGAGAAGCGGCTTTGCTCCGAGTGTCTTGTACATTTTCGCAAACGGGTAGCGGTCCTCCCCGGCTTTGGCGTAGCTCGCGATCGCGCCTTTTTGCACTTCCGCTGCCTTCAGTTCGTTGTTCCAGCTTACTTTGTACCCAAGGGATTCAGCTACCGGACGCAGTGGAACCAAAACGGTTTGTTGCTCTTTATCAAAAATCGCGGCTTGCTCAAGCGCGCTTCCGTTTACATTGACCGACAGTTTTTTTACTGGTTCGGAGGCAGCCGATACGATATTCGTTCCCAGCACGGCCAAAGCCGCCAATGTCATCATGCCTGTACGAATTTTTTTCATGCTGCATTCCTCCAATGCTTGTTTTGTACTTGATTTGTGCTTCTATTCATTTCATTGGACGGAATAGTTTTTGATACGTTTCAACAAACTATTGATTGACGCTTGTCGTTATTTCTTCCCCTTCCAAGAAATAATAAAAAAGACAAAAAAGCTGATCCCGGTTAATAAATGTATTGCGAAATTAAGATATGTCTCGGTGGTCACATTTCTAGAAGGTATAATTCCTACTGTGTTTGGTGGATTTAGTCGAAAATAAAGACTTGCTACAGCAGATATTATAATAAATACGGATAATACTACCCCGAGCAAAAACTTATTCATAAATTACTTCTCCCACTAAAAATTAATGTTCTCGAGTTGAGTCCATATAATTGTGTAAAAACGGAGTCTCTTTGAAAAAAAGAGAGCCATTTCAAAAACCCTCGGGCAGAATGAAGTTGACCACAAAACATTCCAGGAAAGGGGGATTTTGAAAATGGCTCACTATCAGATTACTGTAGATTCGCAACTTTTGCAGCAGCTTTTTCTCGGAATTCGCAGGATTCAGGAGCGGCCAAACTGCCGCCCCTCTTCCATTATGGCTGATGTATCATCTGCTCATTTCTCGGCATCGGTACGTCCGGTTTGCCGGCGGGATTGTTGTAGAGATAATCGGGCACCTTGCCGACGATCAACGCTTCCGTAATCGGGATTTGCGTCGTCACGGTCCGCTGCTCCGTGGCAAACGGGATGACGATCCTGAGGTCCACCTCCACCCAAATGTAGACGGTGATTAGCACCATGTTGATCCCCGCCTGTTTCAGTCCGGTCTCCAACCGGGTTTTGACCGATCCGACCGGCACAAACGAGACGGGAATCTCCGGTCCGAAGTGCTCCAGAAAGACGTTTTTCGTGGCCAGCCCCAGCGGCACCGTCACCACGACGTTCTCTTCCTCAAACTCTTTCAGCCGGGCTTGAATGCGGGAAGTGGTCTCCCCCACAATCCGCGCATACTGCTTGAAGTTGAAATTCACGGCCAGGATGTTTCCGTCACTGTCCTTTTCCAAAATGACAATGTCGTCGAAATCGATCCCTTGCTGTGTCAGCCGCTTGGTCACCGCATCGCTGATGGCCAATTTTGCGATCTGATCCGTTTTTTGCGCGGCAATCAGCATCAGAGTCGGCTCAATCCGCCGTTCGACGATCACAAACAGCACCAAGAGGCCGGCCATCACGGCCAAAAGCGTCGCGATCAGGCGACGGCCCCGTCGGCGCCACCCGCCTTTCCTGTAGCCCCACACGTCGTTCTCTCCCGCTATCCGACATGCTTCTCAGGAACGGACCGCCCTCATCGACCGTTCTGCCGTGCTCCGCGGCCGGCCGCTCCGCAGCGCCCCGCCAATGCCCGCGACAAACGTTGGCACGCCTGCTGCCACGAGGATCAGCGCCCAATCGCGGAAAGACAGATCCGTGGTCTTAAAGATCGGCTGAAGCGCATCAATGTAGACCACGCCCAGCACCAGCAGCACGGATGAAAGGACCGCCCAGACGAGGAACTTGTTCTCAAAGATGTTGCGATGAAACACGCTGTATTGGCTGCGGCAGTCAAACACGTGAATCAGTTGGGCCATCACCAGGGTGACAAACGAGACTGTCTGCGCATGCACCAGATCATCGGGGTTTTCCCGGAGCGTCAACCAGAAAGACAGCAGCGTCATGCCCCCAATCAGGAAGCCGCGGCTGATGATCTTCCACCCGAGTCCCCGGCCAAAAATGTTCTCATGCTTGTGGCGCGGCCGCTGATACATCGTGTCCGCTTCCGGCGGATCGACGCCCAGCGCCATGGCCGGCAGACCGTCGGTGACGAGGTTGACCCACAATATCTGAATCGGCACCAACGGCAAGGGCATTCCGAGCAGCATGGCAAAAAACATGACGAGAATCTCCCCGACGTTGGAGGCGAGCAGATAGCGGATAAATTTGCGGATGTTGTCGTAGATGTTGCGCCCTTCCTCCACGGCGGCGACAATGGTGGCAAAATTGTCGTCCCGCAGCACCAGATCGGCCGCTTCCTTGGTCACATCCGTGCCGGTGATGCCCATGGCGATGCCGATGTCAGCCGTCTTGACAGCCGGTGCGTCGTTTACGCCGTCCCCGGTCATCGCGACGACGTGGCCTTTGCTTTGCAGGGCGCGGACAATCCGCAACTTGTGTTCCGGCGAGACGCGCGCGTACACGGCGACCTGTTCCACGATCTCAGCCAAACGCTCGTCGCTCATGTTGTCCAGTTCGCGCCCTTCCATCACCTGGCCGTACCCGCGCATGAGACCGATCTGCCGGGCGATCGCTTCTGCCGTCACCCTGTGGTCGCCGGTGATCATCACCGTCTTGATCCCCGCCTGATGGCACAGGTCGATGGCCGACTTCACTTCTTCGCGCGGCGGGTCGATCATGCCTGCCAGACCGACAAAGACGAGGCCGCTCTCCAGCACCCCCAACGGATGTCCCGGCCGATACCCCTGCAGTGTTTTGTAGGCGAATGCCAGCACCCGCAGCGCCTGCGACGCCATCTCTTCCGTCTGGTTCAGCACCTGATGGCGAAGCGACGCACTCAGCGGCTGCACCTCTCCGTTCCAGAGGATGTGGCTGCAGCGGGCCAGCACCGCTTCCGCCGCTCCTTTGGTCAAAAGCGTGAAGCCGCCGTCCGCACCTTTTTCCACCACCGACATCATTTTGCGCTCGGAGTCAAACGGCAGCTCCTCCACGCGTGTCTCCTGCTGTCCGCTTTTCACGCGTTCCGCGCCCTGCCCTTTGGCGGCCAGCACCTTGAGCGCTCCCTCCGTCGGGTCGCCCACCACCTGCCACCGGCGCTCCGTTTTGCCGATACCGAGCAGCTTGCGCGTGTCCTCGCAGGACAGCCGGGCGTTGTTGCAGCGATCGGCGATCCGCAGGATGTAGGACAGCCCTGCGTCGCGGGCAGGAGACACCTGCCGACCGCCCAGGAGAAACACCCCCTCCGGTTCGTAGCCGCTGCCTGTCACCTCGTAGACTGTATTGCTGTGCCACACCCGGGTAACGGTCATTTTATTCTGCGTCAGTGTCCCGGTTTTGTCGGAGCAGATGACGGAGGCGCAGCCCAGCGTTTCCACCGACGGCAGCTTGCGAACGATGGCATTGCGCTTGATCATCCGCTGAACGCCCAACGCCAGCGCGATCGTGACGATAGCCGGCAGTCCTTCGGGAATCGCCGCGACTGCCAGGCTGACTCCGGCAAGGAACATGGTAAACAGGTCGTGCCCGTGCCATACGCCTGCCCCAATGACGACCAGTGTCAACAGGACGGCGACCACCACGAGGATTTTTCCCATTTGTTCCAGGCGGTGCTGCAGCGGGGTCCCCATCTCCTCTGCCGCGTTCATCAGATGGGCGATCTTGCCGATTTCCGTTTCCATCCCGGTAGAGACCACCACTCCCCGTCCGGTCCCTCCCGTCACCATCGTGCCCATGAACGCCATGTTTTTCTGATCGCCCAGCGGAATGTTCTCCCCGCCCGCCGGAGACAGCGTTTTGGCCGTCTTGCCGGCCGGCACCGATTCCCCGGTCAGCGCCGACTCTTCGATCTCCAGTCGGTTGGCTTCAAACAGCCGCATGTCTGCCGGCACCCTATCCCCCGCCTCCAGCAGCACCAGATCGCCCGGAACCAGCCGAGATGCGGGAATCATGTGCACCTGACCGTCGCGCACCACCCGTGCCATTGGGGATGCCAGTTCTTTGAGCGCCTGCAGCGAACGCTCCGCCTTGGCTTCCTGGATGAAGCCCAGCAACCCGTTGATGAAAATAATGGCGATGATCGTGATGGCGTCGAGGTACTCGCCCAGCGCGTACGAAATCAGCGTGGCGCCAAACAAGATCAGCACCATGAAATCCTTGAACTGGTCGATCAGGACAGTGAACAGCGGCTTTCGCTTCGTGTCCGCCAACTGGTTGGGGCCATAGCGGGACAGCCGCCGCTTTGCTTCTTCTTGCGACAAACCGCGGTCCGCGTCGCTGTCAAGCACATCTGCCACATTCGCTGACGTCAGCATGTACCATTTTTGATTCGGCTGTGTGTCCACCTGAATCTCCTCCATCCCCTACGCTTTCATCTCATATGTATGCTGACGAGCCTCAAAATAACCCACTCGTCCATCGCCGGCCTGATCGGCCCCTTGAGATGAAGTCTGTCAGCAGGTGTCCACTGCGGCCGGTCACCCATGTCCGCCGTCGTTTTCGCCATAAAAAACCCCGTCCTCCATTTTGGGAAGGACGGGGTGTATCTCCCGGACTATGTGATGCTCTTGGCCAATCCGATACAGATCAACAGGATCGGCGGCAGCCAGGTCAGGCGAGAAAGCCAGCGGGTTTGACCGGCGCGGCGGCCCAGGGCGATGCCCAAGGCGAGCAGCGCGGCGCTCATGACCGCGATGCACAAGGCGACCGACAGCGGCGGATAGCCGAAAAACGCCAGGCTGATGCCGGCGCCAAACGCATCCAGCGACAGCGCCAGGCCCAGCATGACCGCCTCCCAGCCCATGATGTGGCCGGAGCGGTCTGCGTCCGCCCGGGACGGGTCCCGCAAAATCTGGATGATCAATCCAAACGCGCGAAACTGGGAAACCAGCGCCTGCTCGGCTTCCTTTTGACGATGGTCGTCGTCCTGACTGGTGCTGTCGGCACGGGGAGAGAACAGCCGCCACAGCGTGAACAGCCCCAGCCCCACCAACACAGCCGCCCCCACCCGTTTGCCCCACTCCGGGGACAGCCAGAACGTGAGGGTGGACCCGACCGTCATCACCGCGTAGACGACGGAAAACGAACAGCCTGCCACGACGACAAGCGAGAGAAACGGCATCCGCATGTTCCGAAGTCCGTACGTCATCCCGACGCTGACACTGTCCATGCTGATCGCCAGGGAGACAAGAAGGAGCGAAAACCAGCCGCTCAATGGAGTCACCTCTTTTCCCTTGCCTTCTACTTATACGCCACAGGCTTATCCATTGTGCGGGGCTTCGCTCCGCTTCCGATATTGATCGACCGGTTACCGTTTCGCCAGATATTTGCGAATGTCAAAGGCAACAGCTGCCACGATAATCAATCCCTTGATAATCAACTGCCAGTACGGATTGACGCCGATGAAGGTAAGACCGTAGTTGATCACGCCAAAGATGAGCACCCCTGCCAGAACGCCTTGCACAGTCCCGATACCGCCCGACGTGGAGACTCCCCCCACGACGCAGGCAGCAATCGCATCCAACTCGTACATGTTGCCGTAGTTGTTGGTAGCCCCGCCTGTTCTCGCTGCTTCGAGCACCCCGGCCAGACCGTACAGCGCCCCGGCGATGGCGTAGATGATGATCAGGTTCAGCCCCACGTTGATGCCCGATACGGTCGCCGCCTGCATGTTGCCGCCGATCGCGTACATGTTTTTACCCAGCCGGGTCTTGTTGAAAATCACCCATACCAGAATGGACACGACGATCGCAATAATGACAATGTAGGGAATCGAGTAGGGGCCGGTACCGATGTACCCGGTGCCGAGTTGGCTGAAATCCTGCCGCAAGCCGCCAATCGGCTGCGATTCGTTTGGCTCCATGTCAAAGTAGATGGAGTTTGCCCCGTAGACGATGACCATGGTGCCCAAGGTGGCGATAAACGGCGGGACGCTGAACTTGGCCACGATCACCCCGTTGATCAGCCCCACGACAAGACCCGCCAAAATCGCCAGGAGCACAGGCACCACCAGCGGCATGTCAGGCAGATCCGGAAAGAAGCGGCGCGGATAATCCTGCATTTGCAGCATGGAGGCAGACAGCACCGCCGTCAGTCCCACTACGCGTCCCGCCGAGAGATCGACGCCCCCCGTGATCAGCACAAACGCCGCGCCCAGGGCAATGATTGCCCGGGTGGAAGACTGCAGCAAAATGTCGCGAATGGTGGTCACGGATAAAAATTGGCTGTCGTAGATGGCAATTCCCACGATTAGCGCCACCAGCACGATGTAGATAGCGTTTTGCGTGCAAAATTCACGTATGGATGTCGCTTTCAGTTTACTCATGGTTTCTCTCCTCCTCTACCCCGCCATGTACGCTGTAGCGAGGCGCATCACCTGTTCCTCTGACGCCTCTTTCCCGTCGAGAAAACCGGAGAGGCGCCCTTCGCACATGACCATGATCCGATCCGACATACCCAGAAGTTCAGGCATTTCGGAAGAGATCATGATAATGCTCTTTCCTGCTTTGGCCAATTCGGCAATAATGGAGTAGATTTCGTACTTGGCTCCGACGTCGATCCCCCGCGTCGGTTCGTCCAGCAGCAGAATGTCCGGCTCGGTCAGCAGCCAGCGGGCCAGCAGCACCTTTTGCTGGTTTCCGCCGGACAGATTTTTGATCTGCTGCTTCAGGGAGGGCGTTTTTACCCGAAGCAGTTCAATGCTTTTGCTCGCTTCTTCCTTCCGCTTTTTCTCGTCAAGCAGCAGATAAGGCTTCTCATACCGGGACAGGTTGGCGATGAGAGCGTTTTCCAGGATGGACAGCACCGGAAAAATGCCGGTGACGCGCCGCTCCTCCGTCAAAAGCGCCATCTTGTGTTTTTTGGCCTCGATTGGCGATTTGATTTTCACCTCTTTGCCGTGGATGAACATCCGTCCCGACGAGACTGCCCGCAGCCCGAACAGCGCCTCGACCAGCTCCGTCCGCTGCGAGCCGACCAGCCCGCCGATCCCCAAAATCTCTCCTTTTCTCAGCTCAAAGGACACGTTCTTGAAGGAATGGGCATGCGGCGATGTCAACCCCTCCACCTTCAGCACCACGTCTCCCGGCACATTCTCCCGCTTGGGGAAACGCTGGGTGAGGTCGCGGCCGACCATGCGCGATATGATCAGGTCGGTGGTCAGCTCCTCTGCCGGCCATGTGCCGATCAGCTTGCCGTCCCGCATGATCGTCACCTCGTCAGAGATGCGCAGGATTTCCTCCATCTTGTGGGAAATGTAAATGATCGCCACGCCCCGGCTCTTCAGCTCGGCGATGATCCGGAACAACTGCTCCACTTCGTTGCCCGTGAGCGATGAGGTCGGTTCATCCATCACGATCACGCGGGAGCGGTAGGAGACCGCTTTGGCAATCTCCAGCGACTGCACCTTGGAGACGGACAGGTTTTTCACAACCTCTCGGGGATCCAGTTCCAGGCCCAGATCGGCAAACAGCGCCTTTGTGTCTTGGTACATCTTTTTCTCGTCGACAAATGCGAACGGGCCGAATTGTTTGACCGGGAACCGACCGAGCCAGATGTTTTCCATTACGTTGCGATACGGAACGGGGTGAAGCTCCTGATGAATCATCGCGATGCCATTCTCCAGCGCATCCTTGGCGTTGTTGATCACCGCCTTTTTGCCGTCAAGCAGAATCTCGCCCCCGTCCGGCTTGTAGATGCCGAACAGGCACTTCATCAGCGTCGATTTTCCCGCACCGTTTTCCCCCATCAGCGCGTGAACAGTGCCGGGCCTTACCCTCAGCGTAACGCCGTCCAGTGCCTTGACCCCCGGGAATTCCTTGGAGATGTTGATCATTTCCAATACATAACCGTTATTCGTCATGGCATGTCCCTCCCCCGCTAGTCTTATATGGAATGTAAAGAAGACTTGGCGATTGCCAAGCCTTCGGGCACCGGCAGAGAGTCTTATTTCGCCTCGTCCATGTTTTCCTTGGTGATTTTCTTGTACGGAATCCAGACGTACTTGCCGTCAGTAATCTCGTACCCGGTGTTTTCTTTGGTCGGCGTTTGACCTTGCGCCAGCACGGCGGCGATGTTGAGGGTGGCTTGCCCCTGGTTTTTCGCGTCGTTCAGGACGGTACCCAGCAGCGTGCCGTTTTCCAGCTCCTTCAAGGCCGGTGCCGTCGCATCCACGCCTACGACAGGGATGTACTTGTTGTCCTTGAAGTACCCGGCCGCCTTCAACGCCTCAATCGCGCCAAGCGCCATGTCGTCGTTGTTGGCAAGTACGGCTTCAATCTTGTCTCCCGCAGAAGCGAGGAACGCCGCCATTTTTTCCTGGCCTTTCACGCGGTCCCACATCGCCGTGTCTTCCGCCACTTTTTCCACCTTGATCCCGGCGTCCTCAATCGCCTTCACCGAGTACTTGGTTCGCAGTTCGGCATCCTGATGCCCCGGTTCTCCCTTCAGCATGACGTACTGCAGGACGCCGTCCTTGTTCTTGTCCGCTTCGGGATGGGCTTTCCAGTAGTCGGCAATGATCTGACCGGCAATGGTACCGGACTCTTCCGCCTTGGCCCCGACGTAGTACACCTTATCCCATTTCTGCATGTCCTCCGGCATCGGTTCCCGGTTGAAAAAGACTACCGGAATGTTGGCCTGCTTGGCTTTGTCAATAATGACGCCGGCAGCAGTGCGGTCAACCGGGTTGATGGCCAGCGCGTTGACCTTTTTGGTGATGAACAGATCCACCTTGTCGTTTTGCGTCGGCTGGGAGTTTTGGCTGTCGACGATGTCGACCTGGGCCTTCCCTTCCGCGCTTTGGGAGATGGCGTTGCGCACGCCTGTCATGAACGTATCGTCAAATTTGTAGATGGCGACACCGATTTTGGGAGTGGAAGCACCTCCTCCTCCCTCGCCTGCTGTCGGCTGGGAGCCGCCTGATCCCGAACATCCGGCAATGGAAAGGGCCAGCACGGCCGCTGTCGCTGTAGAAACAAACTTGTTCATCTGAAATCCCCCTTTTCGAGCTCTATGGTGGTGCCCACTGTTCCAATGTAAGCGATTGCAAACGAAAAATTAATAAAAAATCATGTGATTTTCTATCAAAATTCTCAGGAAACTTTTCGACAAAAAAAAAAGCGGAGCCGTTCCTCCCGCAGTCACACAGGCAATACTCTGATCAGCTTGCAGCGCAGTTTCTGGAGATCGTGATAATGCCGTCTTTCTGATATTTACATCATCTCCGGCATTGGAATGGAGGGATTCATGTAGATTAAAGTTCGCCTCCCTTTCACCCTCGCCCCCAAGGGCGGGCGGCCAGCGCAGCACGCTGGACCGCCTAGAAAAGCGCCCATTCCCGAATCGCACGAGCGACGCCGTGCTGATCGTTGGTGTCGGTCACGACAGCGCTGGCCCGCTTGATCTCGTCCTCGGCATTTCCCATCGCGACGCCAAGGCCGACGATGCGCAGCATCGACAAGTCGTTGAAGCTGTCACCGATGGCCATCGTCTCCTCCAGGGCAATGCCGAGTCTGTCCGCCAGTTCCCGCAGCGCGATTCCCTTCTGCGCAAGCCTGTGCGTGACTTCCAGGTTGTTTGCTGCCGACGAACTGACGGCCAGCTCGTTCACGGCTGCCAGTCTGCGGGACACACGATCCAGCTTTTGCCCCTCCCTGGAGAAGACCATTAATTTGTAGAGGTGCTCGCCGGATCGGCCGAGCACGGACGCGTACGAGTCCACAGGGGCGAGTTCCCCGGCGGAAAAACGACGCTCATGCGCTGCACGGATCGTCTGTTCATCCGTGCCGGGAAACGCGCTTTGGATAAACGCACGCAGGACGGCAAACGCCTTATCGCGGTCGTTCGTAAACGTCCCCCGATTCGTGTACAGTTCGTAATACATGTCTTCCTGCCGCAGGATAGCCTCCGCTTCCTCATACGTCTGCGGGGGGATCGGCATACTTCGGACGATCTCCCCGGTTTCGCTCCGCACCTCCGCCCCGTTCACGCAGATGACCGGACAGGTGATGCCGGCTGCCGCAAGCGGCGGCAGGGCTTCTTTGTACGATCGGCCGGTCGCTACAACCACTGTGATGCCGCTGCTCTGTGCTTGTTGAACCGCCCGGGCGTTTTCTGCACTCACCTGGTGCTGCCTGTTCAGCAGGGTCCCGTCCATATCGAGCGCGATAAGCTTTACCCGGCAGCGTTTCTCGGCATTGGTCACGGTATTCGTCACCAGTCGTCCCCCCTTAACCGGCGAAGTAAAAGACAGCCGATTCGTACGGCCGCAGAGACAGCGAACGGACGTCAAGCCCCGTGTCCCGGTAGTTGGACAACAGCAGGGTGGGCTCCCCTGCCAGACGAATATCGTCGGGCAGCGCAAAAGACGTCTCGCTGGCGTAGAAGTTGTTTACCACCAGGAGGGTTTCGTTTCCGTACGTCCGCAGATACGCAAAGATTTGCGGATGATCGTCCAGAATCATCCGAAAATCGCCGTACGCGATGACATCATATGTCTTCCGCAGCTGGATCAGCTTTTTGTAGTGGTAAAAAACGGAGTCCTCGTCTTCAAGCGCGCGCTTCACGTTGATCTCCTTGTAGTTCGGTGCCACGTTGATCCAGGGGGTTCCCGACGTGAACCCGGCATGCGGACTGTCATCCCACTGCATGGGCGTGCGCCCGTTGTCCCGTGATTTTTGCTGCAGAATGGCCAGGATTTCCTGCTCCTGCTTCCCTTGCTCCTGAAGCTGGCGGTAGGCGTTGATCGACTCGACATCCCGGTACGCGGAAATCTCGTCAAAATAGGGGTTGGTCATGCCGATTTCCTCCCCCTGGTAGATGTACGGGGTGCCCTGCATGAGGTGAATCGTGGTCGCCAGCATTTTCGCCGATTCCCGGTGATACTCCCGGTCGTTTCCAAATCGGGAGATCGCCCTCGGCTGGTCGTGATTGCACCAGAACAGCGCATTCCAGCCTCCGCCGCTCTGCATGCCGTACTGCCACTCGCCGAGGATTTTTTTCAGTTGGAGAAAGTCAAAGTCGGCCAGCGCCCACTTCTCTCCATTGGGATAATCCACCTTGAGGTGGTGGAAGCTGAACACCATGTTCAGTTCGTGTTCGTCCGGCCGGGTATACTTCACGCAGTTTTCGATCGAGGTGGACGACATCTCGCCCACGGTGAGGAGGTCAGGCTTCCTGGCGAACACGTGACGATTCATCTCTTTCAAAAACTCGTGAATCCGCGGGCCGTCCGTGTAATACTTGCGGCCGTCGTCCATCGGCGTCTCCAGCGTGTCATCGGGAAAACGCTGGTCTTTGGAGATCAGGTTGATCACATCCAGGCGAAACCCGTCCACGCCTTTGTCCAGCCAGAAGTTCATCATTTCGTAGACCTGCTGGCGCAGTTTGGGGTTTTCCCAGTTCAAATCCGCCTGGGTGACGTCGAACAGATGCAAATAGTACTGCCCCGTGGTCTCGTCGTACTGCCAGGCGCTGCCGCCGAACTTGGAGCGCCAGTTGTTGGGCGCACCGCCGTTTTTCCCGTCCTTCCAGATGTAATAGTCGCGGTACGGGCTCTGTTTGGAGCTGGACGCTTCACGAAACCACGGGTGTTCGGTCGAGGTGTGGTTCACGACTATGTCCATGATGACCCGGATGTTCCGGGCATGGGCCTCCTGCAGCAGTCGTTCGAACGTTTCCATCGTACCGTACGCGGGATTGATATCGCAGTAATCGCTGATGTCGTACCCGTTGTCTCTCTGCGGCGACGGGTAGATGGGGGTCAGCCAAATCACGTCGACGCCCAGTTCCTGCAGGTAATCCAGTTTTTCGATGATTCCCTGCAGATCGCCGGTACCGCTGCCGGTGGTATCCATGAAACTTTTCGGATAGATTTGATACACGACCGCCTTTTTCCACCATGGTTTCGCCATTGTTGATCCACTCCTTTTCCATAATGGGCAATAGCAACCAATCTGCCAAAACCCCCTGCAGATCGGTTGCTATGCTCACCATCTCTCTCTTTTTGTTATTGTGTTTTCCTCGTTTTCCCCACCAGGAACGTCAGTGTGAAGGGCACCACCAGCGCGACTGCCATGCCGAGGAAGAATGCTCCCCAGTGTTCAGGAAAGATCGAGAGAAAACCGGGAAGCCCTCCCACGCCGATCGACGCGGCTTTTACCTTGCTCAGCGTGAGAATGACAGCCCCGATGGCCGATCCGATCATCGCGGACACAAACGGGTACCGGTAGCGAATATTGACGCCAAACATGGCGGGTTCGGTGATGCCCAGGAAGGCGGAGACGGCGGAGGTCAGCGACATGCCTCTCAGCTTTTCCTCCCGGGACACGAACATCATTGCCAGGGCTGCAGACCCTTGGGAGATGTTGGACAGCGCGAGCATCGGCCACAGGAATGTGCCGCCGGTGCTGGCGATCAATTGCAAATCTACGGCAAGGAAGGTATGGTGCATGCCGGTTACGACCAGCAGCGCATAGCATCCGCCGTAAAGCAATCCGCCGAGGATGCTGAATGCGTCAAACAACGAGACGAATCCGGACGTGAGCCAATTGGCCACTCCAAACGTCAGCGGTCCGATCACGGTAAAGGACAGGAAGCCCGTCACGAGCAGGCTGATGGGAGCCACCAGCAGCAGCCGAAACATGTCGGGAATCCGCTTGGTCAAAAACGTTTCCACTTTGGCCAGCACGTAGGAAGAGATCAGCACCGGCAGCACCTGTCCCTGGTAGCCGATTTTGGCGATCTCCCAGCCAAACAGATTCCAGTACGGCACTGTTCCATCCGCTACTGCCTGGGCATAACCCCACGCGTTCAACAAATCGGGATGGATCAGCATCAGACCGAGGACGATACCCAGCAGTTCACTTCCGCCGAAACGCTTGACGGCAGACCAGCCAATCAGGCCCGGCAGGAATACAAACGCCGTATTGGCAATAAGATTAATGATGCCCGCAAAATCTTTCCACTGCTGGTGAACGTCGACGAGCGACGCGTCGGGGTAGAAGATTCCCTTCCCGGTCAGCACGTTGTTGATCCCCATGAGCAGACCCGCCGTCACAATGGCAGGAAGGAGGGGAATGAAGATATCGCCCAGCGTTTTCACAGCTCGCTGGAACGGATTCAATTTTTTAACAGCCGCTTCCTTGGTCTCCTGCCTGGTGGCGCCTGTGATGTCAGCGATGTTAAGCAGCGCGTCGTACACCTTGTTGACCAATCCCTGGCCGATGACCACCTGGAATTCACCGTTCGAAGAAAACGAACCTTTGACGATTCCGATTGATTCCAGCAGCGTCTTGTCGACTTGCCCTTCATCCTTCAAGACAAACCGCAACCGGGTGACGCAGTGGGATACAGCTGCGATGTTGTCCCGGCCGCCTACAGCCTGGAGTATCTGCTCTACTTCCCGCTTGTTGATCTCCATGGGTCCCCCTCCTGTAATCGTTTTCATTCAAATCATACACTTGTTTAAACAAGTACGTCAATACTTGTTTAAACAAGTAAGCATGTGCAAAAAAAAAGAACGCCTTATCGGCGTCGGGCAAAATCCGTGAATTCAAACCGGTCCGGCCTGTGCCGGGATTCGGTGTATTCAAACAACGTGCCGTCGTGCAGGTGGACAAAGTTTTTCACCACCGCCACCAGGTTGTACCCTTTTACATCCAGATGGGCTTTGTCGAGGGCGGTAACCGGCTCCACGTGAATAATCCGCCGGGCAAACCCGATTTTTGCGCCCAGCTTGTCTTCCAGGTATTCGTAAATGGACTGTTCCGCAATCTCCCGCGTCAGGTCGCGAACGATATCTTTTCGGAAGTAGTTGATGTCAAAAATAATGCGCTCGTTTTTCAAGCTGCGCACGCGAAACAATCGGTACGCTTCCTGTCCAAGGGGCAATTTGGTTTTCGCCTGCAGCGGCTTGTCTATGGTGACGACCTCAAACAGCGGAACGGTCGTGACAAAGGCTTGCCCGCTGCTTTCACTCGCTTCCTTGAAGCTGACCAGACCGCCAAACGAGAATGTGATCAAATTCGCATCCAGTACAAACACGCCCTTGCCGTGAACGCTGTTGACGAATCCTTCCTTCGCCAGCAGATCAAGCGCCCGCCTTACGGTGCCCCGGCTTGTCCGATATATCCGGCAAAACTCGTTTTCCGAAGGCAGCTTTTCCCCGGGCGGGTAGGTCCCATCCAGTATCTGTTTTTTGATGTCTTCGTATATTTCCGTGTACCTCTTGTTCATCTGCTGCCTCCTGTGCTTTTGCGGTGACCTTTTCTCTCTATTACATCTGATTTCGCCCGCCGACGCAAAGTCCTGCTTTCCCGTCTCCCCTGATTGCGCTTATCCTGCGCGATTGATCGGTCGAGGCTCGTCATCTTCCCGCCAGCGGATCGCGGTCTCTCACTTGACAAACGGAAACAGCAGCTTTTGGTTTTCCGACCAGAACATGTTGTCCATGTCGATGATTTTCGTTCCCGTATCGATACGGGAAGGGACGTGCAAGCCATTCATCGCCTCCACCGCGTGCTTGACGCCCAGGTAGCCCATGCTGAACGGATTCTGCATGATCGTAGCCTGGATCACACCCTCCTGAATGTACGCCAGCACGTCAGGCGGGCTGTCGATGGCTACCACTTTCACCTTTTCCGCCAGTCCTTTACTTTCAATCGCCTGGGCGGCGCCGAGCGCGGCGACGGCGTTAAGCGCAACGATGCCGTCGAGCGAATGGGAGTCGATCATCCTTGCGACCAGCTCACTGGCCTGGTTTTGATCAGAAGCGCCCTCCCTTGCCACGATCGTTACCCCCGGATAGTGGGAGATCGCCTCCAGCAGTCCCTTTTCCCGCTGGGCGGTGTTTCCCCCGCCCAGGACGGCGATCCTGCCATGCGTTCCGACCAGTTCAATCAGCTTCTCGCCCGCTCGTTTGCCCGAGTCAACATGATCGGTGCCAATCCAGCTGACCACCCCCGGCCCCGTCAGTTCGGAATCGATGATCAACACGGGGATGCGCTGTTCCTTTGCCCTTGACGTGGCTTCGTCCAGGACCTGTTGGCTGTCGGGTGCGATCACCACGGCAGCTGTTCCGTCCGCAAACGCCTGCCGGACCTGCGCCAACTGCCCCTTCACGTCTTCTTCGTAGTCGGGGGCGTAGAAATTGACGTTGACGCCAAACTCTCTGGCGGCCATCTCCGCCCCCCATTTTACCGTCCGCCAATAATCCCCGTGCTTCATCCTGACGATGAGCGCCACGTTCTTCTGTTTGACCTGGTCGGCGGCAGGATCGGCGCAGGCACCCAGGACGGCAGCCGCCGCCAGCAGCAGATATACGAATGTTCGCCATGCCTGTTTGCTTGACTGGTGCATTCCTCTTCACGTCTCTTCCGTTATCATCGGTATTCGTATGGTCACGGTGGTACCGGTCTCCTCATCGCTTTCGATGGAAAGACCGTACGCTTCGCCAAAAAACAGCCGGATGCGCTCATGCACATTTTTGATGCCGACGCCCGACCCATCCTTGCTTTTGATTTGGCCGGAACCGATCTGCTCCAGCACGTGGGGCGGGATGCCCAGCCCGTTGTCCCGCACCCGGAACAGGATGTCACCGTCCGACCGTTCCGCCGACACGGTGATCCTTCCCTGATCCGCCAACGGCTCGATGCCGTGGTAAATCGCGTTTTCCACGATCGGCTGCAGCAGAAGTTTCAGCGTCTTGCAGGGAAGCACCTCGTCCTGGGCTGTGATTTCATAGGTGAATTTGTTTTTGTACCGCATTTTTTGGATGACCAGATAATTCCGCACGTGCTCCAGTTCTTCCTGAACGGTGATGATGTTTTTCCCTTTGCTGAGGCTGATCCGAAACAGTTTGGAAAGCGCGGTAATGGTGGTGATTACGTCTTCGTTTTTGCCGATCCCCACCATGCGCACGACCGAGTTGAGCGTATTGTACAAAAAGTGCGGGTTGATCTGCGCCTGCAGCACTTCCAGCTCACTTTTCCGCTTGGCTTCCTGCTCCCGGATGATTTGATCCATGAGCTGCCTGATGCGGATCACCATGTGGTTGAAGCGGCGCGAGAGCTGCTCCACCTCGTGACTGCCGCGAACGGCCAGGTTGACCGTAAAATCCCCCTTCTCCACCTGCTGCATGGAGCGTTCCAGATTGCGGATCGGCCGGGAGATGGCAGCAGAGATATAGGTGAGGACAAACACCACCACGGCGATGACGACAACCAGCAGCCAGAAGATAAACCCGCTGATCTCCTTTTTGGTGGTGGCGATCTCGTCCATGTACGAGACGCCGACGATTTTCCAGCCGATGTCATCCAGCGTCTTGATCGTGACCAGCCGCCGCTCCCCGTCGGACTCGTCCACGTAGCTGCCGTACGAGTTTTTCAAGGCAATGGCCCGATTCTCGTTTTTCAATCCGACGTAGATCAGCTGCTGCTGCGGATGGTAGACGATGTTGCCGGCCAGGTCGATGATGTAGACATACCCTTTTTTGCCCAGCTCCACCCGCTGGCAGAGGTCGTCAATTGTTTTGAAATTGACGTCCACGAGCAGGATCGCGTCCTCCCTTTCGCCGTTCTGGGAGACCGAGATGCCCCTGCTCATCGAGACCACCCACTTGTACTCACCTTGAAACAGGTTCTGAATGTGCGGAAGGGAAAAGGAAATGTGGCCGGGGTCTCTCAACGCCGCCTGAAACCAGCTCTGTTCCTGCAGTCTCGTGTTTTTCCGCATCGCCGCCTGCGGATACGCGGCGATCAGTTCGCCCTCCCGTGAAAACACGGCCACCGAGACAAGATCCTCACGGGTTTCCAGAATCGTCCCCAACCGTTCCGTCAGCTTGTCGTCCGGCACGTTCTCGCTTCGGCGGATCTTCTCTGCGGCCAGTTCAAAAATCTCCTTCATGCTGTCCAGGTAGCTGTTCAGATTGAAGCTGACCTGGTCGATCATTTGCTGGGTGTGCAAAAATGCATTTTGTTCCGCTGTTTCGGAAAATTTGCTGTACAGCATGACGCCGACAAAGAGCATGACCGCGACGGTCACCAGCGTAAACGAGGCCGTGATGATAAACTGAATGCTCTTCATCTTCACCATTTGAACCAGCGCGTTAACCGGATTTTTCATCGTACCCCTCTGGCCATGTTTTTGTACTCCTTGGGAGACATGCCCCATTTCTTGCGGAAGCAGAAGCTGAAGTAGTTGGGGTCGGTATACCCGACTCGTTCTGCGATCTCAAAGGTTTTCAGGTCGGTCGTCAGCAGCAGTTCCTGGGCCGCTTCCATTCTCACCTGCAGCAGAAAGTTGACGAACGTCGTATTCATCTCCTTTTTGAAAATGCTGCTGAAATACCCCGCACTGATGTGAAGCTGCCTGCACACTTTGTGGATCGAGATGTCGCTTTCGTGGTAGTGGTTTTTGACGTATTCGACGGCCTGGGCGACGAGCCGTTTGTAGGAGGACTGCCTGACGCTGGCGATGCTGTTCATCATGCCCAAGCAGATGTGCAGCAGCCTGTCCTTCGTCTCCTGCAGCGTTTGGGCCTTGTGGATGTCCGTAAACCAGTGAAGATGTTCGCCAAAGACGCGCTCCGGCTCCAGATTGGCCCCCTTGGCCGCCTTCAGGATGGCGGTCAGAATCTCCAGCAGGTAAATGTGATATTCCTTGATGGACACGCGGGCATCGGCAACTTCGGCAAACAGCTCATCCAGGATGTCCCTTAGTTCCTGCGGCGTCCCCACCTTCAGACAGCGGATCAGCGCATGCTCTTTTTGCTCGTCGAAGCGGACCTTTTCCACGCAGCGCTTTTCCACGTCATCGACGCAGATGACCCGGTTGTTTCCGAGCACGACCCTGTAGTCAAGCGCAGCAACTGCATCCTCGTAGGAAAAGGAAAGGTCAGCCAAGTCGCCGGTGACCGTCCCGATCCCAGCTGTTACTGTGAATTCGCAAAATTTTTCAACGAATTGCCGCGCTTCTTCCAGCACGGCCGTCGTTTTCCGGAGGATCGCCTCCCGCCCGCGCTCCTGGTGAACGGCAATCAGGACTACATGGTCGTTATTGGTGAAGACAATCCCCAGACGGTGCTTGTCGACCACTTCCTGCACGATGTTGCGGACGGAGAGCAGCAGCAGTTCCCGATCCGTTCCCCTCGTCTGACGGCTGGGCGGCGGCGCAAAGTGATCAGCCGCATGTTCGTCGACACCGGGCCGGTCGATGCTGACGGCGCCGACCACAAAGCCGTTTCCCTCCAAATCGATCTGGTACGCGTGCGCCTTTTCCCGGATGTCGGCTGCAGGCAGCCGGCGGGTAATCAGCGACGTCAGAAACACTTCCCTTAGCACCGGCAAGCTTTTTTGATAGTGCTCCTTCAACAGGCGAATGTTTTTCTTCTCGGCGGCTTCTTGGTCAAGCCGCGCCCGCACTTTCAAAAGGGCGTCGATCAGTTCACCCGCAGAAAACGGCTTGAGCACGTATTCGTCGATCTGCAGCTTGACCGCTTTCCGCGCGTATTCAAACTCGTCGAAGCCCGTCAGAATCACGATTTTGACGGTGGGATACCGCTCTTTGACGACAGCGGCCAGCTCCAGCCCGTCCATAAACGGCATCTTGATGTCGGTGACGACGATGTCCGGTACGCTTCTCTCCATCTTCTCCAGCGCATCCTGGCCGTTTTCAGCCGTTCCGATGACCGCGAACCCGTAAGCCTGCCAGTCAACCTCGCGGATAACGCCTTCCCTTACGTCTTCTTCGTCGTCAATCAGCAGCAGTGTGTACATGCTTCTTCCCCCCGGTTACATATTTACTCCAGGCGGGCTCGGACTCCTCCCGGGCGGACAAGAAACAGGGCTTTCGACCGAAGCCCTATGCGTATCGTCCATGTCGTTTTCGCCGTACGTGATACCGCACGCCAACACGAAAAAACCACCGCCTCCCCGGAAAGGGAAACGGTGGGCGCACTGTAATTACAGTTCGTCAAAGCCGTCGAAATCGAAATCCAATCCCGCTTCTTCAAACATGTCACCGGCCGACTCTCCGATCTCCTCCATGACCTCGCCCAGCAGCATGCCGCCCAGGAAACCGGCCGCCATGCCGCCGATCATGCCGGCCATGCCATGGCCGTGGTGACCGTAGTGTCCCTGGTGACCGTGCGGCGGCTGACCGTAGGACGCCATCGACACGTACGGAATCGCCTGCGGATTTTCCGCATAGGTGCGAAGCGTATCCAACAGGAAACGGGAAAGCTCCTCTTCCCGGTCGGCAGCCAGCAGGTCCTGCGGCACGACGATCTCCGCCTTGCGCTCCATCTCTCCGCCGAACCTGCCGGGAACAGCCAGATCCAGCTCCGTCAACAGGCGCAGCTCACCCGGTGTGGAGAGGAAGACGACCTCCAGTTCCTTGAGCGGGATGTCCAGCGGCCGTCCCGTGAAAAACGAAAACTCCTGACCGTACGGCGTGAGCTTGCCGGAGTCGGGCTTTTGCCGCAGATCGAGGCGGGCCAGTGCGTTCAGCACGCGTTCCACCGGTTCCGGCGGCAGCACCTGCACCGGATCCAGGTCGGTCGGGTCAAGCGCCCGTTCCACATCCAGCTTGGTGTGCAGGTAGTACTGAACGGACGGTGTCGACACGGCCAACCCTGCCGGCAGTTCAAAGGCAAACGGAATCTCCTGCACAAAGGGCTTCGGCTGCACGGTGAAGCTGCGGCTGACCGGGTACGTATGCACCGGACGCGTTACCTCCTGCCCCCGCACGTTCACCTTCATCATCAGCAGGACGCTCAGTTCGGAGATGCGCTGTTCCACGCTGCCTCCTTCGATGCGGATCGCGCCCGTGATCGTCTCTCCCAACCGGTAGGCAGGGCGATCCAGCCTAAGATCCACTGTCGCCGCTCCCACTCCCAGTTTGGCCATCAGCTTTTTCAGCAAGACCCTTTCCCCCTTTTATATAAGCAACAGTTTATATTTATATCGTATCAGATCCAGAGGGGGTTTTGCGAGCAGCCAGTGCGCGGCCAAGCAGCCGAACCAGTCGGCTGGCCTGCTCACCTGTCACGTCCCGCAATGCGGAAAATTCCGTCACATTTACCCCGACGACGCGCGGATCGGCCAGCACAGTGCTCAGCAGTTCCTCCGTCTGCGCCAGCGACAGGCCGGTTTCGCTCGGTGAATAGGCGGCTGCCATTGCCTCCTTGTGCATCACGTCGACGTCAAAGTGGACGAGGATATGCGCATCAGAAGGGATCGCCTGCAAGATGTCGGCTGCCAGCGGGCCCGGTCCCCGTTCACACAACTGATCAAGCGTGAAGATCTCTACTCCTAAAGTCTCGTCCGGCATCTGCTGGCACCCCAATACGGCGATGCGGTCCGCTGTCCATCCGGTCTCCTCGATCCAGACGCCGCCGCCCTGAAGCAAAAACCACAGGCCCATGCCGGCTGCCCCGACACAGCGGGAGGCTGAGGGCACCCTCGCGTCAACGTGGCCATCCAGCACCAGGAGGTACGCCTTGTCTCCATAGACGTCGCGAAACGCTTGCGCCGTCCCGACGATCACGCTGCAGTCGCCGCCGAGAAACAGGGAAAATTGGTCGCGGCCAAAGCAGCCGCGCGCCTCTTCGCGCAGCAGGTCCCAGACCATGCGCGGCGCCGGCCAGTTGCGAACAGGCGGAACGTTATGCCGCGGCAGATAAGCGGGAAGGGCCAGATCACCCCGGTCGGTTGCCGGTATACCCTGCTCCTGCAGAACGGTCATCAAACCCGCCGCCCGCAAAGCGGCTGGCGCCAGTTCCGTACCGGAGACATAGGCGCCGGAGTAGATGGGAATGCCTGTTATCGTTACATTCACCGCGCTCCCTCCTTAAATCAAGCTGCTTCCATTTTATCACAGACTGCTTTTTCCATCCCGGATCGTGTTCGCCAGCCGAGGGGCACAGCCGCCAGGTGTCAGACTACATCGTATCCCTGGTCTTCGATCGCTTCCTTGATCGCCTCCAACGTCAGGGCGTTCTCGTCATAGCTGACCTCCACCGTTTTGGCGGCCAGATCCACTTTTCCGGATGCGCCCAATTCCTTCAGTGCCTTTTCAATCGCGTTGACGCAGTGATTGCACGACATTCCTTCCACGCGCAGCGTTACGTTTTGCATGATGATCGCTCCTTTTTCCTGTTTTCTGTATGCTTTCTGTCCGCCTGCCGCCGCCTCTGCATTTCACGGGACCGGATGCAGGCGGGCTGGTGATTGCCGGTCGGGCCGCAGACCTACGAGCCGCGATTGCGTTTAACCGGCTGACTGTGAGGCGGTATGATCCGCCGCCGCTGGCCGGTCTTAGCTGCTTACTGCGCGGCAAGGACGGCCGGCTGATTCAGGGAGTGGTTCTCCTGCTGCTGATGCGGAGCTTCTCCTGGAGTTGCAACCGCTTCGTACAGCAGGTAGCCGCCGATGACGAGTAAAAGGTACACGACGCCGGAAAGCGCCCATGCAGCTGTGCGGCTCATCTCATCGCCCCTTCGTTTCTTGTGATTCCAGGTTCCAGTTTGACGCGCTGCAGGCGCAGGGCGTTCAGCACGACCGACACCGAGCTGAAGGCCATCGCCGCTCCGGCCAGCCAGGGCGCGAGGAAGCCCAGCGCCGCCACAGGGATGCCCAGCGTGTTGTAGGCAAAGGCCCAGAACAGGTTCTGCTTGATGTTGCGGATGGTTTTGCGGCTCATCAGGATCGCGTCGGCTACGCCGTTTAGATCGCCGCGCATCAGGGTAATGTCTGCCGCCTCCATGGCCACGTCCGTTCCGGTGCCGATCGCCATCCCAATGTCGGCGGTGGCCAGTGCGGGCGCGTCATTGATCCCGTCGCCCACCATCGCTACCCTGCGGCCCTGCTGCTGCAGCTTTTTCACTTCGTCCGCCTTTCCTTCCGGCAGCACTTCCGCGATCACCCGATCGATTCCCGTCTGGCGGGCGATCGCCTCCGCCGTCTGCCGATTGTCGCCGGTGATCATGACGACCTCCAGTCCCATCGCCTTCAAGCGCTGCACCGCCTCGCGGGACGTCGGCTTGATCGTATCGGCCACCGCCACCAGCCCGGCCAGCCGGCCGTCCACGGCCACCAGCATTGCCGTTTTGCCCTCCTGCTCGAGCCGTGCCATTGCCTCCGCCACCTGGTCAAACGGGATCTGATGCCTGTCCAGGAGACGTCGCGTCCCTACCAGCACCTCCCTGCCGTCTACTGCGGCGCGGATGCCAAACCCGGGAACCGCCTCAAACGTGTCGGCGGCTCCGCTCAGCGTGACGCCCCTGTCGACAACTCCCTTGACGATCGCCTGAGCCAGCGGATGCTCGGAGTGTTTCTCCGCCGCTCCCACCAGCGCCAGCAGCTCCGCTTCCTCCATCCCGTAGGCCAGCACGTCAGTCAGCGCCGGCTCCCCTTTCGTCACCGTGCCCGTTTTGTCCAGCACGATCACATCCAGCTTGTGGGCCGTCTCCAGGTGTTCACCGCCCTTGAACAAAATCCCCAGTTCAGCGGCTCTGCCCGATCCGGCCATGATCGAGGTGGGCGTCGCCAGCCCCAACGCGCACGGGCAGGCGATCACCAGCACGGCGATGCCTTTCTCCAGCGCGGAGGCGAAGTCCCCCGGCGTCACCAGCAGGTACCAGACGGCAAAGGTAACGAGCGCGATGCCGACGACGACCGGCACGAAGATGCCGGAAATGCTGTCAGCCAGCCGCTGAATGGGCGCTTTGGAGCCCTGCGCCTCTTCCACGACCCGGATGATCTGGGCCAAGGCTGTCTCCTTGCCCACTTTGGTCGCCCGCACTTTGAGAAAACCGTGTTTGTTCAGCGTGGCGCCGATGACCTCGTCGCCCGCCGCCTTGTCGACAGGAACGCTTTCACCGGTCAGCATCGATTCATCGACCGCCGATTGTCCCTCCAGCACGATGCCGTCAACAGGCACCTTTTCCCCCGGCTTCACGTGGATGATGTCGCCCGGACGCACGTCTTCCACCGGAATCGTCAGCTCCTCGCCGTTACGGACCACCACGGCCGTCTTCGCTCTCAGACCCATCAGCTTGCGAATCGCCTGTGACGAACGCCCCTTGGCCTTTGCCTCAAACAGCTTGCCGAGCAGAATCAGCGTAATCAGCACGGCGCTCGTCTCAAAATAGAGCTCCGTCATGTGCGCCCCCGACCCGATGGAGCGAACCGCCAGGTAGAGACTGTAAAAGTAGGCGGCCGATGTGCCCAAGGCGACCAGCACATCCATGTTGGCGCTGCCGTTGCGCAGTGCCTTGTAGGCGCCGACGTAAAACTGCCGGCCGACGATGAACTGCACCGGCGTCGCCAGCGCCAACTGCACCCACGGATTCATGAACATCTCCGGCAGCCAGATGAACGAAGTGAAGGAAAAATGGCTGACCATCGCCCACAAAAGGGGGAGGGAGAGGATCAGGGAAAAGAGAAACTTCCCGGTTTGCCGGTCGATTTCCTCCGCCCGGCGGTCAACCATCTCCGCATCAGTCTGATCGTCCTTGGCAGCCGCTTGATACCCCAGCTTTTCCACCTGACGGATCAGGTCGTCCACGCCGACCTGCCCCGCGTCGTATTCCACGGTGGCTGTCTCCATGGCCAGGTTGACGTTTGCCTCCAGCACCCCGGGCAATTTGTGCAGCCCCTTTTCGATCCGGGCCGCGCATGCCGCGCAGGTCATGCCGGAAATCGAAACCGTCGCTTCTTTTATTTTCGCGCTCATCGCGTCTTCCTCCGCATCAAGATACCCACGAGGGGTATATTTTTGGTAGTATTCCCTCCAAGGCTCCTGTTTATTACATGCCCATTATATAATACCCCGGGTGGGTATATCAAGCATTTGCGCTAACATCTTCTGCCAAAAAAAGGGCGCCGTCCGTTTTTGGACAGCGCACAATGGCGGCCGCTGTTATTGCGGGCCGTTTCAGTTTTTCTTGGCGTGATAGGCGACGGCAATCTTCGCCGCTACTTCCGCGTTGTGTTTCACCAGAGCGATGTTGGTCTGCAGGCTCTTGCCGGCCGTCAACTGTTTGACCCGGTCGAGCAGGAATGGTGTCACTTGCTTTCCGGTGATGCCCTTTTCCTTGGCTTCCGCCAGCGCTTGCTCGATGACGGCTTCGATCTCGCGGTGATTCAGCGCGTCCGCTTCCGGCACCGGATTGGCGATGACCAGACCGCCGTTCAGTCCCAACTGCCACTTGGTGTCCATCAGCGTCGCCACTTCCTCCGGCGTGTCCAGGCGGAAATCGACACCAAAGCCGCTCTCGCGGGCAAAGAAGGACGGGAACTCGGCCGTGCGGTAGCCGACCACCGGCACACCGTGCGTCTCCAGGTATTCCAGCGTGCGGCCCAGGTCGAGAATCGACTTGGCTCCGGCGCAGACGACGGCCACGTTGGTTTGGGCCAGTTCGGTCAGGTCAGCGGACACGTCCCAGGTGATCTCCCCTTCGCGGTGCACCCCGCCGATGCCGCCGGTGGCAAACACGCGGATGCCGGCCAACTGCGCGGCGATCATCGTGGCGGCTACAGTGGTGGCGCCGATTTTGCCGCTCGCCAGAATGTACGGAAAGTCGCGGCGGCTTACTTTTTCCACCGATTTGTTGGTGGCAAATTCCTCCAGTTCAGCCTCGGTCAGCCCGATCTTGATTTTTCCGTTCATGATCCCGATGGTGGCCGGCACGGCGCCGTTGTCGCGGATGATGCGCTCCACTTCTTTGGCCATTTCGATGTTTTGCGGGTACGGCATGCCGTGTGAGATGATCGTCGTCTCCAGCGCCACGACCGGCTGGTTGTTCTCCAGCGCGTGACGCACTTCTTCCGTGCAGGTGAGATATTGTTTCATGGATTATCGCTCCTTTTCATATTGGCTTACTGTTTGTGCGAGCTGTTCCGGCTGCAGCAGCGGCGAGACCGACTGCTCCGTCTGCAGGGTCAGGGCGGATGCGGCCAATCCGAGGCGGCAGGCTTGTCCGAATGGTTCATTGTTGACGATGCCGTACAAAAGTCCGGAGGCAAATGCGTCGCCCGCGCCGGTGACATCCACCACCTCTGTCGGATACGGGGCCAGGTGCTCCGCCTGTTCCGCCGATTGATAGTACACGCCTTGCTCGCCCAGCGTGACGACCACCCGCTTGACGCCCCGCTCCCGGATCTGACGGCACGCCTCGGCGCACTCCTCGATCGACGTGATTGACATGCCGGCCAGCAGTTCCGCCTCTTCCCGATTGGGCAGGATCGCGTCCACGCCGTCCAGTCTCTCCGGCAGTTTCTTCGCTTTCGCGGAAGAGACTGGATCGACATACAGCGGGATGTTTTCCTGTTTGCAGCGCTGGATGATGTACGCCAGGCAATCCGCCGGCAGATTGGTATCGAGAAAAACGGCCCGCGCTGCCGCGATATGGGACCACTTGTCTGCAAACATCTCCGGGGTAAGCGCGTCGTAGATGTCCATGTTGGCCAGCGAGACCACCATCTCCCCGTCGATGTCCAGAAGCGCGGTGTAGGTGCCCGTGCGTTGGGCCGGCAGCCGCCATACCTGGCTGACGTCCACGCCGTGTCTTTTCGTCTCCTGCAAAATCCATTCGCCCTCTTTGTCTTCACCGACGCAGCTGATCAGCGTGACGCTTGTGCCCAGCCGCCCCAGGTTTTCGGCGATGTTGCGCGCAACACCACCGCACGACTCGGTGATGGCCACCGGATTGGACGAATGCAGCCGCACTTTTTGCTTCCCGCGCGCCTTCCGGTCCAGGTTGGCTCCGCCGATGCAGACGATCCGCCCTTCGTCGCGCAGCACATAGGCACGTCCCTTGATCTCGCCCCGTTTGGTGAGCTGGGCGATGTACCCGGCCACCGCCGAGCGGGAAATGCCGATCTTGTCGGCCAGCTCCTGCTGGCTGATAAACGGATTTTCACGAATGTAGCGCAGGATGAGCTGTTCCTTGTCCACGCCCCTCCTCCTTTCTTCCGACATCATTCCCTGTTTCTTATCACATTCTCTTTCTAAACAAAAGTTTATCATATAAACAAATGTTTGAGAAGAAAAAACACACGCCCCTTTCCCCAGACAAGAAACGCGCCTGCCGCCCCGCAACCAATCTTCGGCGCGCATCGGGATTGCTCCCGGCATGGGACAGGCATACCGAGACAAGCTGCATGTGCCGCCCTGTTTCGCGCACACTAAGCGAAAAACAGGTGGGATCTCAATTGGCTGATCAACGAGAAAAGCAAAACCGCGAAGACGAGTATTTTTTCTTTGACCTGTCCGACGAAAGCCACGAAAAACTGCTGGATAAAGAACTGCGGGAAGCGAAGGAAAATCCGCTGGGCCCGCTGGAGGAAGTCACCAAAGTGGAATACTAGGCCGTACTGCCGGCACCCTCTGCCCGCTCGCATCGCAAGCACCAGGGGGTGTCGCCTTTCATGCCGCTATCCCCTGTCAGCTCGGCTAATTGACAAGACAATCCCTCTCGTGTACCATTATCTCAAATTAGAGATATTAAACATCAAAACAAAAAGGAGGGCCATCCTTTATGACAGATACGCAGCAGCGAAACGAGTCACTTGAGCTCCTGATTGCGCTGTCCCGTTCCTACAACTGGGTCACGGCCCATGTCAACCGCGACATCCGCCGCCATGGATTGAACCCGACAGAATTTGGCGTCCTGGAAGTCCTGTTTCATAAAGGCCCCCAACCGTTGCAGCAAATCGGCGAAAAAATCCTGATCTCCAGCGGAAACATTACCTACGTTGTGGATAAACTAGAAAAAAAGAAGCTGCTGGTACGCAAGCCCTGTGCAGAGGATCGGCGCGTCATTTACGCGGAGCTGACCGACCAGGGCAAACAGTTTTTGGCTGATATTTTTCCGTCCCACAAGGAAGCGATCGAAAAGGCTGTGAGCGGCCTTACCGCCGAGGAAAAACAGCAGGCGATCGCGCTGCTGAAAAAGCTGGGGAGGGCCGCGCAGGAACGATTTTAGAAAATGCCTGCTGCCCGCAGCCAATAAAGACCTTGACAAAACAGCGGAGAGATAATAATCTTGAAATCAAGATTTACAAAACAAAGGTTATTGACTTACAAAATGAAAGGAGAAACCGCATGAGCAAAGTTCTGTTTGTGAAAGCCAACAACCGTCCCATTGAACAATCCGTCAGCGTGAAGCTGTACCACGCGTTTCTGGATAGCTACAAAGAATCCCATCCGAACGACGAGGTAGTGGAACTGGACCTGTTTGCGGAAAACCTGCCTTACTACGACGTGACGAAAATCAACGCCATGTACAAATCCGGCCAAGGCATGGAGCTGACCGCAGAAGAACAGAAGGCAGCCGATCTGGTGAACAAGTATCTGAATCAGTTCCTGGAGGCCGACAAGGTGGTGTTCGCTTTCCCGCTGTGGAACTTCACCGTGCCTGCCGTGCTGCATACCTACATTGATTACCTGTGCCAGGCCGGCAAAACGTTTAAATACACCCCGGAAGGTCCGGTTGGCCTGCTGAACAACAAAAAAGTGGCCCTGCTGAACGCGCGCGGCGGCATCTACTCCGAAGGTCCGGCTGCGGCGGCGGAAATGGCTGTAAACTTTGTGCAAAACGTCCTCGGCTTCCTCGGAGTGAAAGACATCTCCACCGTGATCGTGGAAGGGCACAACCAATTCCCGGACAAAGCCGAAGCGATCGTGCAGGAAGGCTTGGAAAAGGCAGCAAAACTGGCGGAGACCTTCTAAGGCCCGCCGGCCTTTTCGGACAAACATCTTGATTTTGAGATATTTAAAATTAAAATATATGAAGGAGAGATGAACATCATGATGGATCTTGGTTTGTTGATCATTCGTCTGGTCGTGGGATTGACGTTTGCGGGGCACGGCGCCCAAAAACTGTTTGGCTGGTTCGGGGGCCACGGATTGAAAGGAACCGGCGGATGGATGGAGTCCATCGGATTGAAGCCGGGCGTTACCATGGCGCTGCTGGCCGGACTGGGTGAGCTGGTGGGCGGCCTGCTGTTTGCCGCCGGTGTCGGCACGTGGGTCGGTGCGCTGTTGATCGCCCTGACCATGCTGGTGGCAATCGTCAAAGTTCACGGCGCCAACGGCTACTGGGTGACGCAAAACGGATACGAATACAACCTGGTGCTGATTGCGGTGGCAATCGGAGTGGCCCTGATCGGCCCCGGCGCTTACGTCCTGTTCTGATCATCGCACGAAAAATGGTAGCTTTCGGAGACCGCATCCCTGTGTTGAAGGAGGAACTGCACATGCACATCGCTGTTTATTCGCCAAACGAACAAGGCAAAGGTCATTTCGGCAGCGGCGAGATCGTGGAGAACAAACCGATCGGCTTTCCGCACGAACACTCGGCTGTCAAGCGCGTCGGCCCGCTGTTTTACTGGGCCTGGGCCAAATCGCTGGCCACGTTTGAGATTCCCCTGCATCCCCACTCCGGTTTTGAAATCATTTCGTACGTCTTGACAGGCACGGTGGGGCATCGCGATACGCTTGGCAATCTGCAGCAAGTCTCGACCGGTGGCGCACAGGTCATGCAGACCGGCTCAGGCGTCTATCACGCGGAAGAACTGCCGGCGGGAACGGAAATGTTTCAGATCTGGTTTGAACCGCATCTGGCCCGCGCCGTCAAGGAAGCGCCCACGTACCATCAATACGACCATGAACAGTTTCCCGTGGAGGAAGCGGACGGCGTCCGGATCAAACATGTGATCGGCCCACAGGCGCCCATCCGGCTCGTGACCGACGCGGAGATGGCCGATATTGAGATCGCGGCAGGACAATCCTGGACCTATTCTCTCCCGGACGGATACGCTCTGGCGGCCGTGGTGGTGAGCGGCCGCGGCACTGCCTGGCCGCAGCGGCAGGCGGACGGCGGCGCTGCGGACAACGCTCCCCTGGAAACAGGCGACTTCACCGTCGTCACAACCAACGGGACGGAATCGGTCGTTTTCCAAGCCGATCCGGGTGAATCGCTGCGCCTCGTCGCCATCCGCGTCCCCGCCGAGGTGGAGTACCCGCTGTATCGCAAATAATCGCAGCGGCTAAAGCGAGGCCGTCACGCAGAAAGTGACGGCCTTTTTATTATGTTCGCGCCTCCTCCGCAAGCTGATCGGCCGGCCGTTTTCTAAGTCTGGCCAGCCCCTTGTTAAACTTTTGTTTGAAAGGAAAAGTGACGCATTTCCTCCTCCCATTCACGGTTTTCCCCTTCATTCATCCGTTTTTCCGGCAGGAATTTCCCCGTTTTCCCGCGAAAAAGACGTACATACGTTCGCCCTTTCATTTCCATCGATTCGGAGGAGAGTCACATGCTGCCCTGTAAACCGACTGCCGCCTTTGATTCCTTGTTCGAATACGCCGAGCGGATCAACCGGCTGAACGGCGGTACCGCCTGCGCCATCTACGTCATCCAGCGCGGCCGCATCGTCGCGGAGCACTACAGCGGCCACCACTCCCACGCAGCCGATGCCCGTCCGGCGGCTGCCGATTCGCAGTTTCACGTCGCTTCCGTCCGCAAAAGCTACATCGGCTTTGCGGTCGCCTGGGCTGTGCACTCCGGCGGCATCGCCTCGCTGGACGAACCGGTCTCCCGCTACCTCTCTACGGATGAGGACAGCCGCCGCCTGCTGGACGGAGTCGCCGTCCGCCATTTGTTGACCCACACGCACGGACTGGATCGCGATGGCGATGGCCGGCTGGTCATCCGCTTCGCACCGGGCACCGGCTGGGCTTACAACAACACGGGCATCCAACTGCTCACCGAGCTGGTTCCCCGGGTGACCGGACTGACTGTCGCCGAATTGCTGGAGGAGAAGATTTTTGCCCCGCTCGGCTGGCGGGAGACCGGCTGGCGTACCGCTCCGGCGGAAACGCTGGTGCCGGTCATCATGGATCAGAAGGGTACCGCCAAGCTGCTGGTTCACCCGGACCCGTCCGGTGCGGAACCCAATCTGCACGTTTCCGCGCGGGAGCTTGCCTGGTGGGGGTATCTCCACCTGAAAGCCGGTCAGCTCAACGGCAAGCAAATCGCTCCGGAAGCGGTATTTCGCCTGTCCGTGTCCTGCCAGTCGCCCTCGTCGCTGCCCCCCGGCCTGCCTCAAAACGGCTGTCTCTGGTTCGTCAATTCGGGGCCGTCGCCGCAGTACATCATCGGGGACAGCGTTCCCCGGGGCTCATACAAGATCGTCGGCCATTCCGGACCACTCCTGCTCGTCGTGCCGGAACTGGACCTGGTGTTGGTCCGTATGGCCAACAAAAACGGCAACTGCGAGGATGAGCAGGGCACCTATCTCGATTACCTGAAAGCGTTCAGCGACCGCGCCGTGGCAGCGGCCAAACGGGCGTAACCACCGCTTGGGCCCTGCTGATGAGCCAAGCTCGAAACGAACAAACGGTCTCCCCCGTCAGCGGGAGGAGACCGTTGTCATATCGAGCATCGTGCCTTCCCTGGCGAACCGCGTGTGCCAGGAGAACGCTTTTTCCAGCACATGCGGCGTATGGCCGCCGCGCGCCAGCGCTTCCCGGAAGTAGTCGCGCAGTTGATCACGATAGAGCGGGTGGGCGCAATTCTCGATGATCAGCCGGGCCCGTTCGCGCGGCGCCAGACCGCGCAGGTCGGCCAATCCCTGCTCCGTGACGACGATATCGACGTCGTGCTCCGTGTGGTCCACGTGGGAGACAAACGGAACGATGCTGGAGATCTTGCCGCCCTTGGCCACCGACTTGGTGACAAATATCCCCAGGCGGGCATTGCGGGCAAAGTCGCCGGACCCGCCGATGCCGTTCATCATACGCGTCCCCAGGACGTTGGTCGAATTGACGTTGCCGTAGATGTCAAACTCCAGGGCAGTGTTGATGGAGATGAGCCCCAGACGGCGGATTATCTCGGGATGGTTGCTGATCTCCTGCGGCCGCAGCACCAGCTTGTCGCGGTACGCGTGGAAGTTGGCTGCCACCTGTTTCATTTTCTCCGCCGTCAGCGTGATCGAACAACCGGACGCAAATGTCACCTTGCCTGCGTCAATCAGCTCAAACACAGCGTCCTGCAGCACCTCGGAATACACCGTCAAACCGGAAAACTCCGACTCCAAAAATCCGTTGAACACCGCATTGGCGACTGAACCGATACCGGACTGCAACGGCATCAGGTTTCGCGGCAGCCGCCCTTTTTTCACTTCATGACGCAAAAACTCGATCAAATGGCCGGCCATCACCGCCGTTTCCTCATCCGGCTCGACGATCGTGGACGGAGAGTCCCACTGCTCAGTGATGACGATGCCCTTCACTTTCTCCGGGTCGACCGGAATGCCCTTTTGCCCGATCCGCTGTTCGGCCGAGGTCAGCGGGATCGGCGCACGTTCCCCCTGCCGGCCTGGCGTGTAGATGTCGTGGATGCCTTCCAGCGCGAGCGGCTGTGCCACGTTCAGCTCGATGATGACGTGCTTGGCATGTTCCACGAAGACGTTGGAATTGCCCACGGAGGTCGACGGAATGATCATCCCGTCTTCCGTTACTGCAACAGCTTCCACGATTGCATAATCAATCGGGTCCATCACTCCCGCGCGGATCAGCTCGGCCGTATGGGACAAATGCTGATCGACAAACAGCAGTTCTCCCTCGTTGATCTTTTGCCGCATCACCGAATCCACCTGAAACGGCAGCCGCTTGCCGACTATTCCCGCTTCCGCCAACACCGTGTCCACGCCGGAGCCCAGGGACGCCCCCGTGTATACGTTGACGGTAAGCGGCCGTCTCCCCTGTTTTGCCTGTTCTGCCAGGGCGACCGGCACGACCTTGGCGTCACCGGCCCGTGTAAACCCGCTCAGCCCGAGGGTCATGCCATCCCCAATCCAGCTTGCCGCTTCCTCTGCCTGGACGATTTTGTCTCGCAGGCGTTGATCGCGTAAGCGCTCCCATACCATGTTAGCCACCTGCCCATTTCGTTCGTCTGTTTGCTACCACAGTAGCACATCCAAACTGAACGAGCACTCGATTTCCCGCAAGCCAGAAAATGCGGCGGCAGGCCAGAAAAAACACCCCTGAACATCAACGGCGCCCAACAACAGGCCCAGGGCTTAACGCCCCTTAAAACCCGAGCCTTTGCCGGAAATGGCTGGCGTAGGACTGGCTGACCGGCACGCGGGTCCGCTGCTTGTCTTTCATCTCCAGCATGAATGTAGAATGAAAATGCGGATGGATAAAGCCAACGGCTTCGATATTGACCAGATAGCTCCGATGGCAGCGCACGAACCGCTCGGGCGGCAGCATTCGTTCCAGTTCGGTCAGGCTGTAGCGGTTGACGTACGAGCCGTTTGCCGTGTGCAGCAGCGTTTTGCCCTCGTGTGAACGGATAAACATGATGTCCGACACGTGGACAGGCAGCCAGCCGTTGTCCGTCTTGCCGGTCAGCACGGTCAGCGCCGGCAGCGGCGCCATAAGCGGCATCAACACCCGAGGGTATATCGCAGTGACGCAGCCCTCGAGCCGTGCGCCGCGCACAAGCGGCAGCGAGACACCGTAATAGGGAACGCCAAACACCCGGCTTTCCACGTATTGCGCCACTTTCCGGCGAGCAGTAAGCGCTTTGTGCGTCGCCGAGCCTTCCCGCACTGCGTCGCCCGGTTTGATTTTCAGGTCGATGCTGGCGCTGGGCTGATAGTAAATGTAGCGGGAATCGTCCGAGACGGCGATCGACACGCCCTCCGGGATCACTTCACCGATCATCTGCAATACTTCGGGAACCAGTGTTTTCTCCATGCTTCATCCCTCTGCCATGAAAATGGATGTGTACTTTTATTAAAACACAATTGCTCCTGCTCCGGACGAACTCTCCTCTCTTTTCCACCGGCGGCGCCGATTTCGCAATGAGAACGGCAACGGAAAAAGACCCCGGCGCTGCATGTGCAGTCCGAGGTCTTTTCACCATTACGACATTACGACGTTTTCCTTCTGGACATATCCGACTCGCCCTGGTACTTGTATTCTTTCTCCCAGAAATCCGCGTCGGCAATGCCCACCTTGACCGGATCGAATACCGGGTCTTTCCCTTCTTTCATCTGGCGTTCATAGTCCTTCAACACGGCCAGCGCCGGCTTGGTGAGCAGCAGAATGGCGATGATGTTCAGCCACGCCATGCTGCCGACGCCAATGTCCCCCAAGGTCCAGGCCAGACCTGCCGTCTTCACGCTTCCGTAGAAGGTGACCCCCAGGATGACGATCTTCAAGGCGTACTCCGTCCAGGGCCGCTTCACGTAGCGGTTGAGATAGGCCAGGTTGGTCTCCGCCATGTAGTAGTAGGCCATGATCGTGGTAAAGGCAAAGAACAGAAGCGCAATCGCGACAAACGGAGCGCCGAAGCCGGGGAACACCGACTCGATAGCCTGCTGGGTATAAATCGGACCCGGCTCGACGTTACCCAGGTTGTTCACGATGGGCGCCGCTCCTTCAGGCGTTACGTTGTACATGCCGGTAATCAAAATCATGAAAGCGGTTGCAGAACAGACAAACCACGTATCCACGTAGACGGAGAACGCCTGAACCAGCCCCTGCTTGGCAGGATGGGACACTTCTGCTGCGGCGGCTGCATGCGGCGCGGTCCCCTGCCCCGCTTCGTTGGAATAGATCCCCCGCTTCACACCCCAGGAGATGGCGGCGCCGAGAATGCCGCCGAAGGCAGCGTCCACACCAAACGCACTTTGGAAGATCAGCTTCAACACGCCAGGCAATTGGTTAATGTTCATAATGACAATAATCAAGGCCACCAAAATATAACCCAGCGCCATAAACGGCACGACTACCTGTGCTACATTGGCAATCCGCTTGACGCCGCCGAAGATGATCGCAGCCAACAACACGACCAGGAAAATACCCGTAATGGCAGGGTGGATATTAAAGGCGTTTTCGATCCCCGCCGCGATGCTGTTTGCCTGCACACCCGGCAGCAGCACGCCCGTCGCGATGACGGTCACCACTGCAAACAAGACAGCGTACCATTTCAGCTTCAACCCTTTTTCAATGTAATAGGCAGGGCCGCCGCGAAACTGGCCATCTTGTTTGGTTTTGTACACCTGACCCAAGGCGGCTTCGACGAACGCCGAACCTGCCCCCAAAAAGGCCATCATCCACATCCAGAAGACCGCACCCGGTCCCCCTGCAGCGATCGCGGTCGCCACGCCGGCGATGTTGCCCGTCCCGACACGGCCGGACAGCGCCATCGACAAGGCTTGGAAAGACGATACCCCTGCCTCGGAGCTCTTTCCTTCAAACATGTGCTTGATCATGGCTTTAAAGTGTCTCAGCTGCAGAAACCGGGTCGCCAACGAGTAAAACAAGCCTGTCCCCAAACAGAGATAAATCATTGCAGGACTCCAAATAAGGTCGTTGATCCACGTAATGATTGCTTCCAAATAAATTGCCCCCTTTCAAAATCTTTCGATATTGTGCAATTATAAAATATTTCGTTTGTTCATACAACTGGAAATAATTTCGACACCGTCCGAAACCAGACCAGCCAATGAATCACCGTCATATTGAATACCCACTGTCTTGCGAGAAAACGTATGGCCGCCAAAACAAAAAAGGACGGTAAAAACCGTCCTGACATATATGGATACATGGAGGGATGCGGGGAAAGAGTGGTGTTGCTCGCCTATGACCGAATGTCTCGCCGTTAGTTCTGGGCGGAATCGGTAGTAGATTCGGAACCTGTCGAACCCGAATCGGTGGAGCCGGTGGTGTCAGAAGCCCCCGTCGAGGCGTCGGACGTGCCGGCATTCGAGTCAGCTACACCAGCATTCGCGTTCGATTGTTCTTGAGAAACCGAGCTGTCGGTCGATTGGTTTTCCGTTTGAGTAGACGTCTCCGGAGTCGTGGCACTTCCGCCGTCCTGCTGTGTTGCCGGTTCCGGCGTGTCCGTTCCATTGGAGCATGCCACCAGGCTGCCGGACAGCAGTACAGCCACAGCGGCCAGGGATACCCATGTTTTTTTCATGTTCATTCTCCCCTTTCGTTTCAAGGTTCATGACGACCTCGCCGTCACACTCATAGCGTAACGGGAAAAGATAGCCATTCCGTGAGCGAAGTGGGAAAAAACCATGAACAAACTATGAAAAAATCATGACCGTCCCGAACCGCTTCGACGCCGTATTACTGCGCTTGCGCCTGACGGTACTTTTCCACGGTCGGCAGCCAGACCGTAAACGTGGTTCCCAAGCCCGGCTCGCTTTCCACCGTGATGGTTCCGTCGTGCAGTTCGACCAGCTCTTTGACGATCGCCAGCCCCAACCCCGTGCCCTTGTTTTTCTTGGAACGTCCGCGATCTACCTTGAAAAACCGTTCCCAAATGCGCGGGAGGTCGTCTGCGGCGATGCCAATGCCGCTGTCGGCGACAGACATCCTCACCCACTCTCCATCCGGTTCTGCGGTGATGCGGATCGTCCCTTCGTCGGTAAATTTCACTGCATTTTTGACCAGGTTTTTCACAATTTGGGCGACACGGTCCTTATCGGCGTAGATCTTCGGCAGGTTGTCCGCCAGTGCCACCTCGATCTCCAGCCCTTTCTCCGCCGCTTCAGGGCGAAAGGCAAACGCCGTCTTGTTGATCACCTCGGCCACATCGACCGGGAATCTGGCCAGCGTCACCTCGTTGTTCTCCAATTTCATCAAATCCATCAGGTCGTCTACCAGACGGTTGATTTGCATCGTTTCCGAGTACATCACGGCGTAATACTTTTGCCGCGCTTCCTCCTCTTCCACCAGGCCGTCCTGCAGCGCCTCCAAAAAGCCTTGGATCGCCGTCAGCGGCGTCCGCAGCTCATGCGACACGTTGGCGAGAAAATCGTTGCGCACCCGCTCCAGGTGGTGCCGTTCCTGCTCCACCCGTTCCAGCTTTTCCGCCAACGTATTGATCGTCTGCGCAAGGTCGCTGATCTCGTCCGCCGTGTCTATCTTGACCCGCTCGGCGTAGTTGCCTCGTCCAATTTCCGTGGCCGTGCGCTCGATTTTTTTCAGCGGCCGGGAGATCGACCATGAGAGATAGGAGACCATTGCCGTGGACAGCAGGACGCCGAACAGGGTGGCCCAGAGGATGGTTTCCCGCATTTGGGCAAAGGTGCGCTCGATGCCTTCGATCGGGGCGTGCAGAATGATCCCCCCGTAGATCTCCTCTCCTTCTCCCCAGGGAATGGCGACGGAGAGCATCGGGTCCGCCAAGCCATCGATCTTCAGTTCCGTTACCGCGTTTTCCCCGTTCAGCACCTTGTTGGCGATCGACATCGCGACCGATTTTCCCGTAAACACTTCGTCTTTCATCGAGGTGGCGACAATTTTCCCATCAGCGTCAAACAGCCAGATGCGCACATCGTACGTTTCGTCCAGATTGCGCAGTTGTTCCAGCAGACGTGCATTAACCCGACGGCTGTCATTTATCTGTACGTTCACTTTTTTCGCCTGGCGCAGCAGTTCCTGTTGCTTGGCATTGTAAAAGTATTCCTTGGCGAAAAAGGAGATCAACAGACCGGAGATGCCCAATCCGATCAGCACGGTGGCAAGATAGCTGAACAACAGGCGGCGAAAGATGCTTTTCGACATCCCCAGCATTACTTGTCCACCTCGAATTTGTAGCCGATTCCCCACACCGTGTGGATGCATTCGTAGGGAAGCTTGCTCAGCCGCTGCCTGATCTTTTTGATGTGCACGTCAATCGTGCGGATGTCGCCAAAATAGTCAAAACCCCAGATTTGTTCCAGCAATTGCTCACGCGAAAAGACGCTGCCCGGCGATTTTGCCAGATGGACCAGCAGGTCAAACTCCTTTGGGCGAAAGCTGATTTTTTCACCGGCTGCGATCACTTCCCGCTTGTCCAAATCAATGGACAACTGATCGAATGTGAGCAGGCGCGCCGCGTCTTCCTCCACCTTTTCCCTCGGCTGCATTCTTCTGAGGATGGCCCGAATCCTGGCCACCAGTTCACGCGGACTGAATGGTTTCGTTACATAATCGTCTGCCCCAAGCTCCAAGCCGAGCACACGGTCAAATTCTTCGTCCTTTGCCGTAAGCATGATGATCGGCGTGTCCCATCTTTTGCGGATTTCGCGGCACGCCTCAAAGCCGTCCATCTGCGGCATCATGACGTCGAGAATAATCATGTCCGGCGATTCTTTTTCCACCAGCTCCAGCGCTTGTCTGCCGTCGCTGGCCACTACCAGGTCAATCTGCTGCTTCGCAAAGTACAGGCGAATGATTTCGCATACGTTTGGATCGTCATCGGCTACCAACACCTTTGTATGGCTCATAGCCAACAACCCCCCTTCTCCCATCGGTACTTTTTTGGAGGCAGCCCTATTTGTCACATGTGTTGTAGGAACAGTACCCTGTGTTGATCTTCATTCGGAAACAACAAGACAAGCTTCCGCTGAGAAGAACCTGCTTCTTCGAGAAGCCATGCAGCAAAAGCTTTTCGTAAAGGCTTTCCTTATGGTAACACAGATGGGGATGAATGTGGACCTGTAAAGGCGGGGGAATCATTGTCATTTGTGGGGCCGTTGCAGTCTGCACTTTGAGACGGTGCTGCTGCCTAGTCTCTGTTTTTTCACCGTTTAGGAGCAAAAGAAAGCTGCCTCCCTTGCAGGAAGAGACAGCTATTCGCGTTATGGTATGATCGTCAGTAGTTTACAAGCGTTCCGCTCCGCTTCAGCCCGTTCCGTTTCCGGAAGACGTTTCAAGAGGTCGAGGGCTGCGTAGGGAAATTTCAGCGCATGCGGGTCAGTAAAGGTTTTCGCCCAATACTGCGGATCGTAGAGAGAGACAAAGACAGGCTCCTTCACCTCATCCTCCAGCACGAAGTCTGGAATCTGACGATTGAGATGCATCTGGATGCGATGATTAACCATCCCGGTTGAAACCAAATCATCGTATCCGAATCGTTCCAGATCGGTCAATGCCTGCGCGTGGGTAATGCTGTGAATGGTTTCGCCAGCCAGATGATACATGACTCCGTCAATGACGCGCCCTGGTACGACTGTGTGCAGCTCGCTGAATGTCCGCCTCGTCATGTCCAGCGTGTCCTGATATGCGGGAATGTCTGGGACGTCTGCTGCCGTCACTTCAAAATAATTTTCAATTCCCCAGTACCGGTTCGGTCTGTCTTTTGTCGTTCCCTCCAACATTGCGGCCAGCCCGTCCACAATTTGAGGCGTGATCAAATCAGGTCGCTGACGCAGCGCCTTCAGAGCCAGAACGCCCAAGGCCAGGCCGTGACCGGAGGTTCGAAGCTGTTTCACATTGTCCGCAATGCCTTTGATGATCCACTCAAGCAGTACAGGATCAGCTTCTTCCGGCTCAGGTGGCGCAAACCACTCCGGATGCTGGCGGCGAAACGCTTCACACGTCCGCTCAATCCCCTCTTTCACATGCTCCGGCAGTTCGTGCTCCTGATTCATGAAGTACCCGGCCAGCAACGCAGCCCCCACGTGACCGAGAGGCCATGACGTTTTCCCTGCACGGGCCATGCCTACAATCCCTAGCTCCACATACGAATCCAACACCCGCATATCATCCCTCCACTTTCCTGTTATTGGAATCATTATATTACATACTTTTTTGTTTTTAAAGTATAAATTAGTACTTACACTCGTGCCCATGCTGTTCCCGCTCAACACACAAAAAACCCCGCCTCTTTCCCGTTGCGAAAAAGAGACGAGGTTTTCGTTTACGTTCATTCCCTGAAAACTGGATATGCATGGCGGCAAAGGATCATTGGAGTGGATAAGTCCTCGACCGATTAGTATTCGTCAGCTCCACGCGTTACCGCGCTTCCACACCGAACCTATCAACCTCATCGTCTTTGAGGGGTCTTACCAGCTTGACGCTGTGGGAAGTCTCATCTTGGAGGGGGCTTCACGCTTAGATGCTTTCAGCGCTTATCCCGTCCGCA
>NZ_SDLF01000109.1:0-550 GCF_013096935.1 Brevibacillus sp. MCWH | reverse complement strand
TTTCTTCTTTGAGTTTATTTACCTCAGACTTGCTTTTATATATTTCATTACTTATCTAAACTATTTCTTTGTATAACTCATCATTATTTTCTTTATTATCTTCTAGAAGTTTGTTCTCCTTTAGTACATCCTTTATTTTATTATCAATACTTAAATATTCTTCATATTCTTCTAGAAGAGAAATTGTTTCTGTTATCTCATCCTCATCATAAATATTACAATATGTGTTTATACAATGAAGAATTCTTTTCAAGTCTAAATATTTATTCCCTGTTTTGTCGTTTATGTTTTTATTAGCTCTTATAATAGAAGCAATAGAGTCTATCTTTTGTTTAATTGTAACCATCTCTAAATACATTTCTCTTTTATGCTCTAAAGAGCTTATATCACTTTTTATCATATCTATCTCGTTCAAACTTTTATTTCTATATACATCATCATAAAATTTTTGATAAGGGCATTCACATTTACAATCTTGTGGTTTGTAAAGAATATAAACCCCTTCGTCAGTTCTCTCCTTAGTTATAGCGTTTAGTTTAGATTTTAAAGT
>NZ_SDLF01000108.1:0-557 GCF_013096935.1 Brevibacillus sp. MCWH | reverse complement strand
GAGCTGTACGGCGTGTCTTCCAGCACCGTGTACCGGGCGCTGAACCTCATCCATAAACCCCATGCGGCCCACCGCGCCGATCACGGTAAGCCGCGCGTATTGCAGCAGGCCGAGCTGGAGCGCTACTGCGAGCTGATTGCGGCGTTGAAACTGCGCACGCCGAATAAGCAGGGCCGGCACCTTTCCACCAATCGTGCGATCGAGCTGCTGGAGGACTACGGCGTGGAGACCGCTCAAGGCTTGGTCAAAGCGCCGAAGGGGGTGCTGAGCCGCCCGACCATCAACCGCTACTTGTCCTTGTGGCGACTGGATCAGCCGCGGCTGTCGCGGCAACCGCCCGCCGCGCGGTTTCAGGCTGAGCACAGCAACGACTGTTGGCAGTTCGACCTGTCGCCTTCCGACCTCAAGCACATCGACAAGCCTGAATGGATCGACCCGGCCAGAGGCGAACCGACGCTGATGCTGTTTAGCGTGGTAGACGACCGTAGCGGCGTGGCCTACCAGGAATACCACTGCGTATACGGTGAGGACGCGGAATCGGCACTGCGATTTCTGTT
>NZ_SDLF01000107.1:0-558 GCF_013096935.1 Brevibacillus sp. MCWH | reverse complement strand
AACCCATCTTTTATAAAATTTTCTACTAAAATTTCGTAATCATCACCATCACAAATTGCTTTCTCTTTTAAAATAACATCATAAATGTAAAGTGCTGAATTAAATGCGTAATGTTCTTTAGCAAGTTCTGAAATTATAGTATACGACTCTAATAAATCTTCTTCTAAATAAAGCTGATTATTTTGACTTCTTGAATTTGAAATGCTTGAAAAAAACATATAATATAATCCTCCTTTAAAGATATTTAAAGTTTACTATTATGTTTTATTAGGAAAGAAATTCTTAATTTATAATAAGAAAAAGATATAGAAAAGGGGTCACCTTTTCTATATCTTTTTTAAGTAGGAAAAAACTATGGTAATTTATGAAGATTTAACAAAATCAACATATTTTCTAAAAATGTCATTAATAATTTTCACACAATCGCGAATACCTTTAACACCAACAGAAAACGCTTTATTTTTAAAATTTAATTCAGTAACCATAACACGTGTCAAAGTACTTAGTCTTCTTAAAACATATTCTCCTTTAGGTCCACTTAATCTCATTGTCTCTAAT
>NZ_SDLF01000106.1:0-560 GCF_013096935.1 Brevibacillus sp. MCWH | reverse complement strand
AATATCTTTTTCTTTGAATCCAAAAGTTGTTGCTAATACAAGTCTACCTTCTGTTTCAATAATTTTCAACATGTCTTTTTCGTCAATACTATTAAATGGAGTAGCATGTTGATAATCACCACGGATCACACAAATATCTTCAACGATCTGATTATTGATAGCCTTCATCATATCGCTTGTAGGTAATTCTGTCTTAATGTTATTGTCATATAACATGTAAGTAGCTTTAAAGTTTCTCATCTCTTTTAAATATTCAATCGTATTTTGTTGTGCAGCGATAGATTCCTTAATAGTAGGTAAAATTCCTACAAGGATGAATCGTTTTGTTGGATAAACTCTTGAAAGAATATCAGTTAGTACAGGTGACATACCAGACCCTGTACCACCACCAGTAGATGAAACAACGAAAATAACTTCGTTGTTCACAATTAGATCAGTAAACACTTTTTCATTTAAAAGTGTTTTAGCTGATCTTTGAATAAATTCTTTTGCAATTCTTCTATCTTTACCAGCTCCTTTCTCATCACCGATAACGATAGAAGGTACAGAATTTACTGTAG
>NZ_SDLF01000105.1:0-564 GCF_013096935.1 Brevibacillus sp. MCWH | reverse complement strand
GAGTTTAGAGATTTAGTAAAAAGTTTAGTATCTGATTCGTATTATTGGTTAATTGAGGAATGTGGGACATTCTTATCGTTTGTTGGTGATAAAGAATTAAACAAAATTAAAATGCATCGTGGGAATTTTTGTAAGCATAGATTTTGTCCAATGTGTGCATGGAGAAAAGCGAGAAAAGATGCTTTGGAATTATCTTTAATGATGCAGGATATAAAGATTAGTTATGATAAAGCATTTATCTTTTTGACGCTTACAACACCGAACGTAGTAGCTGAAAGATTGGGAGATGAGATTAAAAGATATAATAAATCTTTTGATAAATTATTTAAACGAAAAGTTGTAAAAAGAGTAGTAAAAGGTTATGTTCGAAAATTAGAAATAACTTATAATGAGAAACGAGATGATTATCACCCACATTTTCATGTGCTTATTGTTGTTAATAAATCATATTTTACGGATGTAAAAGCTTATTTGAATCAAAAAGAGTGGTTGCGTTTATGGCGTGAGGCAACAGGAATTTCAGAAATTACGCAAGTAGATGTGCGTCGGGTCAAAGAGCAAAAT
>NZ_SDLF01000104.1:0-567 GCF_013096935.1 Brevibacillus sp. MCWH | reverse complement strand
AAGTAAAAGAGTTAAAAGTATGATTCGATACTTTAAGCGAGCATAATGGTGCAGAAGATGATATTTCTATTATTTATGAGCATATGCCACAAATTAATCCTATTGAAACAGAAACTGAGTTAGTAATTTTGTATGAAGAACCTGAATTTTTAATTACTGATTTAACTACTAACGTAGGACATAGACAAGGTATTCATCATTACATGAACCCTGCTTACAGAGTAAATAACGATGGATACGATCTTGCTGGTGAACTTGGATTTGCTAGCCTACCTATCGCAGCAGATTCAAGAAATGTAAACTTGAATAAGAAAGTTATTGTTAACGGTGACGGATTTGTTTCTAACTATACTAAACAATATTCTGTAAAATCTAAATTAGATAAACCTTTCTTAGCTATTGGTAGATGGTTAGTAATGACTCCTGATGAAGAATTAAGATTATTAATTGTAAGCTATTTAGTTACTAATGGTCAAGTTGAGACAGGACAAGGTGGAGTTGCTATTCTTGTTCCTGTTGAAGGAAGACCTATGTTAAACGCTGATGAATATGAGTATGGTGAGAATG
>NZ_SDLF01000103.1:0-569 GCF_013096935.1 Brevibacillus sp. MCWH | reverse complement strand
ACATTTGGATCAAATTCAACGATATACTTATCATCACTTGGCGAATAGTACGGTCCACTTTTAATGGCACTCCCACTAACTTCATAAACCGTAAACGCAAAAGCGCTCAACGGATAAAATAGTAAAAAACATAACAATCAACTGCTTATTTTTTTAATCATTTAATACATCCCACGCCTCCCCTACTAAAAAAGGAGGATCGCTCCTCCTTTTCCTCTTATCGCGATGCCGCGCGACCGAAAATCGACTTGATGAATGAAATGATTTTTGGTGCAAATCCCAAAGCAATGGCAAGTAGTACGAATGGCCCTACCCAACCAAGTAAAGAGTTCACACTTCCAATCACATCTGACACCGTAAAAGGTAAAGAAAGACCAGATAAATCAATAGCAGCTCCTAAAACAGGCATGTATAATTCCTCCTTAAAAGTTTTTTATATTCCACTAGCATGCGCTAGTTGAAAACTTAGTATCTTCGAATTTCAAAGTCTTCATTTTGATCGCTTTCATCAATTTGCTTTGTATTCGCAAATGATTTTTTCAACATCGTGATAAACATCGATAAAGCTC
>NZ_SDLF01000102.1:0-571 GCF_013096935.1 Brevibacillus sp. MCWH | reverse complement strand
CTGTTGGCACTCGTGTCAACAAATACGATCCGCTTGCCGAAGTGATGACAGATAAAGTGAATGCGGAAATTCCATCTTCATTTGCTGGTGTGATTAAAGAAATTATCGCAAAAGAAGGGGAAACGTTGCCAGTTGGCGCCGTCATTTGTACGATTGAAGTCGAAGGAGAAGGCACAGAAACGGCGGAAACGAAACGAGAAGAAGCACCAAAAGCGGAAGTTCCGGCAGCGCCAGCACAAGCAGCAGCACCGAAAAAACCGGCGGGAGAAAGAGGCCGCTATTCGCCAGCCGTTCTTCGCCTTGCCCAAGAGCACAACATCGACCTTGAACAAGTACAAGGAACAGGCATGGGCGGACGCATTACGCGCAAAGACTTGTTGAAATTGATCGAATCCGGCAACATTCCAACGCCAAGTCAAACGCCAACCGCTCCGGTTCAAGCGCCTGTGCAGTCGGTACAAGAAGCGCCAAAAGCGGAAGCTTCAGTTGCGGCAGCACCGAAACAAGCCGCTGCGCCTAACGTACCGCTTCAACCAGGCGATATTGAAATTCCAGTGACACCAGTTCGAAA
>NZ_SDLF01000101.1:0-585 GCF_013096935.1 Brevibacillus sp. MCWH | reverse complement strand
ATTAAATACTATCCTAATAGAAGCATTGACACTAGCGATTTATACACAATCATTGAAGAAATAGAAGATGATGGTAAAGAAGTTGTAGCTCTTATTTTAGACTATATTAAACGTATTAGACCGACAGAAAGAGGGAAAGATGAGAAAGAAGAGTTGAAAAATATTACTAACGAGTTGAAAAACTTAGCTACTGAATTAGATATCCCGGTCATAACAGCACACCAATTAAACAGAACAGCAGCTTCAGTTGTAGATGCTGCTATGGAAGCAAACAAAGAAGACTTAGGTAGATTTATCGGACGTTCCAATGTAGGAAGTGCATGGGAAGTTATAGAAAACTCTGACTGGGTTTGTGTGATTAACGTTGAAAGAAAAAGAAGTACTGGTCAATACTATTTAACGTTTAAACGTGTAAAAATAAGATACCGTGACCCTAACGACTTAGGTTATTTCAACCATCCATTTGAAATAGGTAATAGAATTAGATTACTTGATGATATTCATTTAGAAACTTCTTTATCAGAAGAGTCTTTATCTTCAGATTTTGACGCTGTTGATTTATCTTCTTCTGGAAAGAAAGGTAAA
>NZ_SDLF01000100.1:0-590 GCF_013096935.1 Brevibacillus sp. MCWH | reverse complement strand
GTGCACTCTCTTATAAACCTAAGAAGTAATTTATAAACTTAAAAAGGAGGAATAATAAGATGTCTATTTTCGGAACTTTATTTAATAACGAGGAAACAGTAATTGAAAGTTATTCTGGATACATTGAACCTTCATTAGAAGGTATTATGGGAGTAAACAGCGAAACAGCTCTTGAGTTTTATCAAGTCAATGCATCTATGTATATCTTTGACGTAGTTGCTGAAGAAGCTGTTATTGAAAACTCTGCAAACCCATCAGTTCTTTTAGAGTCTTTCCTAAAAGATAAAATTGGTAAACTCAAAGAAATCTTTCAAAAATTAGCTGCTAAAGTTCGTTCTTGGTTCGAAGCGGCTATTAAATTCTTGAAGCGTACTTTCTTGAGTGGAGAAAAGTTCGTAAAAGAATTTCAAGATGAAATTAAAGAAAAAAGTGTTAAAGGTTTTGAATATACTGGGTATAAAATTACGTTAGAAAAAGGAGAAGAACATTCAAGAGAAGTACTCTCAACTTTAAGAAGATTTCTGGACGAAAAAGTTAAGGTCGCTGAAACCGTTTTTGACAATTTAGAAAAATTAGACATTGAAGTAGAT